>JBBSLC010000103.1:0-11097 GCA_038255685.1 Acidimicrobiales bacterium | reverse complement strand
TGTTCACCCTGCTCATCATCGCCCTCTACCGCTTCGGGTCCCACATCCCGACGCCCGGCATCGACTTCGAGGCGGTGCAGCAGCTCGAGGAGCAGGCAGCCGACGGCGGCGTGCTCGGGTTCCTCAGCCGGTTCTCCGGCGGCGGCTTGACCCGCATGGCCATCTTCGGCCTCGGGATCATGCCCTACATCACCGCCTCGATCATCATGCAGGTGCTCGGCGTGGTGATCCCCAAGCTCGAGGAGTGGCGCGAGCAGGGTGCGGTGGGCCAGAAGAAGCTCACCCAGTGGACCCGCTACGTCACGGTGGTGCTGGCGCTGCTCCAGGCGACGGGTCTTGCGTTCCTCTTCCACAACGGCGGCGGCGGCCTCTTCGGTGACACCGCCATCGACCTCATCCCCGACTTCACCGTCCCCCGGGTCATGCTGATCGTGCTGTCGCTCACCGCCGGGGTGGTGCTGCTCATGTGGATGGGCGAGCTCATCACCCAGCGGGGCATCGGCAACGGCATGTCGCTGCTCATCTTCGCCTCGGTCGTGAGCTCGATCCCCTTCGAGGGCGGTCGGGTCAAGGCCGAGAACGGCATGCTCGCGCTGTTCGGCGTGATCATGGTCGGGCTGCTCGTGCTCGTCGCCATCGTGTTCGTCGAGCAGGGCCAGCGACGCATCCCCGTCCAGTTCGCCAAGCGCGTCGTCGGTCGCAAGATGTTCGGTGGCCAGAGCAGCTACATCCCGCTCAAGGTCAACCAGTCCGGTGTGATCCCCGTCATCTTCGCCAGCTCGATGCTGTACCTGCCGGTGCTGCTGACCAACGTGCTGCCGACCGGTGGCATCTGGGACAACATCCGCACCTGGATCGACGGCAACCTGCTCCAGCCGGAGAGCGTCGCCTACATCCTCATCTTCGGCGTCATGATCGTGTTCTTCGCCTACTTCTACACGGCGATCACGTTCGACCCGGTGAAGCAGGCCGACACCATCCGCAAGCAGGGCGGGTTCATCCCCGGCATCCGGCCCGGTCCGCAGACCGAGCGCCACCTGGCCAAGATCCTCTCCCGCATCACGCTCCCCGGCGCGCTGTTCATCGCTGCAGTGGCACTGCTCCCCGCCATCATCTTCAGCTTGTGGGGCGTCTCGCAGTTCCAGGGGTTCAGCGGTGTGTCCCTGCTCATCGCCGTGGGCGTCGCCCTCGAGACGATGAAGCAGATCGACAGCCAGCTGATCATGCGGAACTACGAGAGCCTCCTGAAGTAGTGATCCCCGGCGCCCGCTTGGTGCTGCTCGGCCGCCAGGGCGCGGGGAAGGGCACCCAGTGCGTCCGGCTGTCGCGCCACTACGTCGTGCCCCACATCTCGACCGGTGACATCCTCCGCTCCGCGGTGCGCGAGGGGACGGAGTTCGGCACGAAGGCCAAGGAGTTCATGGACGCCGGCGAGCTGCTGCCCGACGACGTCATGCTCGGCATCGTCGACGAGCGCCTCGCCCTCGACGACACCCGCGCCCGGGGCTTCATCCTGGACGGGTTCCCCCGCACCGTCGCCCAGGCGGACGCGCTGTTGCGGATGACCCAGCCGCGGGGCCTCGACCTCGCCGTGAACCTCGAGGTGCCGCGAGGCGCCGTGCTGGCACGCCTTGCGGCGAGGCGCGTGTGCAGCGACTGCGGCGCCAACTACTCCGTCGACGAGCCCCCCAAGTACGGCTCGACCTGCGACGTCTGCGGCGGCGACGTGATCCAGCGCGCCGACGACACCGAGGAGGCGATCACCCGACGCCTCGACCTCTACGAGCGGGAGACGGCGCCGCTCATCGCCTGGTTCACCGAGCGCGACCTCCTCGTCGAGGTCGACGGCGAGGGTGACCCCGACACCGTGTCTGCCCGCCTGGTGCGCGTCATCGACCGCCAGCGTGAGCGTCGCCGCTGAACTGTGCGGGTCTTCTGGTGCCAGGGACCGAAAGACCCGCACAGAACGGCTCGGCCGTAGGCTGGGAGGGTGCGACGCAGCCCCGACGAGCTCGACAAGATGCGCAAGGCCGGGAAGGTGGTGGCCGAGATGCACGAGCAGATCCGGGCCGCCATCCGCCCCGGCGTCACCACGCTCGACCTCGACGCCATCGGTCGAGCGGTCATCGAGCGCCGCGGCGCCCGCAGCAACTTCCTCGGCTACCACGGCTTCCCGGCGGTGATCTGCGCATCGCCCAACGAGGTGATCGTCCACGGGATCCCCGACGACCGGGTGCTCCACGAGGGTGACATCATCTCCGTCGACTGCGGCGCCATCATCGAGGGCTACCACGGCGACGCTGCGTTCACCGCCGGGGTCGGCTCCATCTCAGCCGAGGCCGAGAAGCTCATCCGGGTGACCGAGGACGCGCTCGCAGCCGGCATCAGCCAGCTCGTCGAGGGGGGCAGGCTGTCCGACGTCGGCCACGCCGTGCAGACCGTCGCCGAGGGCGCCGGCTTCTCCGTCGTGCGCGAGTACGTGGGCCACGGGATCGGCACCGCCATGCACGAGCCGCCCGACGTGCCCAACCACGGGGCGCCGGGCAAGGGACCGAAGCTGCGTGTCGGCAACGTGTTCGCCGTCGAGCCGATGGTGAACCTGGGTCGACCCGACACCCGCACCCTCGCCGACGGCTGGAGCGTCGTCACCGCCGACGGGTCCTGGTCGGCCCACGCCGAGCACACCATCGCCGTCACCGACGACGGGCCCGAGGTGTTCACGCGCCAGCCGTGAGGGTCGTTGGCGTCTAGCACACCGGGGTTTGGACGTCGGGGACCGGGGCGCTAGCATCGTCGGTCGGCTCGGAGGCATGCCGCGCACCTCGATTGCGCACGCACCCGCCACTGCCGCCGAACGTTCTCACGATGCCACGCACGCTCTGGAGGAACCGCACTGCCGAAGCCCAAGGAAGACGCGATCGTGTTGGAGGGGAAGGTCGTCGAGCCCCTGCCCAACGCCATGTTCCGGGTCGAGCTCGACAACGGCCACCCGGTCCTGGCCCACATCTCGGGGAAGATGCGCATGCACTACATCCGCATCCTCCCCGGCGACCGCGTCCAGGTCGAGCTGACGCCCTACGACCTCACCAGAGGCCGCATCACCTACCGCTACAAGTAGCGGCACCAGTCCGAGAGGTCAACATGAAGGTCCGTCCGAGCGTCAAGAAGATCTGCGAGAAGTGCAAGGTGATCCGACGGCACGGCAGCGTCAGGGTCATCTGCACGAACCCGCGGCACAAGCAGCGGCAGGGGTAAGCCATGGCACGCATCTCAGGAGTCGACATCCCGCGCGAGAAGCGCCTGGTGGTGTCGCTCACCTACATCTACGGCATCGGGTCCACCATCGCCCAGAACCTGTGCGAGGCGGTCGGCATCGACCCGAGCACCCGGGTCCGCGACCTCACCGACGAGGAGGTCAACAAGATCCGTGGCTGGGTGGACGCCCAGCTGAAGGTCGAGGGTGACCTCCGCCGTGAGGTGTCCCAGGACATCAAGCGCAAGATGGAGATCGGCTGCTACCAGGGCATCCGCCACCGTCGTGGCCTGCCCGTGCGTGGCCAGCGGACCCACACCAACGCCCGGACCCGCAAGGGCCCGAAGAAGACCGTCGCCGGCAAGAAGAAGGTGCGCAAGTAATGGCAAAGCCCAAGCCAGGCGGTCGACGCCCCCGTCGCCGCGAGCGCAAGAACGTCTCCTACGGCGTCGCGCACATCAAGAGCTCGTTCAACAACACGATCATCAGCATCACCGACCAGGAGGGCAACGTCCTCGCCTGGGCCTCGGCTGGCAACGTCGGCTTCAAGGGCTCGCGCAAGTCGACCCCCTTCGCAGCCCAGATGGCTGCCGAGCAGTGCGCCCGGCGGGCCATGGAGCACGGCGTCCGCAAGGTCGACGTCCTCGTGAAGGGCCCGGGATCCGGTCGTGAGACCGCCATCCGGTCGATCATGCAGGCCGGCATCGAGGTGTCCGGCATCAAAGACGTCACGCCCACGCCGCACAACGGGTGCCGCCCCCCGAAGCGCCGTCGGGTCTAGAAGGAGCATAGAGAGACATGGCTCGATACACCGGACCCGTCTGCCGCCTCTGCCGGCGGGAGAAGATGAAGCTCTTCTTGAAGGGCGCCAAGTGCGACACGATGAAGTGCCCGATCGAACGCCGCCCGTACCCCCCGGGTGAGCACGGTCGCACCCAGCTGCGCCGCAAGGACAGCGAGTACCTCGTCCAGCTGCGCGAGAAGCAGAAGGCGCGCCGCATCTACGGCCTCCTCGAGAAGCAGTTCCGCAACCTGTACCAGGAGGCGAACCGCCAGAAGGGCGTCACCGGTGAGAACCTGCTGCGCATGCTCGAGCTGCGGCTCGACAACGTGGCGTTCCGCGCCGGCTGGGGCGCAAGCCGCTCCCAGGCCCGCCAGCTCGTGCGCCACGGCCACATCAAGGTGAACGGCCGTCGGGTGACCATCCCCTCCTACACCGTCCGCAAGGGCGACGTCGTGGAGCTGAACGACCGGGCGAAGGCCATGATCGTCGTGCGCCACAACATGGAGACCCTCGACCGCACCGTCCCGCCGTGGCTCGAGGCCGCCGGCGAGGGTGCCTCGGTCACCGTCGCCAACCTGCCGATGCGCGAGCACATCGACGTGCCCGTCCGTGAGCAGCTCATCGTCGAGCTCTACTCCAAGTAGCTCGCCTGCACCACCGCCCCGGGGGACGCACCCGGGGCCCATCCACGTCATCTCGGTGCGGCACCGTCGCTGCGCCGGAGGAGAGAGTCCCCCATGCTGGTCATCCAACGTCCGTCGGTCGAGCCCCTCGAGGAGACCGGTGACAACCGGCAGCGCTTCGCCATCGGGCCGCTCGAGCCGGGCTTCGGCCACACGCTCGGCAACTCGCTGCGCCGCACGCTGCTCTCGTCGATCCCCGGTGCCGCTGTCACCCAGGTCCGGTTCGACGAGGCGCTGCACGAGTTCTCGACGCTGAAGGGCGTGACCGAGGATGTCACCGACATCATCCTCAACGTGAAGGACCTCGTGCTCACGAGCGTGAGCGACGAGCCGGTGACGCTGCGCCTCGACGTCAAGGGCCCGGCCGACGTGACCGCCGCCGACATCCAGACGACGTCTGACATCGAGATCCTCAACGGCGACCTGCACCTCGCCACCCTCAACAAGGAGGGACGCCTCGCCATCGACCTCACCGTCGAGCGGGGTCGGGGCTACGTGTCGGCCGATCGCAACAACACCTCGCCGACCATCGGTGTCATCCCGGTCGACTCGATCTACTCCCCGGTGCGCCGGGTGACCTTCGACGTCGAGCCGACTCGCGTCGAGCAGTCGACGAACTTCGACCGCCTCGTGCTCGACATCGAGACCGATGGCTCGATCAGCCCCCGCGACGCGCTGGCCTCGGCCGGTGACACGCTGCGCAGCCTGGTGGGCCTCGTCGCCGAGATGAGCGACGCCCCCCTCGGCCTCGAGCTCGGCGAGGTCGGTGGCTCGGCGAGCGGCTCGCCCGACCTCGACCTGCCGATCGAGGACCTCGACCTCTCCGAGCGTCCCCGCAACTGCCTCAAGCGGGCCCAGGTCAACACCGTGGGCGAGCTCCTCACCAAGTCCGAGGACGATCTGCTCGCCATCACCAACTTCGGCCAGAAGTCCCTGGACGAGGTCATCGTGAAGCTCGACGAGCGCGGCCTGTCGCTGCGCACCAAGGAGTAAGGCCATGGTCAAGCGCATCGGGACGCCGACGAAGGGCCGCCGCATGGGCGGCTCCGGCACCCACGAGAAGCTCATGCTCGCCAACCTCACCGCGTCGCTCATCGCCGCGGAGGGGATCGTCACCACCGAGGCCAAGGCCAAGCTCTTGCGCCCGGTGGCGGAGAAGATCATCACCAAGGCCAAGAAGGGTGGGGTCCACAACCACCGTCAGGTGGTGTCCTACCTCGGCGACAAGGACATGGCCCACAAGCTCTTCGAGGAGATCGGGCCGCGCTATGCGTCTCGCAACGGGGGCTACACCCGCATCCTCAAGCTCGGTCCCCGTCACGGCGACAACGCCCCGATGGCCCGCATCGAACTTGTTTGAGCAGCGATAATCCGCTGCTCTGCTCCCGGACGACCGGCGGAGCCGGATCGTCCTCCGCGCCTCGTCTAGCCAGCGAGGTGCTGCGGTCGTGTCGAGCTGGCGGTGATGCGCATCCCTCTGGGTGGCGGATCACCGCCATTTCGCTGTCCCGGGAGGGTGCGAGGTCGTGACGCTGTTCGAGGTACGTGAGGAGCCGGCGGTGCCCGAGCCGACGGTCCGGGTGCGCCTCGTGGTCGCCTACCTCGGAGCAGGGTTCCACGGCTTCGCGTTCAACCCCGGCGTGCGGACCGTCGCCGGGACGCTGTCGGACGCGCTCGAGAAGGTGCTCCGCCACCCGATCCGACTGACGTGCGCCGGGCGCACCGATGCGGGGGTCCACGCCTGGGGTCAGGTCGTCAGCTTCGACGCCCGAGCCGACGCCGATCTCGTCACGTTGCAGCGGGCGGTGAACCACCTGCTCGCCCCGGCGATCGCCGTGCGCGAGGCCACCGTCGAGCCGCCGACCTTCGATGCCCGCCACTCGGCCGTCGCCCGCCGCTACCGGTACACGATCGTGAACCGGCTGGTGCCCGATCCGTTCCGCGCTGCGACCGCATGGCACGTGGCCGACCCGCTCGACCTCGCCTCGCTGCGCCTCGGTGCCGACCCGCTGCTCGGCGAGCACGACTTCTCCTCGTTCTGCCGGAAGCCCAAGGTGCCCGACGGCGTCGCCTTCTCGATGACGCGTCGCGTGCTCGACGCCCGCTGGCACGACCTCGGTGAGGGGGTGCTGCGCTTCGACATCGAGGCGACGGCCTTCTGCCAGCAGATGGTGCGCAGCATCGTCGGCCTGCTCGTCGAAGTCGGCACGGGCAAGCGCCGCGCCGGCGACGTGCGGGCCATCATCGAGGCGCGAGACCGCTCGTCGACCGCACCGCCGGCCCCACCGCAGGGTCTCGTGCTGTGGGAGGTCGTGTACGGCTGAGACCTGCGGTGGCATGCTGCCCGCATGAGCGATGCGTCCCACGAGCCCCCCGGTGGACCAGGCCAGCCGCCCCCGCCCGGGTCTCCACCGCAGGGCCCGCCCCCCGACGACCGCCAGACCCAGCAGTGGTCGCCTCAGGCGCCGCCGGACGCTGCCACCACCCAGATCCCGCAGGCGGGTGGTCAACCCCCGTCGTACGGTCAGCAGTCGTACGCTCAGCAGTCGTACGGCCAGCAGCCGCAGAGCCAGCAGCCGCAGGGGTACGGCCCGGCTCCGCAGTCGTGGTCCCAGCAGGGGTACGGCCAGCCCGGGGCGATGGCGCCCGCCCCCACCCGCCCCAACCCGTTTGCGACGCTCTTCCAGGGCCCGCCCCGCCAGCTCGCTGCGCTGGCTGCGCTCGTCGCCGCCGGCCTGGTCACGCTCGGCGCCCTGTTCCTCATGCTGCTCGACACCGACGACTTCGACCTCACGTTCGGCGATCGGCTCCGCATCGCCAGCTCCCTCATCACCTTCACGGTCCCGTTGCTGCTCGCTGCGGCCATGGTCCTTCGCGACCACGGTGGCCGATCTTCGTCGGCACCCGACGACCGACCGTTCGCCCTCGGCGCCGCCATCACCGGCGGGATCGCCTCGCTGCTGCTCTTCGGACGTCTGCTCGCGAACCTCTTCGCAGACGACGATTCGTTCTTCTCGAGCGGCTTCGACGGCTTCGCCGGACGGCTGAGCACGTTCCTCGTCGACCTCGCTGCGCTCGCCCTCGCCGGTGTGCTCACCTGGTGGGCGGTCCAGATCCGCACGCAGGCGCGCCCCGCTGCTCCGCCTGCCTACGGTGCGCCCCAGCCGCAGCCGTGGGGCCAACCCCAGCCGTCTGCGCAGCCGCAGCCTCCGGCTGGCCAGCAGTGGGGCCAGGGCTACCAGCCCGGTCCCGGTCAGCCGCCTCCGGGCTGACCGCGCCCACCTGACGAGCTCGACGACCTGACGAGCTCGACTACCTGACGAGCTCGACGGCGAAGCCGGCAGCAGCCATGGCCTCGACGATCTCGCCCCGGTGGTCGGGGTCGCGCGTCTCGAGGGTGAGCAGGACCTCGACCTCGTCCATCTGGAGCGCGAGGCCCGAGCGGTGGTGCTCGACGGACAGCACGTTGAGGCCGAGCTCGGCGAGGGTGGCGGTGAGCGAGGCGAGCGCACCGGGCCGGTCGGCGACCACGACGCGCACGACGAGGTAGCGACCGGCGGCGGACAGGCCGTGGTCGATCAGCTTCGAGAGGAGCAGCGGGTCGACGTTGCCGCCGGACAGGATGGTGAGCGCTGGTCCCGTGCCCCCGACCTTCCCGGCGAGGAGCGCGGCGAGGCCGACCGCGCCGGCCGGCTCGACGAGCGCCTTGGCCCGCTCGAGGAGCAGCAGCACGGCCTGGCTGATCTCCTCCTCGGTCACGGTGACGACCTCGTCGACGTAGGCCTGGACGTGGCTGAGCGTGAGCGCGGACGGGGACCGGAGGGCGATGCCGTCCGCCATGGTCGCCACCCGGTCGAGGGCGACGCAGTGCCCCGCCTCGAGCGAGGCGACCATGGACGCCGCCCCTGCCGCCTCGACGCCGACCACCCGGATCCCTGGCCGGGTGAGCGCGAGGGCAGTGGCCACCCCGGCGATGAGCCCGCCGCCGCCGACCGGCACGACGACGACCTCGACGTCGGGGGCCTGGTCGGCGAGCTCGAGGCCGACCGTGCCCTGGCCGGCGACGACGAACGGGTCGTCGAAGGGGGGGACGAAGACGGCACCGGTCCTCGCTGCATGCTCGAGGGCGGCGACGATGCAGTCGTCGACCAGCTCGCCGACGAGGCGGACCTCGGCGCCGTACGCCCTCGTCGCCGAGACCTTCGGGAGCGGTGCGGTCGTCGGCATGTAGATCGTCGATCCGATGCCGGAGAGGCTCGCGGCGAGCGCCACGCCCTGGGCGTGGTTCCCTGCAGAGGCAGCGACCACGCCGACGCCGCCGCCTCGGTCGAGGCGCGAGATGCGGTTGTAGGCCCCTCGGATCTTGTAGCTCCCGGTGCGCTGGAGGTGCTCACCCTTGAACGACAGCGTCCGACCCGCGAGGCCGCTGAGCGACTGCGACGTCAGCACCGGCGTCGCCCGGATGACAGGGGCCACGCGCTCGTGCGCCGACCGCAGGTCGTCGAGGGAGATCACCGAGGCGCGACGCTACCCTCACCCCTCCTCGTCGCGGTTGGCGCCGATGACAGCCGCGCCCGTATGCTTGCCCGTCGACGTTGGGCGATCAGGCCGCCAGTGGCGCCCGCCCCCGAAGAAGCCAGAAGAACCGAAGAAGAGAGCCTCGCCGTGCGCACGTACCAGCCAACCCCCACCGACATCCAGCGCGCCTGGCACGTCGTCGATGCCGAGGGCCTCGTGCTCGGCCGGCTGTCGACCGAGGTCGCTCGCATCCTCCGGGGGAAGCACAAGCCCATCTTCGTGCCCCACCTCGACACCGGCGATCACGTGATCATCGTGAACGCCGCCAAGGTGGTCCTCACGTCGGACAAGGCCGAGAAGAAGATCGCCTACCGCCACACCGGCTACCCCGGCGGCCTCCGCGAGACCCGCTACACCGACCTCATGGCCACCAAGCCGGAAGAGGCCGTCCGCAAGGCGATCAAGGGCATGCTCCCGAAGAACCGCCTCGGTCGCGCCATGCTCGGCAAGCTCAAGGTCTACGCAGGCCCGACCCACCCGCACTTCGCCCAGCACCCGGCGACGCTCGACCTCGCGTCGGCGCGTCGCCCGGTCTGAACCGCAAGCCGAGAGAGGCACCATGGCCACCAAGCCGCTGATCCAGACCACCGGCCGCCGCAAGGCCGCCGTCGCCCGAGTCCGCTTCCGCGAGGGCACCGGCGCGATCACCGTGAACAAGCGGCCCTTCGCCGAGTTCTTCCCCTCCGAGACGCACCAGATGGTGGTCACCGAGCCGCTCCGGCTCACCACCACCGCCGAGGCGTACGACGTCGACGTCACGATGCACGGTGGCGGCACGACCGGCCAGGCCGGTGCCCTGCGCCTCGGCATCGCTCGGGCGCTGATCGCGCTCGACCCCGAGCTGCGCCCCGTGCTCAAGGCAGCGGGCTTCCTCACCCGTGACTCGCGTGAGAAGGAGTCCAAGAAGTACGGGCTCAAGAAGGCCCGCAAGGCGCCGCAGTACTCCAAGCGCTAGCCGCAGGGTCCACCGTGGGCCTGCGATTCGGCACCGATGGCGTCCGTGGTGTCGCCGGGACCGAGCTGACACCGGAGCTGGTGCTCGCCCTCGGGCGGGCAGCCGCTCGCGTCCTGTGCCAGGTGGGGGAGGGGCAGGACCGACCTCGCCTCGTCGTCGCCCGAGACACCCGGCGCTCGGGCCCGCTGCTCGAGGCTGCGTTCGCCGCCGGTGTGGCGGCCGAGGGCGTCGACGTCGAGCTGCTCGGCGTCCTCCCCACGCCTGGCCTGGCACGCGTCGCTGCGTCTGAGGGCGTCGCCGCAGCGATGGTCTCCGCCTCGCACAACCCTTTCGCCGACAACGGCATCAAGCTGTTCGGACCAGGGGGGGCGAAGCTCGAGGCCGACACCGAGCGTGCCCTCGAGGAGGTGCTCGATCGCCTGCGGGCCGACGGGCCCGGGCCGGGGACCGCCGGTGTCGCCATCGGCACCATCACCGAGCGCGACGCAGCCGCCACGGCCTACGTGGATGCGCTCGTGGCCGCCTTCCCGCCTGGCTGCCTCGACGGCCTCGTCGTGGTCGTCGACGCCGCCCACGGTGCAGCGTCGGCCGTCGCGCCTGCTGCGCTCAGCCGCTTGGGAGCGTGGGTGGAGGTGCGTGCCGTCGAGCCCGACGGGCTCAACATCAACGAGGGGTGCGGTTCCACCCACCCCGAAGCGCTGCAGCAGGCGGTCGTGGCTGCCGGCGCCGACCTCGGCCTCGCCCTCGACGGCGATGCCGACCGTGTGCTGGCGGTGGCTGGCGACGGTGCCCTCGTCGACGGCGACCAGCTCATCGCCCTCTTCGCCGACGATCTCCGGTCCCG
>JBBSLC010000102.1:0-11157 GCA_038255685.1 Acidimicrobiales bacterium | reverse complement strand
GCAAGCCGACGTCGACCTCTCCTCCTTCGAGGAGGACTTCGTCGCCGCCGCCGCCACCTACGGCGAGCGCAAGGGGATCAGCTATGCCGCGTGGCGCGAGCTCGGCGTGCCTGCACCCGTGCTCAAGCGCGCCGGCATCGGGCGCGGCGCTCGGTAGCCCGTCACCATCGGCAGGTCGAGCCCTGCTGCGAGGGCACGACGCACAAGGACCGCTCAGGCCAGGACGGTGGCATCGAGCAGCGAGCGCAGCAGCGGCACGCCGTCGGCCGAACCGAGGAGCGCATCCACAGCGCGCTCGGGGTGGGGCATGAGCCCGACCACGTTGCGACCCTCTGAGCAGATGCCGGCGATGTCGTCGACCGAGCCGTTGGGGTTCTCGACGTAGCGCAGCACGATGCGCTCCTCGCTGCGGAGCTCGTCGAGCGTGGCCTCGTCGCAGGTGAAGCTGCCCTCGAAGTGGTTGACCGGTATCTGCAGCACGGCGCCCTCTTGGCACGACCGGGTGAGGGTCGATCGGGTGGAATCCACCCGCAACCCCACCGTGGTGCACACGAACTTGAGGCCGGCGTTCTTCTGCAGCGCCCCCGGGAGGAGCCCGGCTTCTGTCAGCACCTGGAACCCGTTGCAGATGCCGACGACGGGGCCCCCGTCAGCTGCAAAGCGCGCCACCTCGCCCATCACAGGCGAGAACCTCGCGATGGCGCCAGGACGCAGGTAGTCGCCGTGGGCGAAGCCACCGGGCACGACGACGGCGTCGACCCCGCGCAGGTCCGCCTCGTCGTGCCAGAGCAGCTCGGCGTCACCACCCAGGGAGCGGACGGCCTCGACGACGTCGTGCTCGCAGTTCGAACCGGGGAACACCACCACGCCGACCCTGCTGCTCACGCCTCCCGCTCCGTCAGCGAGACGGTGGCGTCCTCGATCACCGGGTTGGTCAGGAACCTTGCACACAGGTCGTCGAGCTCGGCTCGGGCCGACGTCTCGTCCGGTGCCTCGATGGTGCAGCGGATGGCCTTGCCGACCTTGACGTCGCTGACCCCGTCGAAGCCGAGGGTCGGCAGCGATCGCTCGATCGTGGCCCCCTCCGGGTCGGAGATCCCCTGGCGAGGTCGCACCTCGATGAGCACGTCGAACTCCATGTCCGCAGTCTCCCACGACCGCGATCACCCGCCGACCGCCCTTCCGGGTGCAGCCCACAGCACCTCACGCGCCCTCCTGCACCCAGGACGGGCGCGGTGGGTCCGGGGGGTCGGGCTCAGGCGCCGGGCCAGTCGGCGAGGCGACGTCCGGTCACCTGCTCGTAGGCGGTGACGTAGCGCTCGGCGGTGGCGGCGACGACCTCGGGCGGGAGCTCAGGGGGGGGCGGCCGCTTGTCCCAGCCGGTGGCGCTCAAGTGGTCGCGCAGGGGCTGCTTGTCGAAGCTCGGCGGAGTCGACCCCGCCTCCCAGCCGTCGGCCGGCCAGAACCGGGAGGAGTCGGGTGTCAGCACCTCGTCGGCCACCACGAGCTCCCCGTCGACGAAGCCGAGCTCGAACTTCGTGTCGGCCACCACGATCCCGGCCTCCAGGGCCCGGGCTGCGCCACGCCGGTAGAGCTCCATGCTGATCTCGACGGCACGGTCGAGGGTCTCGCGACCGACGAGGTCGGCCGCTCGGCTGAGGTCGATGTTCTCGTCGTGCTCCCCGACCTCGGCCTTGATCGAGGGGGTGAAGAGCGGCTCGGGCAGGCGCTCGGACTCGCGCATCCCGGCAGGGACGGCCATGTCGTGGACGGTGCCTCGCTTGGCGTACTCGACCCAGGCCGAACCGGTGAGGTGGCCCCGCACGATGCACTCGATCGGCAGCATCTCTGCCCGCCGGCAGAGCATGACCCGGCCGGCCAGCTCGGGTCGGCACGCCGGCTCCGGGAGGTGGGCGAGCTCGGTGCTGAGGAGGTGGCTGCCGCACACGTCGGCCAGCTCCTCGAACCAGAACGCCGACATCGCCGTCAGCACCCGGCCCTTGTCGGGCACGGGCTCGTCCATCACGACGTCGAACGCGCTGATGCGATCGGAGGTGACGAGGAGCAGCTGACCGCCGCCGGCGTCGTAGATCTCCCTGACCTTGCCCGAGTGCAGGAGGGGGAGGCCGACGTCGACGGGCCGCAGGGTCACAGGATCGGCGCCGGGGTGTAGGCAGCGGCGTCAGGCTCAGCAGCGACGAGGGCGGCGACCCGTGCCACGAACGCCCGGACCTGCCGGGGAGCGTCGCCGACGACGGCGAGCGGGTCCCCGAGGAGCGCATCGAGGCGATCGGCGTCGAGGGGGAGGCGGTCGTCGTCGGCCAAGCGGGCGGTGAGGTCGCCAGGCTCACCCTTGCGGCGTGCGAGGGCGGCTGCGACGGCGTGCTCCTTGATCACCTCGTGGGCGACCTCCCGGCCCACCCCGGCCTGCACCGCCGCCATCAGCACACGGGTGGTGGTGAGGAAGGGCAGCTCCCGGCGCAGCTCGGCCTCGATGACGGCGGGGAAGGCGGTGAAGCCGTCGAGCACGGTGAGGAACGTCTGGAAGATGCCGTCGACGGTGTAGAAGGCATCCGGGAGCGCCACCCTGCGGACCTGGGAGTCGCTCACATCGCCTTCGTTCCACTGGTCGCCCGCCAGCCCGGCGACCATGGCCAGGTGGCCCCGGAGCACCTGGGTGAGACCGGTCACGCGCTCGCAGGAGCGAGCGTTCATCTTGTGCGGCATCGCCGAGGAGCCGACCTGCCCTTCGGCGAAGCCCTCACTGGCGAGCTCGGCGCCGGCCATGAGCCGCAGCGTCGTGCACAGGCTCGACGCCCCGGCAGCGGCCTGGAGCAGCGCAGCGACCACGTCGAGGTCGAGCGAGCGGGGGTAGACCTGGCCCACGTTGGCCAGGCGGGCCTCGAACCCCAGCTCGGTGGCGACGGCCTCCTCGAGTCGGTCGAGCTTCTCGGCGTCGCCACCGAGCAGGTCGAGCTGGTCCTGAGACGTGCCGACCGGGCCCTTCAGGCCCCGGAGCGGGTACCGGGCGAGGAGGTCGTCGAGACGACCGAGCGCCTGCAGCAGCTCCTCGCCGGCGTTGGCGAAGCGCTTGCCGAGCGTCGTGACCTGGGCGGCGACGTTGTGGCTGCGCCCGGTGAGCGCCGTCCCCTCGTGCTCTGCGGCCCGGTCGGCGAGACGGGCGAGGGCGGTGATGACGCGGGAGCGGACGAGGCGGAGGCCGTCGCGCACCTGGAGCTGCTCGACGTTCTCGGTGACGTCCCGGGACGTCATCCCCTTGTGGGCGTGCTCGTGGCCAGCGAGGGCGGCGAGCTCCTCGATGCGGGCCTTGACGTCATGGCGGGTCACACGCTCCCTCCCCTCGATCGACGCCAGGTCGACCTGGTCGACGACGGCCTCCGAGGCAGCGATCGCCTCGGCGGGGATGTCGACGCCGAGCTCGCGCTGGGCCCGCATCACGGCGAGCCAGAGGCGCCGCTCGAGCACGACCTTGTGCTCGGGCGACCACAGCTCGACCATCTCCCGGCTGGCGTAGCGCTGGGCGAGGACGTTGGGGACCACACCCCTTTCTACCGCTTGCGAGTCGCCCAGCCCCGCGCCCGGAGCCGACACGGGATCCCGGGCCTCAGCCGACGATGCCGAGGGCGGTGCGCACAGCCATCGCTCGCTCGAGGACGACGGCGGGGTCGTCGCCGACCACGGTGAGGTGCCCCATCTTCCGTCCGGGGCGGGCCTCCCGCTTGCCGTACAGGTGCAGCCGCAGGCCCGGCGTGGCGAGGAGCGGTGCCCAGTCGGGCGCCCGTCCCCCTTCGTCCCAGAGGTCGCCGAGCAGGTTCACCATCACCCCGGCCGAGTGGGGCTCGGGGTCGAGCAGGGGCAGGCCGCACAGCGCCCGGACCTGCTGCTCGAACTGGTCGACGGCGCATGAGTCGAGCGTGACGTGTCCGCTGTTGTGGGGCCTCGGTGCCAGCTCGTTCACGAGCACCCTGCCCCCGACCACGAAGAGCTCCACCGCCATCGTGCCGACGTAGGCGAGCGCGTCTGCGATGCGGGCGGCGAGTGCAGCCGCCTCGCTCCCGAGGTCGTCCCCGATGCGAGCCGGGGCGATCGAGGTGTCGAGGATCCCGCCCACGTGGCGGTTCTCGGCGACCGGGAAGCACCGGGTGTCGCCGTCCTCGCCCCGGGCGAGCACGACCGACAGCTCGAGCTCGAGCGGGAGCAGACGCTCGAGCACGCTGGGCACACCGCCGGCGGCGGCGAACGCCGCGACCGCCGCCTCCCGGTCGTGCACCACTGCCTGGCCCTTCCCGTCGTAGCCGAGGCGGGCAGCCTTGAGGACGCCCGGGAAGAGCTCGTCGCCGGCGCGCCGGATGTCGTCCTCGTGGTGGACCGCTGCGAACGGGCCGCACGGGAACCCCTGCTCCCGGAGGAACGCCTTCTCGGCGAGGCGGTCCTGGCACACGGCCACCGCCGCAGCGCTCGGATGCACCGTGGTCATGGTGGCGAGGAGCTGGAGCGTCTGCGACGGGACGTTCTCGAACTCGGTCGTCACCGCCCGACAGCCTGTGGCGAGCACCTCGAGCGATGCATGATCGTCGTACGCAGCCACGAGGTGACGGTCGGCGATGCGACCAGCCGGGCTGTCGGGATCAGGATCGAGGACCCAGACCTCGTAGCCGAGCTCGTGCGCAGCCCGGACGAAGTAGCGGCCGAGCTGGCCGCCGCCGAGCATGCCCAGGGTGGCGGGGGCAGCGATCACCGGAGAGCCCGGTGCCGCCGGAGGGCACGCATCACCGGCTCAGAGGTCCGGGAGCTCGATGGCCAGCACCTTGTCCGCCTGGGCCTGGCGGAAGTCGTCGAGCCGCTGGCGCAGCTCCGGGTCGGTGTTGGCGAGCATGGCCACGGCGAAGAGGCCGGCGTTGGCGGCGCCGGACTCGCCGATGGCGAACGTGGCGACCGGGACGCCCTTCGGCATCTGCACGATGGAGAGCAGCGAGTCCTGTCCGGACAGCGCCTTGGACTGCACCGGCACACCGAGCACGGGCACCGTGGTCTTGGCCGCGAGCATGCCCGGCAGGTGGGCAGCGCCGCCGGCGCCGGCGATGATCGCCTGCAGCCCTCGTCCCCTCGCCGCCTCGGCGTACTCGAACAGCAGATCGGGCGTGCGGTGCGCCGACACGACCCTCGCCTCGTAGGCGACGCCGAAGTCCCGGAGCACCGTCGCCGCCGCCTGCATCGTCGGCCAGTCGGAGTCAGAGCCCATGACCACGCCGACGAGAGGATCGGCCTCGCCCGTCACGTTGGCCCGCTGACGACCTCGACGAGGACGGCAGGTCGCCACACCTGTCGCCCTCCGCGCGCTTCGACTCCCACGCCGAGGACCTTATGCCTGCCAGGCGCTCGACCCGAGCGTCAGCCCGCGAGGACCGTCACGTCGTAGCGCCTGATCGCAGGATCCACGGACACCAGCGTGAGCCGCTCGGTGCGAGCCTGCGCGACCAGCAGTCGGTCGAACGGATCAGCGTGGTGGTCGGGCAGCTCAGCGACTGCGAGGGCGTGGGCGAAGGTGACGTCGAGCGCTTCGAAGCGGAGCGCAGCGATCTGTTGCTGGAGATCAGACGGGGCACGGAGCTTCCCGAGCCCGGCCTTGATGGTGATCTCCCAGGCGCTCACTGCGCTCACCAGCACCCGGGTGCGCCCGTCCTCGATCGCCGTGCGCGCCGATGCTGGCAGCCGTGCATCGTCCATGAGCACCCACAAGAGGACGTGGGTGTCGAGGAGGAGGCTCAACGGTCGGGAGAGCCGCCGTCGAACAGCTCCTGGAGGTCGGCGGGAAGTGGGTCGTCGAAATCGTCTGCGATCCACACCTTCCCCCGCCAGGCGCCGAGGCGGCGGGGTTCGGGGTCAGCCTCGTAGCTGCTGAGGACCGCGACGGGACGGCCGGCGTTCCCGATGACGATCCGCCTCCCGTGCTGGACCTCCTCGACGAGCTTGGACAGCTGCGCCTTCGCCTCGCTGATGTTGACCATCTTCGTCATCGCCACGACCTCCCCGACCCCGACCGACCCGACCCGACTTTATCGGACCAGACCTGGTCTGACCATCCCCTTCATCGGCGGCTTGCGATGTCTCTCCGGGCGTGGAGCCCCGGCCAGGCGAGGTGCCCGACGCCCCGGTAGGCCGCTGCCCGTGCCGACGCAAGGTCGCCGCCCCTGCCGGTCACCCACACCACTCGACCACCGTCGGTCACCAGGCCGCCGTCCGGGCCCTCGGCGACGCCAGCGAGGAACAGCTCGACCCCTGGTTCCGCCGCTGCCGTTTCGAGCCCGACGATCGGATCGCCGGTGCGAGGCGCCTCGGGGTAGCCAGCGGCCGTGCAGGCGACCGTCACCGCGGTCTCCGGGCTCACCTCGACGACGGGGCGGAGCGAGCCCTCGGCGGCCGACGCCAGGAGGTCGACGAGGTCCGATGCGAGGAGCGGGAGGACGACCTGGGCCTCGGGATCCCCGAAACGGACGTTGTACTCGATCACCTTCGGGCCCTCGGGCGTGAGCATCAGCCCGGCGTAGAGGACGCCCCGGTAGTCGATGCCCTCCGCTCGCAGCTGGTGGAGCGTCGGCAGGACGGCCCGCTCCATCACCTCGTCGACGAGGCCGGCGGGCAGGTCGGCGACCGGGGCGAACGCGCCCATCCCGCCGGTGTTGGGGCCGGTGTCGCCATCACCCAGCCGCTTGTGGTCCCGTGCTGCAGGCAGCGCCACCGCCGTCGCCCCATCGCAGATCGCGAGGACGGAGAGCTCGGGGCCGGTCATCCCCTCCTCGATGACCACGCTGCGGCCGGCGTCACCGAACGCGGCGCCCGACAGCTTCGCCTCGACGTCGGCGGCCGCCTCGGCGCGGTCGCTCGTCACGAGCACGCCCTTGCCGGCGGCGAGCCCGTCGGTCTTGACCACGAACAGGTCGCCGATCTCGTCGAGGTAGGCGAGGGCGGGACCGACCTCGGTGAAGGTGGCGTGGCGGGCCGTCGCCACCCCGGCCCGCACGAGCAGCTCCTTCATCCACCGCTTCGAGCCCTCGAGCTGCGCGCCGTCGGGGCCCGGGCCGAACACGAGCTTGCCCTGCGCTCGGAGCCGGTGCGCGAGCCCGGCCACCAGCGGCACCTCGGGACCGATGACGAACAGGTCGGCGTCGAGCGACTCCGCCGGGGTGGCGGTCGACCCCGGGATCCCCGGGTTCCCCGGCGTCACGACGACCTCGGCCGAGCGCCCGAGCACCGACGCGAGCGCGTGCTCGCGCCCGCCCGACCCGACCACGCACACCCGCGTCACGCGCGCCCCTCCCGGATTGCGGACGTTCGACCACCTGTGACGTGGTCAGGCGTCCACAAAGTCGCGGTGGCGGGGTCGACGTCATCGATTGTGGACGTTCGCGCCGGCTGTACCGGTGTCAGCGTCCACAAAGGCGTCGCACGCCGGCCCGGTTGGTTTCTGGACGATCGACCACCGCACAGGTGGTCCAGCGTCCAGAAGGCGGGGGGCGGGGTGGTCACGCGACGTGGAGGGTCTGCTTGCGCTCCGGGCCGACGCCCACGTAGCTCACCGGGACGCCACCCTGCTCGGCGAGGAACAAGACGTAATCACGGGCCTTTGCCGGCAGCTCGGCGAGGTCGGTGCAACCGGTGAGGTCTTCCTGCCAGCCAGGCAGCTCCTCGTAGATGGGCACGGCCTTGTGCAGGTCGGACTGGTGGTACGGCATGTGGGTGACCCGCTTGCCGTCGATCTCGTAGGCCACGCAGACCTTGATCGTCTCGAGCGGGTCGAGGATGTCGAGCTTGGTGAGGAAGATCTCGGTGAGGCTGTTGAGCCGCACCGCCTGGCGCAGCATGACGGCGTCGAACCAGCCGGGGCGGCGGCGGCGCTTGGTGTTCACGCCGTACTCGTGGCCCCGGTCGACGAGGCCGTCGCCGACCTCGTCGGTGAGCTCGGTGGGGAACGGCCCCGAGCCCACCCGGGTCAGGTAGGCCTTGGTGATCCCGATGATCCGGTCGAGGTGGCGAGGACCCACGCCGGCGCCCGCACAGGCACCTCCTGCGACCGGGTTGGACGACGTCACGAACGGATACGTGCCGTGGTCGAGGTCGAGGAACGTGGCCTGGGCGCCCTCGAACATGACCTCCTTGCCCTCCTCCAGCGCAGTGTGGATGAGGTGGACGGAGTCCACGATGCGAGGGGCGAGGCGGGGTGCGATCTCCCCCAGGTACAAGTCGCACATCTCGTCGATCGACGGCGGCAGGCGGTTGTAGACCTTCGTCAGGATCGCCGCCTTCTCCTTGAGGACGACCTCGAGCTTCTGGCGGAAGATCTTGGGGTCCAGCAGGTCCTGGACCCGCAGGCCGATGCGCGCTGCCTTGTCGGCGTAGGCGGGCCCGATGCCGGACTTGGTGGTGCCGAGCTTGGCCGGGCCGAGGTGTCGCTCGTAGACGACGTCGAGGAGGGCGTGGTACGGGAGGATCAGGTGGGCGTTGCCGCTCACGACCAGGTTCGAGGTGTCGATGCCGCGGCGCTCCAGCACGTCGATCTCACCGAAGAGGATCGACGGGTCGACCACCACCCCGTTGCCGATGACGTTCACCGTGCCGGGGTGGAGGATCCCGCTCGGGACGAGGCGGACAGCGAAGCTCTGCTCCCCCACCACGATCGTGTGACCGGCGTTGTGGCCGCCCTGATAGCGGACGACGACGTCCATCTGCTCGGCGAGGATGTCGGTGAGCTTGCCCTTCCCCTCGTCCCCCCACTGGGTGCCGACGACCACGGTCCCGGGCATGTTGGCAGCGCTCCTCGTCGGGTGACGGTACGCCGCAGACTAACCGCCGCCCACCTGCCCCCCGAACGCAGGCGTCAGCCCTTGGTCAGCACCACGCCGTCGTCGCCTGCCTCGACCACCACGGTGTCGCCCTCGCTGAAGCGACCCTCGAGCAGAGCCATCGACAGCGGGTCGGTGATGGCCCGCTGCAGGAGGCGCTTGAGGGGTCGGGCGCCGAAGGCAGGGTCGTAGCCCTCGGTGGCGAGCTGCGCGAGGGCGGCATCACTGACCTCGAGGACGAGGCGGCGGGTGGCGAGGCGGTCCCGGAGGTGGCCGAGCTGGATGTCGACGATGGCGGCGAGGTCGGACTCGGCGAGGGATCGGAAGCGGATGATCTCGTCGACCCGGTTGACGAACTCGGGCTTGAACAGCGTGAGCGGGTCGCCCGGGTGGTTCGACGTCATGATGAGCACCACGTTGGTGAAGTTCACGACCCGGCCCTGGCCGTCGGTGAGGCGCCCGTCGTCCATCACCTGGAGCAAGACGTTGAACACGTCGGGGTGGGCCTTCTCGATCTCGTCGAGCAGCACCACGGCGTAGGGCCGCCGCCGCACCGCCTCGGTGAGCTGGCCGCCCTCGTCGTAGCCGACGTAGCCGGGGGGCGCGCCGATGAGGCGGCTCACCGTGTGCTTCTCCATGTACTCCGACATGTCGATGCGGGTGACGGCCCGCTCATCGTCGAAGAGGAAGTCGGCGAGTGAGCGGGCGAGCTCGGTCTTGCCGACGCCGGTGGGGCCGAGGAACAGGAACGAGCCGATCGGCCGGTTCGGGTCGGCCAGGCCGGCACGGCTGCGGCGCACGGCGTTGGCCACGGCGATGACGGCCTCCTCCTGGCCGACGACCCGCTGGTGCAGGTGCTCCTCGAGCCGGAGCAGCTTCTGCACCTCGCCCTCGAGCATGCGCACCACGGGCACGCCCGTCCAGCGGCTCACGACATCGGCGACGTCCTCCTCGTCGACCTCCTCCTTGAGCATGCGCTCGCCGCTCTGCAGCTCGTCGAGCACCTTCGATGCGTCCTCGACCTGGCGCTCGAGCTCGGGGATGTGGCCGTAGCGGATCTCCGCAGCGCGCTCGAGGTCGGTCTCCCGCTCCACCTCGCCTCGCTTGACCTCGAGCTCCTCCTTCAAGCTGCGGATGGTGCCGATGGCGTCCTTCTCCGCGTCCCAGTGCGCCTTCATCCCCGTCGACTGCTCGCGCAGGTCGGCGAGCTCACGGTCGAGCGAGCCAAGGCGCTCGACGGAGGCGGCGTCTGTCTCCTTGGCGAGCGCGACCCGCTCGATCTCGAGCTGGCGGATCCGGCGCTCGACCACGTCGATCTCCGTCGGCATCGAGTCGATCTCGATGCGCAGGCGGCTGGCCGCCTCGTCGACGAGGTCGATGGCCTTGTCGGGCAGGAAGCGCCCGGTCAGGTAGCGGTCCGACAGCACCGCGGCGGCGACCAGGGCGGCGTCTTGGATGCGCACGCCGTGGTGGACCTCGTAGCGCTCCTTCAGGCCGCGGAGGATGGCGATCGAGTCCTCGACGCTCGGCTCGCCCACCATGACCGTGGCGAAGCGGCGCTCGAGGGCGGCGTCCTTCTCGATGTGCTTGCGGTACTCGTCGAGCGTCGTGGCGCCGATCATGCGCAGCTCGCCCCGGGCGAGGAGGGGCTTGAGCATGTTCGAGGCGTCCATCGAACCCTCGGCGGCGCCCGCGCCGACCACGGTGTGCAGCTCGTCGATGAAGGTGATGACGTCGCCCTGAGCGTCGGTGATCTCCTTGAGGACCGCCTTCAGCCGCTCCTCGAACTCGCCCCGGAACTTCGCGCCCGCCACCATGGCGCTGAGGTCGAGGCTGACGAGGCGCCGACCACGGAGGCTCTCGGGCACGTCGCCCTCGACGATGCGCCGGGCCAGCCCCTCGGCGATGGCGGTCTTGCCCACGCCCGGCTCACCGATGAGCACCGGGTTGTTCTTCGTGCGGCGCGACAGCACCTGGATCACGCGGCGGATCTCCTCGTCCCGGCCGATGACCGGGTCGAGCTTGCCCTCGCGGGCCACGGCGGTGAGGTCTCGCCCGAAGCGCTCGAGCGCCTTGAACGTCTTCTCCGGCTCCGCGCTGGTGACCCGTGAGCCGCCGCGCACCGCCTTCAGCGCTTCGAGCAGCTCTTCGAGCGTGGCGCCGACGAGGTCGGGCAGGGCGAGCACGAGGTGCTCGGTGCTCACGTAGTCGTCGCGCAGGTCCCCCCTGATCGTGTCGGCACGCTCGAGGGCGTCGCGCAGCGATCGGGCCATGCCCGCCTCGGAGCCGTAGGCCT
>JBBSLC010000101.1:0-11202 GCA_038255685.1 Acidimicrobiales bacterium | reverse complement strand
GTTCCTCGGTGGTCGCTACGCCCGCTACGCCGAGGTCAGCGCCCAGGTCTTCGACGTGTTCCGCAGCTTCACGCCCCTCGTCGAGGGCATCAGCCTCGACGAGGCCTTCCTCGACGTCTCGGGCGCCCACCGGCTCTTCGGTGACAGCCCCACCATCGCCGCTGCGCTGCGGGCTCGTGTGCTCTCCGAGCTCGGGCTGACCTGTTCGGTGGGTGTCGCGCCCCGAAAGCTCACCGCCAAGCTCGCCTCCGAGGAGGCCAAGCCGAAGGCGTCGCTCCAAGGGCCGGTGTTCGGGTCCGGGGTGCACGTGGTCACCGAGGAGGGCGAGCTGGCCTTCCTGCACGCCTTGCCGGTGCGCGCGCTGTGGGGGGTCGGTCCCGCGACCGGGGCCAAGCTCGAGCGGCTGGCGGTGCGGACCGTCGGCGATCTCGCCGCGCTGCCGCTGGCCACCCTGCAGCGCAGCCTGGGCAAGGGAAGCGGTCGCCACCTCCACGACCTCGCCTGGGCGCGCGACCACCGACCCGTCGTGGCGGTGCAGGCGGCCAAGTCGATCGGCCACGAGGAGACCTACGCCTACGACCACATCTCCCATGACACCCTCGAGCGCGAGCTCATCCGCCTCGCCGACGCCACCGCCACCAGGTTGCGGTCGGCTGGTCTCGCTGGCCGCACGGTGCAGGTGAAGATCCGCTTCGGCGACTTCCGCACCATCACCCGATCGGTCACGGTGGTCGAGGCACTCGACACCGGCGTGGCCCTGGTGCGTGCCGCCCGCCCGCTGCTCGTCGCCGAGGACGTCTCGGAGGGGGTCCGCCTGCTCGGGGTGAGCGTGTCGCAGCTCTCGTCCAGCGCCAGCCGCCAGCTGAGCCTCGAGGACGACGCGCCGTCATCGTGGGCCGATGCGACCCGGGCCATCGACGAGGTCAGGGGCCGCTACGGCGCAGCCTCCCTCGTGCCGGCCACGCTGGTGGACCCGGGACGGGGCGCCCGGGTCAAGGCGAGGGGCGACCAGCAGTGGGGCCCCGATGGCGGTGGCCCCGTCACCACGTGATCGGTGCCGACCTGTCCTCGGGGCGCGTTGTCGAGGCCGGGTTGGCATGGGATGATCACAGGTACCATCGTGGCGAGATCGACGGTGTCGGAGGCGCGGAGCCTCCTCCACCGTTGCGACCGCCACGCACGCCGCAAGACCACGCACCGCAGGGCAGGACCGCACCCGGAGGAGCCGTGCCGCTTTCCGAAGACGAACAGCGCATCCTCTCGGAGATCGAGCAGCAGCTCTACGCGTCCGATCCCCAGCTGGCGCACGAGGTGGGCTCCACCACGATCTACCGCCACGCCGGGCGCAACCTCAAGTGGGGAGCGCTCGGCTTCGTTGCCGGGCTCGCCTTCATGGTCGTGGCCCTGACGATCTCCACCTTCGTCGTCGCCTTCGTCGGTTTCCTCGCCATGCTCGCCTCGGCGCTGTGGTTCGAGCGCAACCTCCGCAAGATGGGGCGCGCCGGGTGGCAGCAGTGGACCGAGTCCATGCGAGCGGCTGGCGTGCGCGACTCGTTCGGGACCGCCGGCCAGCGGATGAAGGAGCGCTTCAAGCGCGACGAGTAGCCGTCCACACGGGCTGGCCCGTTCGGACGGTGTCGACAATGATCATCAAGGTCTCGGCCGAGCGCGTCGATGTCTTGGAGCGTGACCACCAGCGCCGCCACGCTCACCGCCGCCCGCCCCGTCCGCGCCGTCGCCGGGATCCTCGTGGGGGCCCTGCTCCTGACTGGCTGCCTCTTCGGCAACGCCCAGAGCTTCGTGGACAGCACGAACCAGCTGCGGAGCTCCAAGGGCGTCCCTGCGCTCGCGAACCACGGCGTGCTCGAGGCAAAGGCGCAGGCGTGGGCCGAGGTCCTCGCGTCCCGCGGGACCCTCACGCACTCGAACCTCGCTGACGGCCTTTCGGGCATCGCCTGGCGCTCGCTCGGCGAGAACCTCGCCAGCGGCTCCGCCTCGGGGGACTGGACGTCGACCCTCCACGACGCGCTCGTCCGCAGCCCAGTCCACTACGCGAACCTCGTCGACCGCGACTTCACCCACATGGGCGTGGGCGTCGCCAACGCCGGTGGCAAGGTCTACGTGGTGGAGGTCTTCGCCGAGATCCGCTGATCGTGGAGTGACGACGGACCTGCGCCGACCTTGCGGCGAGCTCCCGGGTGCGGGAGGTGCGGTCGGATGTCGACTGCGGCCCGCACGACCTGCCGGGGTCCCCACGTCGCCCTGGTGCAGCGAGCGATCTCCGCTGTCGCAGCCGCCGCTTCCCCAGCGGTCGCCTCTGACACCGCGTCGGGTGCGTACGCCGCCGTCGTCGTGAGCTCGGCGAGGCCCTGGAGCACGACGGGGTCGACGCCAGGTGCGCCCGTTCCCCGTCGGGCCACCTCGTTCGGCGTCTCCCAGCTCCGCGGTGCGGTCCCGACCGAGGCGAGCGCCTCGCCTGCCTCCACCCAGGCCAGGCTGACCCGTTCGAGGGGTGAGCGGGCACCAGCGCGGCGGCGACGTCGGCGAAGGGAGGCAGCGAGGGCGACCACGCCGACCCAGAGGGCAGGGATGCCGACGACCAGGAGCCCGGCCACGAGCAACCGCCGGGGCCAGGGGTTCGGTGTCACCTCCTGCTCGATGTCGGGGAAGACGTCCTCGAAGCCGAAGTCGGGCAGGTCGTTCGTGGCCGTCGCACCAGCGGAGGGGTCGAGGGGCGCCGGCACCGTCGTCGGCGCCACGGTCGTGGCCACGGAGGGGTCCCCGACGGAGGCCTGCTCCTCGGGGACGCCGGTGTAGGCGACCGCGCCGGGGATGCCCCGACCGGGCGTCGGCTCGAACGGCACCCACCCGTAGCCCTCCAGGTAGACCTCGGGCCAGGCATGGCCGTTCGCACCTCGTACGACGAAGCGGCCGTCGGGTCCGGGCTCGCCGGGCGTGAAGCCGACGGCGACCCGCGCCGGCAGGCCCACAGCCCTCGCCATCGCTGCGTACGAGCCGGCGAACTGCTCGCAGTACCCGGTGCGCGTCTCGAAGAGGAACCGCTCGAGGGCGTCGCCGCTGTGCCCGCGATCGACCTGGAGGTCGTAGGTGAAGGCCCCGCTGCGGAAGTGGTCCTGCAGGGCCAGCGCCTTCTCGAACTGGGTCGGTGCCTGCTCGGTGATCCTCGCCGCCTCCTGGCGGACGGCGGGGGAGAAGCCCTCGGGGAGCTCGGTGTACGTCGAGACGATCTCCTCGGGTGCCATGGCCGGCACGGCGCGCAGCGCCTCGCTCGTCAGCGCCGGCAGGACCGAGGTGATCGTGTAGCGCTGGCCCACCTGGGTGAGGTCGAGCTCCTCGGGGACGATGAGGCTGGCGGACTCGGCGTCGTAGCTCGCGTCGGTGCCGTCGATGCCCACCGGGCGGTAGGCGGCGGGGAGCCAGATCGATGCGAGGGCGCCGATCTCGAACTCGGCGGTGACGGTGGTGGACTCGACCGGTTCGAGCCTCGTCCCCGGTGGCAGGTCGCCGTCCGCCTCCTTGTAGGAGCGCGTCGAGGACCAGATGCGGCCGTCGAAGGTCTCGAGCGACGTCAGCCGCCAGTAGCTCCGAGCGGGGCTCGCCACGGAGAAGACGACGGACTGCGCCTGGTCGACGATGCGCGCCTGGATGTCGACGAGGGGGCTGATGGTCACCCGTGAGCCGCCGTCCTCCCGGTCGCTCGCCCGCCAGGGGATCACGGCGTCGGCGGTCGCCCCGGGGAGCGTGGGCCCGATGAGGATCGCAGCGGCGACGACGGCGACCCCGAGCGCGCCGCCGGTCCGCAGGAGCGAGCGCGAGCCGGCGAGGGTGTCGCGTGAGAGCCATGTCGGCGACGAGGCGTTTGCGATCGCACGCTGGGCGAGCCAGTAGGCGAGGACGCCGGCGAGGAACAGTGCGGTGGTGAGCTCGCGCTGGCGGGGAGCGCCGAGTGCGGCCCCGAAGACGAACAGGGTGGCGCCCGGGATGACGGCCTCGACCGTGGCGCCGGCGCGGAAGGCGGCGGTGTCGGCCACGAATGCGATGACCCAGACACCGATGGCCGAGGCCAGGACGAAGCCGGGCTCGACCGGGGCGGGCGCAACGACCTCCCGGAAGGTTGCGAGCGCAGCGGACAGCTGTGCCCCGGCTTCGGCGAGGGTCGCGGTGGTGGGGACGCCGTAGGCGGTCGTCGCAGGCAGCAGGAGCCAGGACAGCACCGCGGCCAGGCCCCCGGCGGCGACGAGGAAGGTCGTGCTGGCGGAGAGGCCCCGCCGCCGGCACCAGCCGGCGAGGACGTGTGCCGTCCCCGCGACGGTGAGCACGGGCAGCAGGAACGACCCGTTGACGAACAGTCGCCCGAGCCCGAGCACGGCCGCTGCGGTGACGGCGGCGAGGGCCCCCTCGGCGAGGGCGAGCAGCGGGATGCCGTTTGACGTCGTGGGAGGTGGGCGTCGTCCTGCGGGTGGAGGGACCTGGGGTCGTCGAGGCTCGGGCGGGGCGAGGGTCGCCGTCACCTGTTCGCCCCTGCGACGTCGCGGGCGGGCTGGCGTTCCCGGCGGGGGCGCCCGAGTGCGGCGTCCCACGCCGGGGCGAAGGGGTTTGCGTCGTCGACGACGACCACCGCGGGACCGAGGTTGCTCCGGTCGAGGCGTCCGGTGCCGAACACGACGACCGTGGCGTGGCCGTACGCGGTCCGGAGGCGACCGGCGACAGCGACGTCGCTCGGCGCCCGGCCGCCGATCAGGGCGGCGATCGCACCGCCGTTGCCGGCCCGCCGGAGCGCATCGAGCGTCCCCCCGAGGTCGCCGCCATCCCCGGTGCGCACCACGGCGAGGTGCTCCATGGCCGCCTCGACGTGGGCGGCACCGGCGCCGAAGCCGGTGTCGAGCCCGCCGGCGGTGACGAGGCGGATGAGGAACCGTCGCCGGTTCGCAGCGACGACGATGCTGGCCGCTGCGGAGACCGCCCGCTCGAACGCAGGTCCGCCGTAGGCGCCCCGGCGGGTGTCGAGCAGGATCGTCGCCCGCCCCTGCCACGGCATCTCGTCTTGACGGACCATGAGCTCGTCACGCCGAGCGGTCGACGCCCAGTGCACACGGCGGAGGTCGTCGCCGACGGTGTAGGGGCGCAGCGCGTAGAAGTCCTGACCCGAGGCTCGCAGTGCGTTCGGGTGGTCCACGCCGCCGTGGGGCTCGTCGCCTTGGGTGTGGGGGAGAGGGGTGATCTCGTCGACCGCCGGCCAGACGGTCAGCTCGGTCGCACCTGCAGCGCGCGTGGCGAGGGTCGCGATGCCGAACGGGTCGCCGACCTCGACGTCGAGGGGGCCGATGGGCAAGACGCCACGACGATCCGTCGGGAGCTGGTAGGCGGCCCGCACCGTCTGGCCCGAGCCCAGCGGGGCGAGCAGCACGCGCGCGCTGCGACCCTCACCCACCGGATCGCGCAGGGTGAGCAGCGGGGTGCGCCTCGTGCTGCGGTTGGTGACGCGGAGCTCGACGCGGCTCGGTGCGCCTGCGTGCAGACGAGGCGGGTGGAGCACACGGTCGACGTCGAGGCGGAGCGTGGCGAAGCGCACGTGGAGCACCGAGGAGACGACGAGTGCCACCCCGGCAGCCGCCAGGAGGTAGAGCTCGAAGATCCCGAAGAGCCTGCCGGCGGCGACGATGACGACGGCGGCGCCGGTCACGATCCAGCCCTGTCGGGTCAGCACCGCTACGCGCTCCGCTCGGCCGTCCGGCCGCTCGGGACGGGCACGTGGCGGAGCACGTCGGCGACGATCTCCTCGGCGCTGACGCCCTGCATCGAGGCCTCGGGCGTGAGGGCCAGGCGGTGGGAGAGCACCGGCTCGGCCAGCGCCTTGATGTCGTCGGGGACGACGTGGGCGCGCCCGCTCGCCGCAGCCCTGGCCCGCGACGCCCGCTGGAGGGCGAGGGTCGCCCTCGGCGACATGCCGAGTGCGAGCGCAGGGTGGCGCCGAGTCGTCTCCGCGAGGTCGACGAGGTAGCCCTGCAGGCTCTGGGCCACGTGGACCTCGCGCGCGACGTCGGACATGGTGAGCATGTCCTTGATCGTGGCCACCGGCCCGATCTCGTCGAGGGGGTCGCGACTGCCGTGGCTGTCGAGGATCCCGACCTCGGCCCCACGAGAGGGGTAGCCGACCGAGACCCGCATCAAGAAGCGGTCGAGCTGGCTCTCCGGGAGCGGGTAGGTGCCCTCGTGCTCCACCGGGTTCTGGGTGGCGATCACCATGAACGGCTGGTCGAGCTCGTAGGTCGTGCCGTCGACGGTGACCTGGCGCTCCTCCATGCACTCGAGGAGCGCCGACTGGGTCTTGGGCGAAGCGCGGTTGATCTCGTCGCCGAGGAGCAGGTTCGTGAAGACCGCGCCGGGACGGAACTCGAACTCGTCGCGACCCCGGTTCCAGATCGTGACCCCGACCACGTCGGACGGGAGGAGATCGGGGGTGAACTGGATCCGACCCCAGCGGCAGTCGATGGAGGCGGCGAGCGCCTTGGCCAGGCTGGTCTTGCCCACGCCGGGGACATCCTCGATGAGCAGGTGGCCCTCGGCGATCATGCACACGAGCACCAGCTCGACCACGTCGGCCTTGCCCTGCACCACGCTCGAGACGTTGCCGGCGATCGCTGCGAAGGTCTCGGCGAAGTCGGCGGCGGGAGCGCCTGCGGTGCGTTGCCTGACCACGATGGTGCGCTCCTCCTGGGAAGCCGAATGCGCAGGTGCTCCTCGGCGGGGTCCGGCCCGCCCGCGGCCGACCGCCGTCGATCTTACCGGCGCCCTTGCGCTGCGGGCATCGGGCTCCGACGGCGCCCGGACTGACGCCGACGCCGTCTCCGACGCTTCGCGCTACGTTCCCGCCATGGTGGTGCTCGCCGTCGACGTCGGGGGGACCAAGCTCGCCGCCGGCATCGTGGACGAGCAGGGCGCGCTGCTCGCGCGGGCTCACGTCCCCACCCCGAAGGGTCCCGGCGCCGGGCCCGAGGTGCTCTTCGAAGCCCTGTGCTCGGTCGTCGAGCAGGTCCGCACCGGCACAGAGGTGGCGTGCGGGGTCGGCAGCGGCGGTCCGATGTCGCGCGGCGGTGAGGCCGTCTCGCCCCTCAACATCCCGGGGTGGCGGTCGTTCCCCCTCCGGGACCGGTTGGCGTCGGCGACGGGGCTCGCCACGACGGTGGACAACGACGCCAAGGCGCTTGCGCTCGGGGAGGGCTGGATCGGTGCCGCACGGGGTGCCAGCGACTTCCTCGCCATGGTCGTCTCGACCGGGGTCGGGGGCGGGATCGTCCTCGACGGACGGTTGCTCGACGGGGCGGCAGGCAACGCCGGGCACATCGGTCACGTCAACGTCGTCCCCGACGGCAACCGCTGCGGGTGCGGTGCCCGTGGCTGCCTCGAGGCCGAGGCGTCGGGCACAGGCATCCGCGCCGCCACCGGTCGGCCCCCGGAGGAGGCGGGCCCCGAGCTCGTGCGCCACGTGGGCACCGTCGTCGGTCGGGGGGTCGCATCGGTGTGCAACCTGTTGGACCTGCGCCTCGCCGTCGTCGCCGGCTCGGTCGCCCTCGGCTACGGGGCGCCGTTCTTCGTCGCTGCGCAGGAGGAGCTGGACGCGCGCTGCCGCCTCGAGTTCTCGGCCGGGGCGCGGATCGTGCCCGGTGCCCTCGGTGACGAGGGCCCGCTCGTCGGTGCTGCAGCAGTCGCCTGGCGCGCCGCTGGACGTGACATCGGCGTCCGGTGACGCAGCCGGCCCAGAGATCGGGCGCCCGGTAACCTCATCGCATGGAGCCGCGCTACACACCCGAGGCCGAGGCGTACCGCGAGAAGGTCCAGGCGTTCCTCGCCGAGCACCTCCCGAGCACGTGGCAGGGGACCGGCGCACTCGAGGGCGACCGGCTCACCGAGTTCGAGACGTCGTGGCGCAAGACGCTCTACGAGAACGGGATGCTCGGGCTCTCCTGGCCCCAGGAGTACGGCGGTGCCGGGCTCACGCCGCTCGAGCTCGTCGTGGTCGCTGAGGAGTTCGCCAAGGCCGGCGTCCCGTCCGGCGGCCCGAACGACGTGTTCGGGATCCAGATGGTCGGCAACACCATCCTCCAGTGGGGCACCGACGAGCAGAAGGCCCACTTCCTCCCGCGCATCCTCTCGGGTGCCGACCGCTGGTGCCAGGGCTACTCCGAGCCGAACGCGGGGTCCGACCTCGCGAACGTCGGGACGCGTGCCGTGCTCGACGGCGACGAGTGGGTCCTGAACGGCCAGAAGATCTGGACCTCCGCCGGCCACCTCGCCGACTGGATCTTCGTCCTGGCGAGGACCGACACCGAGGCGCCGAAGCACAAGGGCATCTCGTTCCTGCTCGTGCCGATGACCCAGCCAGGTGTGGAGGTGCGCCCGATCGAGATGATCTCGGGGGAGTCGGAGTTCAACGAGGTGTTCTTCACCGACGCCAAGTGCCCGAAGGAGAACGTCGTCGGCCAGGTGCACGGCGGGTGGGCCGTGGCCATGACCCTGCTCGGCTACGAGCGAGGTGAGGCTGCAGCGGTGCTCCCGATCCGCTACCGCGCCGAGCTCGACCGCCTCACGGCCCTCGCCAAGGAGCGCGGGAGGGACGCCGACCCCGTGATCCGCCAGCGCCTGGCGTGGTGCCACAGCAAGGTCGAGATCATGCGCTACCTCGGCATGCGAGCGCTCACGAAGTTCATCGCCGGCGAGCACCCCGGTCCCGACGCCGCCATCTCGAAGCTCTACTGGAGCGAGTACCACCGCACGGTCACCGAGCTGGCGATGGACATCCTCGGGGCTGACGCGATGGTGCCCGTCGGCCGGGCGCCGGCGAGCTCGTTCCAGACCGACGACCCCGGCGCACCGAACACGACGGCCTCGTGGATCGGGACGTTCCTGAACGCCCGGGCCGGCACGATCTACGCCGGGACGAGCCAGGTGCAGCGCAACATCATCGGCGAGATGGTGCTCGGCCTGCCGAAGGAGCCCAAGCCCTCGTGATCGTGGTGGTGCGGAGGGGATGACCGAGGTGGGAGGCCCCGACCGGTCGTGGCTGCTCCCAGCCGCGTCCGCGGTCATCCGTCGCCCTGCGCTCTGGCTGACGGCGCTGCGCCAGCTCGCATCGCTCGCGGAGCCCGGGTGGTGGCGCAGACCGCCGCACCTGCCGGTGCCCGCGCCGGCGTACCTGCGGTTCCGGCTGGTGACCGCCTACGGGGATCCCGACCGGCTGCCGGCGCCCGGTGACGTCGTCACCTACCTGCACTGGTGCAGGGACGAGCACCGTCGCGGTCACCGCGGTGCCAATGCCACCGTGCGCTCGCTGGTCGGGCGGTAGGTTCGCCCCGTGGCTCGCTCGCTGGTGCTCAACGCGACCTATGAGCCGCTGTGCGTCGTGTCGGCGAGGCGTGCCGTCGTGCTGGTGCTGGCCGAGAAGGCCGAGGTGCTGCACGACTCCGAGGAGGAGATGCGCTCGGAGCGCCTCGCGCTGAAGGTGCCGTCGGTGATCAGGCTGCGGTACTTCGTCAAGGTGCCGTTCCGGCGACGTTCGGCGTTGAACCGTCGCGCCGTGTTCGCTCGCGACGGCGGGCGCTGCCAGTACTGCGGTGCGGCGGCTGAGTCCATCGACCACGTCGTCCCCCGTGCCAAGGGTGGCCCGCACACGTGGGAGAACGTCGTCGCCGCCTGCCGGCCGTGCAACACCTCCAAGCGCGACCGGCTCCTGTCGGAGACGAGCATGGTGCTGCGCCGCCGACCTTCGGTGCCCCGAGAGCTCACCTGGATCACCGTCGCCGTGGGGACGATCCCCCCGCACTGGGAGCCGTACCTCCAGACCGCACTCTCGGCGTGAGCCCTGCCCCTCGGGGGGGAGGCGCGCCCCGACGGCACCTGCCGGAGGTGGTGCTCGCCGGCCTCGAGGTGGTGCGCACCTCGCTGCCGCTGCGCAGCCCGTTCGTCACGGCCCACGGCGTCGAGCACGAGAAGCAGGTGGTGCTGGTGCGTGCGCTCGGTGCCGACGGGCACGAGGGGTGGGGCGAGTGCCCGGCGCTCGGCGCGCCGACCTACACCGGTGAGTGGGCCGACGGCGCCGAGGCCGTGCTGCGGCGGTTCCTCGTGCCCGCTGCGCTCGCCGGCCGGCCGTCCGGCGTGGTGGGTCACCCGATGGCGACCGGAGCCGTCGAGGCCGCCCTGCTCCAGCTCCGCCTGGCCGCTGCCAACGAGTCGCTGGCCGGCTGGTCGGGCGCCGTGCGAGACCGGGTGACCTGCGGGGTGGCGGTGGGCATCGCCGACTCGATCGATGCGCTCGTCGCCGAGGTCGCAGCGCACGTCGCGTCTGGCTACCAGCGAGTGAAGCTGAAGGTCAGACCGGGGTGGGACGTCGAGCCGGTCGGCGCCGTCCGCTCGACCTGGCCCGACCTGGCGCTCGGCGTCGACGCCAACGGTTCGTACAGCCTCGATGACCTCTCCGGCACGCTCGCCGTGCTCGACGAGCTCGGCCTGGTGGAGGTGGAGCAGCCGCTGCCCGGCCGTGACCTCGTCGGTTCGGCCGTCGTGCGGGCGGCGCTCTCCACGCCGGTGTGCCTTGACGAGTCGATCGGATCCGCAGAGGACCTCGCGGTCGCGCTCGCCCTGGGGGCGTGCGACCACGTGAACCTCAAGCCGGCCCGCGTGGGCGGCATCACCGAGGCGCTTGCGATCCACGACCTCGCGCTCGAGCGTGGCGTGCCGATGTGGGTCGGCGGGATGCTCGAGACCGGCGTCGGCAAGGCGGTGTCGGTCGCCTTCGCTGCCCTCGCCGGTGCGACCCTGCCGGGTGACCTCCCGGCCTCGTCCCGGTGGTTCGCGACCGACGTGACCGATCCGTTCGTCGTCGATGCCGACGGAACCATGGCGGTCCGCGAGGCGGGTCCCGTCACGCTCCCCTGAGGCTCAGCGGGGACGGTCGTCCCACGACGGCCGCTCCGGGTTGGTCGGCGAGCGGAGCGCCCGACCGCTCCCGATGTGCAGGCGCGAGCGGCTCGATCGGGCCTCGCGCCGTGCGGCCTTGATCGCCCGGCCCATCTCCGCCGAGGACGCCAGCTTCGACCCCCGCTTGCGGGCCTCGTGGTCCACCCACGCACCCACCGCCAGCAGCCCGACCACGATGACCACCAGCACGATCACGAACGGGCTCAC
>JBBSLC010000100.1:0-11219 GCA_038255685.1 Acidimicrobiales bacterium | reverse complement strand
GAGCAGGTCGACGAAGCGGTCGACGACCTTGCCGCTGTAGAGGTTCTCGACCCGGTGCATGCTGACCACGACCGGCCCCGGTTCGACCTCGCCCGGGCGGACCGAGGCAGCGACCGCCTCGAGGGAGGTGTTGCCGCCGACCTCGATGACGCGGCCCTTCACCTTCATGGCCGCGAGGTTGGCGGCGGTCTCGGGGCTCGGGGCGAACAGCAGCGCCGACCACCGCATGACGAGCAGGCGGATGGCCTCCTCGGGGAACGGGTGCAGGAGGCTGTGGGATCGCAGCCCGGCCTCGAGGTGGGCGACGCGCAGGCCGGCTCGGCGGGCCATGAGGGTGGCGAGCAGGGTGGAGGGGGTGTCGCCGTGGACGATGCAGATCCCGCCGTCGCCCCCGAAGATCTCCCGTCGTAGGCGCTTCCGAGAGCCGAGCCTGGCGGCGAGGCCCGCCGACCACCGCAGCGCCTGGGGTATCGAGTCGACGTCGCCAGCGCCGCCGAGCACGTGGTCGGGCAGGCGCACCCCGAGCTCGACCCGCAGGGACGTCGCAAGGCGGGCGTGCTGGCCGGAGTCGATGAGGCGGTAGTCCACGCCCCGCGCATCGAGCAGGCGCAGCACCGGTGCCGTCTTGATGTACTGCGCCTTGGTCCCGAGGAAGACGTGGAGGCGGTCCATCCACCTCAGGATGGCAGGTGGGCCCCCTGTGGCAGTCACCCCGACCGCCAGCCGTCACACGGACCTCGTAGCGTGCGACGTCGACGGCGGACCACTGGGAGAACCGACATGCGCAGCGACCGAGCACGACGCCTTCTCGTGAGTGCGCTCGCCGCTGTCGTGGCCGCACCCCTCGTCGCCAGCCCCGCTGCTGCCGACCAGGGCGTCGCCCGCGACATCGCCGACGCGTGCACCTTCGCCCCGACCTCGGGATTCGACGACCGACCCACCGAGGGCTTCGGCGACGCCGTCGACTGCGTCGCCTTCTACCGCATCACCACCGGCACCACGCCAACCACCTTCTCCCCCGGCGAGGCGGTGACACGCGGGCAGATGGCGTCGTTCGTCGTGCGCACCGGCGAGGTGGCCGGCCTGTCCCTCCCCGAGCCCGCCCAGGGCGCCTTCGCCGACGACGACACCAGCGTCCACGAGGACGCCATCGACCGACTCGCCGCCTCGGGGGTCGCCTCCGGCTTCACCGACGGCACCTTCCGGCCGACCGACCAGGTCTCCCGTGGCCAGATGGCGTCGTTCATCGCTCGCGAGCTCGTCCTGCTCACCGGCGCGCCCCTGCCCGAGCCGAGCGCCAGCTACTTCACCGACGACGACAGCACCACCCACGAGCGCGCCATCGACGAGCTCGCCGAGATCGGCGTGGTGGCCGGGACGACCAGCGGCGGGTTCGAGCCGCTCGCGCCCGTCACCCGGGGTCAGCTCGCGCTGTTCCTCGCCCGCTCGCTCGACTGGCTGACGGAGAGCCGGTCGACCCCCCTCGCCCGCATCGGGGTCGCCGACGCCACTGCCAGCCCCGAGCTCGTCAGCGCCGCTGCCACCACGTCGGGCGGGACCACCACGGTGGCGTTCGCCTTCGACGAGGCGGTCGCCGCGACGAGCATCGTCGCCGAGGGCTTCCGGTTGATCGGCTTCGACGCCGAGGCCACCTCGGCCACGTCGGCGGTCCGCGACGTCGACGCTCCGAACCTCGTGCGGGCCACGTTCCCTGCGGCGTCAGCGCGGTTGGCCACCACGGCGACCGTCGCCCGCAACGCCGTGCAGGACCCGCTCGGCAACCTCGGCCCCGACGGTGCCGCCCCGCTCCAGGCCGTCGACCTCCTCGCCGGCACCACCTCGGCCCCCGACCTGGTCAGCGTCAGCCGTCTGGGCCAGTCAGCGGTCGACTTCGGCTTCGACGAGCCCGCCTCCGTCGTCGATCCGACCGGCTACCACCTCATCCTCGCCGATGGCGTGGTGAAGGACTCGACCGGCCTCGCCGGTGGGGACGGCACCACCAAGCACACCGTCGCGTTCCCCCTCTCGGCCGAGGAGGCGACCCAGGTCGTGCGTGGCTACGTCGACACCGCCACGGTCAGCGACACCCCTCAGGAGGCACCCGCCGACCCGGCCCTGCCCGACGCGCCCGAGGGCAACGTCAACCCCCAGCAGGCCGTCGCCATCTCGACGAGCGGCGCCCTCTCGGGTGTCCCCGACCTGCTCACGATCGACATCGACGCCGAGGTCGACCAGGTCCGCTACACCTTCGACGAGGCAGTCGTGATCGCCCCCACCGGGACGCCGGTCCCCGGCGAGGCACCGTGGCGGGTCTACGACCTCGACGGCGCCGAGGTGACGTCGGGCTCGGCCGAGGTGGTGCCGGGCGACAACCGGGCCGTGGTCGTCACCTTCGCCGAGGGTTCCGTCGCCTCGATCACCGCCGGTGCGTCGGTCGATGCCGGCGCGGTCACCTCCGCTGCCACCGAGGCGACGAACCGGGTGGACGAGGAGGGCTTCGCCCGCTCGCTCGCCGCCGGCGAGACCGCAGCTCCCGACCTCGTGCGAGTCGGCCGGGTGCAGCAGCCGGGCGGCACCGCACTCGTGCCCACCACCGTGCGCCGGATCGTCTTCGAGTACGACCAGCGAGCCACGCTCCGCCTCACCACCGGGTTCTCGGTCTACGACGCCGAGGGCGTTCGCACCGAGCTGGCCGGCTGCGAGGTGACCGGCGGGCGCTTCGTCACTTGCACGGCCGACGAGGTCGGCGACCCCGAGCAGTTCGCCGCCATCGGCGACGCTTCACTCGCCGGCAGCCGACACGGTGCGGTCACCGACGCCAGCGAGACCTTCGGGAGCTACGCCGCCTCCGGCGTCGTGTGACCCTCAGGCGAGCGACGCAGGGCCCGCGGTGGCCTCGAGGATCGCCTCGTAGCGGTCGAGGACCACGTCCCACCCGTAGCGCGATTCGACGTAGCGCCGACCGGCCTCGCCCATGGCGTCGCCGAGCGCCCGGTCGCCAACCAGCAGGTCGATGCCCGCCTCCAGCTCGGCGAAGCCCTCGTAGGGGATCGCGCCGCCGCTGCGCATCGCCTGGCCCCGCAGCACGCTGCACGCGCCCTGCACCAGAGCCGGTCGGCGCAGCGCCCACGCCTCGGTCAGCACCATCGAGAAGCTCTCGAAGTACGACGGCTGGACGAGGGCGACGGCGTCGGCGAGCAGGGCGTGCTTGGTCGGCTCGTCCACGAACCCGGTGACGAAGACGTCGGGGTGCTTCGGGACGGGGCGGATCTCCTCGCCGACGTAGAGCAGGGCGAGGTCACCCCCCTTGCGGGCCTTGTAGGCAGCGAAGCAGTCGAACAGCTCCTCGGCGCCCTTGGCCGGGTCGACCCGGCCGACGTAGGCGAGGTAGGGGCGGTCCCCGAGGCCGAGCGCGGCCCGCACCGGTCCGGGGTCGCCGAGCGGCGGGTCGAGCTCGCTGCCGATCCCGATGACCTCCCCCGCCACCGGGGAGCCCAGCCGCCGGGAGACGAGGTCGCGCTCCTCCTCGGTCAGGTAGGCCATGCACCGGGCCGACCGCAGCGTGGTGTCGAAGACCTGGAGCCAGAACGCCGGCTCGTCGTGGGCGAGGGGGTGCAGCAGCGTGGGCACGAGCGACGACGCCACCGGCAGCCCCGCCGCGGTCGTCCAGTACAGGTAGGTGAAGAACACCGCCACGTCGAAGCGCCCGGCGTTGGCCTGGAGCCACTCGGTCTGCCCGTCGAGCAGCGGCCCTTGGGAGCGGAGCCACTCCCGCTGGAGGAACAGCGGGGTGACGTGCGGGTTGGCGTTCACCCGGCCGTTCAGCGGCCCGAAGAAGCGGTCCTCCCTCGGCGCCACGACGGGCAGCCGGTGCACGACCACCCCCTCGAGCTCGCTCGTCCCCGGCTCGAAGTGGTCGGCCCAGTCGACATAGCTGAGGGCACAGCTGGTCAGCACCTCGACGTCGTGGCCACGGGCGGCCATGCGGCTGGCGAACATGCGCGTCGCCTGCTCGGCGCCGCCGAAGATCTCGATCCCGTAGCGCTGGACGACGAAGAGCAGCTTCACCGCTCAGGCCACGCGCAGCAGGTGGCGGAGGAAGGTCTCCGCCGCACGGTCGGGGTCGAAGGCGCGCACCCGCACCGCGGCTCGCCGGTTCAGCTCGGTCCGCAGCACCTGGTTCTCGAGGATCTCGGCCATGGCCTCGGCGAGCAGCTCCGGGCCGGCGTCGGCGTCGACGAGCAGCGCTGCATCGGCGACGGTCTCGGGGATCGCCGCACAGCGCCGGGCGAGGATCGGCACCTGGTGGGCCATCGCTTCGGCGAGGGGCATGCAGAACCCCTCGTGCTCGCTGGCGGTCACGAACGCATCCGCCTCCTGCCAGCACGCCGCCAGCTGGCCAGGGGTGAGGTGGCCGGTGAGCGTCGCCCGGTAGAGGCCGAGCTCGTGGATGAGCCGCTCGAGCGCCTCCCGGTAGGGCTTGAGCCGCCCGATCCCGGCCACGATCAGCCTCGCCTCGGGCATGAGGTGGGTGCTGAGCAGGTGGAAGGCCTGCAGCAGCAGGTCAGGGCGTTTGTGGGGCTGGAGCTGGCCGACGTAGAGCAGCGTCGGGCCGGTGCCGAGGACGTTGGCGAGGGCGGCGACCATCCCCTCATCGACCTTGACGCCGCCGGGGCCGGTCACGTCGACGAGCAGCGGCGCCACCGCCACGTCGGGGAAGCCCATCTCGACCAGCTCGGCGGCGTTGAACGCCGAGACGGCGAGCGCGAGGTCGACCTTGTCGTGGAGGTACCGCAGCTCGGAGCGGCCGGCGTCGAGCAGGTCGGCGAAGGTCGGGTTGAAGCCTCGGAAGTACCTCGACGGCGTGATGTTGTGGTACATCACGACGAGCCGGTCGTCCTGTTGCATGAGGAACGACAGGACCTCGGGCTCACCGATCGAGGCGTGGAAGACGAGCAGGTGCTGCTCGCCACCCGGGCGCTCCCGGCGGGGCGGGTAGAGGAAGAGCCGGTGCACCTCGTGCGCCACCTCGGGCGCAACGTGCAGCGAGTAGATCTCCGACGGGCCGACCTTGCGGAGCAGCTCGCGCAGGCGGAAGGCCGAGTCGGTCACGGCATCGGCGGGCGACGCCGAGTTGAGGACCTGGTGGATCTGCACGCTCAGCCGGCGGTCGAGGCCCGCAGCGTCGCCACCTCGGCCTCGAGCGCCTCGACCCGGGCCACGAGCGCCGCCGTCGCCGCCGGCCCGCCCGCCTCGACCCGCTCGGCGTCGGCCATGCGCTGGAGCATGCCGTCGACGTGGGTCCACATGTCCTGGTGGAAGTGGTACGGCGGCTCCTGGGCCAGGTGGGCGAGCATCCGCAGCAGGATGTTGATCAGGTTCGTGTAGTGGAGGAGCTGGTCGACGGTCTCCTGCTCCTGGCGCCGGACCAGCTCGCCGATGGTGCGCCGGAGCTTCTCGCCGCCGGGGAAGTGGGACTCGTAGCTGAGGGCGGGCACGTGGAAGCGGCTGCGCTCCTCGAGCTGGTCCACGAGCTCGTCGAGGTAGGGCTCCTCGGGGCGAGGGTCCTGCTTGCGGTGCGCCATCACCCGCTCGAAGTGCTCCGACAGCTGCGCCTCGAGCGCCTCGGGGTACTCCCCCGCCGCCCGCCGCTCAGCGACCCGAGCCTTGAGCTCGCCCAGGACCGCTTCCAGGTCGACCCCGCCTCCCTGTTCCTCCACGAGCGGCGACGCTACCGCCTGACCTGGGCCACGATGGTGCCTGCCCGTCGTTGAGGAGGAGGCGCTGATGGATGAGGTGCCCCGCCGCAAGGTCTGGCTGTTCCCTGTCGTCCTCACGGAGCACGTCTTCGACAAGGTGCGGCTGCTCGACATCGGGCTTGCCGAGCTGGAGGCTCTGCTTGTCGACGAAGGCGAGGTCATCGAGGAGGTTCCCGTAGAGGACAGCGCTTCCAAGGAGATCGTCCTCCTCGTACCATGGCGGCGTCCGCTCCACGTCGTCGTGATCGTGGACACTGCCCACCAAGAGGAGCGACTCATCACCGTCTACGAGCCGCACGCAGACCGATGGTCGGATGACTTCAGGAGGAGGCGCTGATGCGCTGCACGACGTGCGACCAGGCTGAGCGCCAACCGGTCCGGAGGGCGAAGCTCGCCGAGCGGGACGGCCGCGTGGCCGTGGTGCTCGACGTGCCCATGGAGGAGTGCCCGTCATGTGGGGTGCGCTGGCTGACGATTGATGTCGCCAAGCGCCTGGACCTTGCGCTGGACGCCCTCCTCGCTGCTGGGGCGGAGACGGCCACGAACCACTGGGACCAGCTCAGCAGCTCAGCAGCCTGACCCGAAGGGCCTCACGCTCCTGGTGGATCCGGCGGGCAGGCAACCCTCAGTCAGTGACCGGGCGGAGATGGACGACGTCGCCGACGGCCACGGTCTGACGGATGCCGTCGGCGTCGAGCACGAGGTGACCGTCGTCGTCGACGTCGACGGCGTCACCCTCCACCACCCCGTCGGCCAGCTCGACGCGCACCCGGCGGCCGAGGGTCGAGCACGCTGCCCGGTGCGCCTCGGCGGTGGCAGCGACCCCGCCCTCGGCGTGCAGAGCGGCGTAGCGCCGGTCGAGGGCGGCGAGCCAGGCCGGGAGGACGTCGTCGACCGCCACCTCCCGCCCGGCGACGTGGTTGACGGCGGTCGCCGTCGCCGCCAGCTCCTCGGGGAGCGGGTCGGGCCAGCGCACGTTCATGCCCATGCCGACGACCACGGCGGTGAGCGTGGAGCCCTCGACGACCGACTCGGCCAGGAGGCCGGCGAGCTTGCGGGTCCCGGCCGGGGTCTCGACCACGAGGTCGTTCGGCCACTTGAGCGATGGCCGGAAGCCGGCGACCTCCTCGAGCGCGTCGGCAGCGGCGAGGCCGGCGGCCACGGTCACGAGGTGCACTCGTGCCAGCGGCAGCACAGGCCGGCACAGCACCGACACGAGCAGCGACGAGCCCGGCGGCGCCTCCCACACCCGGCCGAGGCGGCCCCGGCCGGCGGTCTGGTGGTCGGTGACGAGCACCACGCCCTCGGGCGCACCGGTCCGAGCGAGGGTCAGCAGGTCGGTGTTCGTCGAGCCCGTCTCGGCCACCCTGCGCACATCGGCGAAGCGGCCCGGCAGGCCGCCCCGAGGGCTCGGTTCCGCAGGGGTCGGCACGGTCTGGAACGATAGGCCCACCATGAGCACACCAGCGCGCCCTCTGCCGACCAAGGTCCTCATCGCCAACCGTGGCGAGATCGCCGTGCGGGTCATCCGGACCTGCCGCGAGCTCGGCATCGCGACCGTGGCGGTGTACTCCGAGCTCGACCGGGACGCGCTCCACGTGCGCATCGCCGACGAGGCCTACGCGCTCGGCGGCACGACCGCAGCCGAGAGCTACCTGAACACCGAGGCCATCGTCGACGTCATCACCCGCAGCGGCGCCGACGCCGTCCACCCCGGCTACGGGTTCTTCTCCGAGAACACCGACTTCGCCCGCACCGTCACCGACCTCGGCGTCACCTTCATCGGCCCGCCGCCCGAGGCCATCGAGGTCATGGGCGACAAGATCAGCTCCCGGGAGGCAGCCGACGAGGCCGGCGTGGCAGGCGTGCCCGGGCGCAACGACGTGCTCCAGTCGGCCGACGAGGTCGTCGCCTTCGGCGAGGAGTTCGGCTGGCCCGTCGCCATCAAGGCCGCCTACGGCGGCGGCGGCCGGGGCATGAAGGTCGTGACCCAGGCGAGCGAAGCGGCCGGCGCCCTCGAGTCGGCCCAGCGCGAGGCCAAGGCCGCCTTCGGCCGGGACGAGGCCTACCTCGAGCGCTACCTCACCTGGCCCCGCCACGTCGAGATGCAGATCATGGCCGACACCCACGGCAACGCGGTGTGGATCGGCGAGCGGGACTGCTCCGCCCAGCGCCGCCACCAGAAGCTCGTCGAGGAGAGCCCGGCACCGGCGTTCCCCGCCGAGGTCCGCAAGGCGATGGGCGAGGCGGCGGTCAAGGTGGCCAAGGCGTGCGGCTACGTCAACGCCGGCACCGTCGAGTTCCTCTTCCAGGATGGCGAGTTCTTCTTCCTCGAGATGAACACCCGCCTCCAGGTCGAGCACCCCGTGACCGAGGCCGTCACCGGCATCGACCTCGTCGCCGAGCAGCTCAACATCGCTGCGGGCAACCCGCTGTCGTTCACCCAGGACGACATCGAGCTCCGGGGCCACTCGATCGAGGTCCGCATCAACGCCGAGGACCCCGCCGGCGGCAAGTTCCTCCCCTCCCCCGGCACCATCACCAAGCTGCAGATCCCCGACGGTCCCTTCGTGCGCTTCGACGCCGGCTACGCCGAGGGCGACGAGGTCAGCCAGTACTACGACAACCTCGTGGCCAAGCTGATCGTGTGGGGCCGCGACCGGGAGGAGGCCCGCAAGCGCATGCTGCGTGCGCTCGACGAGCTCATCGTCGAGGGCATCGCCACCACCACGCCCGCCCACAAGGCGATCCTGTCCCACCCCGACTTCATCGCCGCCGAGCACTCGACGAAGTGGGTCGAGGAGCGCCTCGACCTGTCGTCGATCACCACGCCGGCGCCGGCCGCCGCTGCTCCTGGCGCCGAGGGCGAGGAGCCCCGAGTGCGCCGCCAGGTCGACGTCGAGGTCGACGGTCGTCGCTTCAGCGTCGCCATGTGGGTGCCCGAGGCCGCACCCGTCGCCGCCGGTGGCGGGGCTGCCCGCAAGGCCCGCCCCAAGCCGGCCGACAGCGGGAGCGGGGGTGGTGCCGGCGCCGGCCAGGTCATCGCTCCCATGCAGGGGACGATCGTCAAGGTGCTCGTGGCCGTCGGTGACGAGGTCGAGGTCGGTACCCCCGTGGTGGTCCTCGAGGCCATGAAGATGGAGAACCAGATCACTGCCGAGAAGGCCGGCAAGGTCGCTTCCATCAGCGTCGAGCCCGGCGCCTCCGTCGGCTCCGGCGACCTCATGCTCACCATCGAGTAGCGGGCGGTCGCGGTCTGGGCACGCCAGCGCGCGGTCTCCGGGCGCAGACGTGCCGGAGGGGCGCGGGTCGGGGTGATCCGGGCTCACCGCAGGAACGGCCGGAGGTGACCTGAGCGTGCACGGCCGGGGCGCCAGCACCGACCTGGCTCGTACCGGCTCAGGCGGGGATCACGTCGATGTGCCGGGCTGAAGCCTCGACAAGGCGCTGGATGCCGCCCGGGTCTGACGTCACGATGCGATCGTCGTCTGCGGCGAGAGCCACCACCGCAGCGTCGATCGCATCGCTCGCCCGGGAGCGGGCGAGGAGCAACCCGGCGCGGCGCCCGAGGCTGTCGTCGAGCGCCGTGACGTCGATGCCCGCCAGCGCCCGCGCCAGGACGGCCTGGCGGCCACTGCCGCCTCGCCACACCTGCGCGACCACCCCGCCGTGGGTCACCGGCGGTGTCCCGGCGAGGAGCTCCGCCTTGAGCCGCCGCCACATGGATCGGTCGCCACGTTCGAGCGCCACGAGCGCGCCGCTGTCACAGATCAGCGTCATGCCGCCCCCCGGCTCCGCTTCGGCCGAGCGCGCACTGCGGCGGCAGCGTCCCGATCTGCTCGCGACTGCTCGGCGAGCTCGTCGTCGGTGATCACGCCGTGCTCGGCCTCATGAGCATCGATGGCGTCGGCGAGCGCAACGAGGCGCTGCTCCTTGTCCACCCTCTCGGCGATCGCTCCGTTCACCCATGCGCTCACCGAGTCGGCGATGCCGGCTGCAACTGCCGCCGCCCCCGCCTCTGCGAGCACCTGATCAACGGAGACGGTGATGCGCACCTTGCTCATCTACGAAGCATACGACGCGCTTACGACGACGGGCATCCCTCGGCGCAGTGTTCGGCACGATCGACTCGGCTGGTGGGGCCGCGCCGAGGTTCTGACCGGCCGGCTCGGGACGTCTGCCTGGTCGTGCTGGCGTGGCCTGTGCTCGGAACGCCTGCTTCCTCGACCCCCTCACGGTCCTCAGCACGCTCGAGCCGGAATCCGGGTCGATCGTGGCGCAGACGTGCGGACGGCCGCGCAGCGACTCGAGCCGGGACCAGCTCCTCGTCGACACTCGACCACAGCTCCTGCTGCTAGCCATTCGTCCATGGCCATCACCAACCGCGTGACCGAGCTGCTCGGCGTCGAGATCCCGATCGTGCAGGCGCCCATGGGTTGGATCGCCCGGGCACAGCTCGCGTCAGCGGTCTCCAACGCCGGCGCCATGGGCATCATCGAGACCTCCTCGGGCGAGCTCGATGTCGTCCGGGAGGAGATCGCCAAGATGCGCGACCTCACCGACAAGCCGTTCGGCGTCAACATCGCCCAGGCCTTCGTGCGGGACCCCGCCATCGTCGACTTCGTCGTCGACCAGGGCGTGCGCTTCGTGACCACCTCGGCGGGCGACCCGACCCGCTACACCGCTCAGCTGAAGGAGGCCGGCCTCACCGTCTTCCACGTGGTGCCGACCCTGAAGGGCGCGCTGAAGGCAGTCGATGCCGGGGTCGACGGCCTCGTCGTCGAGGGCGGCGAGGGCGGCGGGTTCAAGAACCCCCAGGACGTGGCGTCGATGGTGCTCCTGCCCCTCGTCCGATCCAAGGTGTCCGTGCCCATCATCGGTGCCGGCGGCATCACCGACGGCGCCTCCATGGCTGCAGCCTTCGCGCTCGGCGCCGAGGGCGTGCAGATGGGGACCCGCATGGTGTCGGCCGCCGAGTCGCCCGTGCACCAGAACTGGAAGCAGGCGATCCTCGACGCCGAGGAGACAGGCACCGTGTTCCTCAACCGCTTCGCCAGCCCTGGGCTCCGGGCGCTGCGCACCGAGAGGACCACCCGCCTCGAGCGGGAGGAGAAGGTGAGCATGGCCGAGTTCGGCACCGCCACCGACCTCTACTTCGGCGGTGACATGGAGGCGTCCATCGCGCTGTCGGGCCAGGTCGCCGGCCGCATCGACGAGGTGCTCCCGGTGGCGGAGATCATCAGCGGCACCATGGAGGGCTTCACCGCCGCCCTCGGCGCCCTCGCCGACCGCTACCTCGCCCCCCGCTGAGGTCGGCCCCCGGCACGTCTCGGCACGCCCAGGCACACCCCCCGGGCCCCCACGTGCCGAGAACGGTGGTCGGCCACCCAGCGACCCCCAGCTGGCGGCCCCTCGAATCGGCACGCCCAGGCACACCCCCCGGGTCCCGAGAGCGGTAGG
>JBBSLC010000099.1:0-11262 GCA_038255685.1 Acidimicrobiales bacterium | reverse complement strand
TCCCAGCTGCACGCACGCGTCTTCACCCGTGACGGGGTGCTCTACGTCGAGGACCTCGGCTCGACGAACGGCACGTACCTGAACACCCGCAAGGTCACCGCCGCGGTCCCGATGCAGCGAGGGGACAAGCTGAAGATCGGCTCGACGGTCATGGAGGTGGGCGGGTGACGGCGCTGCGCTTCGGTTCAGCCAGCGACACGGGCATGGTCCGCACGATCAACCAGGACTCGAGCCTCGTCGCCGACCCGCTCTTCGCCGTCGCCGACGGCATGGGCGGGCACGCCGCCGGCGAGGTCGCGAGCCAGGTCGCCGTCGAGGCGCTGCGGCTCAACGCCGAGCCGACCGCCGAGGGCCTGGTGCACGCCATCCGCGTCGCCAACCGGGCGGTGTGGGACAAGGCGGCCGCCGAGCCGGAGATGCGGGGCATGGGCACCACCATGTGCGCCGTCGTGCTGGTCCCCGCTGGCCCCGACGACACGGCCGACGGCGACACCGTGGTGGTCGCCAACGTCGGGGACTCGCGCGTCTACCTGTTCCACGACGGGGAGCTGGAGCAGATCACCGAGGACCACAGCCTCGTCGAGGACCTGGTGCGGGAGGGCCGCCTCACCCACGAGGAGGCCAAGACACACCCGCAGCGCAACGTGGTGACCCGGGTCCTGGGCATCGATGAGGACGTCGAGGTCGACTCCTGGCAGATCGTGCCGTACGTGGGCGACCGGCTGCTCCTCTGCAGCGACGGGCTCTTCAACGAGGTGGAGGAAGGCCCCATCGCCGGCGTCCTCCGCCGGCTCGCGGACCCCGACGACGCCGCCGCCGAGCTCGTGCGCATGGCCAACGAGGGTGGGGGCCGGGACAACATCACCGTCGTCGTCGTGGACGTCGTCGACGACGGCGGACGGGCCGAGGCGGCCTCGGAGGCGCTCGGCTCGAAGCGGGCCACGACGCTCTCGTCGAGCCCGCTGCCTGCCGGCCCCGGCGAGGACCAGGCCGACGGCACCACGACCCTGCCCACCACCAGCTCGAGCCGCACCAGCTCGAGCCGCGCCAGCGAGGCCGAGCGGGCCCGGGGCGCCTCAGCCGAGGCCACGGCCGCTCGTGAGCCCCGACCCCGGCGGGTCACGTGGCGGGTCCTCGTGTTCCTCCTCGCCGTGCTCGTCGTGCTCGGCGCCGCTGCCGGCGGGGTGGCGTGGTTCGCCCGCAGCACCTACTACGTCGGCGTGGACGGCGACGACGTCGCCATCTACAAGGGCCGTCCCGGCGGGGTCCTGTGGTTCCAGCCGACGTTCGAGGAGGCGACCGCCCTGTCGGTCGCCGACGTCCCGCCTGCCCGCCTGCCCGACGTCGAGGCGGGCAAGCAGGAGGCGACGCTCGAGGGCGCCCGCAGCTACGTCGAGCGGCTCGAGGAGCAGGCTGCGACCGCGACGACCACGACCACCACCACGACGTCGACCACCACGACCGCACCGACCACGACCGCACCGCCCGAGACGACCGCCACCTCAGCCCCGTGATCGGCGCGCTCCGCCGCAACACCGAGCTCGGGCTCGTCCTGCTCGGCGGGGTCATCACCGCAGCCATCTACACCCTCGCGAGCCTCGGCCGCACCGCCAGCCTCCCCGCTGACATCGGCCCCTTCCTCGCCGTCATCCTCGGTCTGGTCCTCGTGGCCCACCTCGCCACCCGACGCTTCGCCCCGACCGCCGACGGGGTCCTGCTCCCCGTCGCCGGGCTGTTGAACGGCATCGGCTACGTGTTCATCGCGCGCCTCGACCAGGACCTCGCCGCCCTCCAGGCCGTGTGGACCGCCGTGGGCATCGGCGCGTACATCGGGACGCTCGTGGTGGTCCGACGGACCCGCGACCTCGAGCAGTACCGCTACACGCTGATGTTCATCGGCATCGGCCTGCTGCTGCTCCCCCTCGTGCCAGGCGTTGGCCGGACGATCAACGGTGCCCGCATCTGGGTCAGCCTCGGCCCGGTCAGCTTCCAGCCCGGCGAGTTCGCCAAGATCATCCTCGCCATCTTCTTCGCCTCGTACCTGGTGGAGAAGCGCGAGCTGCTCGGGATGGCGAGCGTGCGGATCGGGCCGCTGATGCTGCCCGACCTCAAGCACTTCGGCCCCGTCCTCCTGGCGTGGGGCGCGTCGCTGATCGTCATGTTCTACGAGCGCGACCTCGGCTCGTCGCTGCTGTTCTTCGCCGTCTTCGTCGTGATGCTCTGGATCGCGACGGAGCGCTGGTCCTACCTCGCCGTCTCGGGCCTGCTCTTCGGCGCCGGTGCCTTCGTGGCGTGGCGCACCTTCTCCCACGTGCAGGTGCGGGTGGACAACTGGCTCGACCCGTGGCAGGACGTGGCCGACACCGGGTTCCAGACCGTCCAGGCCACCTTTGCGCTCGCCTTCGGCGGCATCACCGGGACCGGGCCCGGCCTCGGCAGCCCGGGGCGCATCCCCGCTGCGGAGACCGACTTCATCTTCGCCGCCATCGGTGAGGAGCTCGGGTTGCTCGGCACCACCGCCGTGCTCGTGGCGTTCCTGCTCATGGTCGGCACCGGCCTGCGCATCGCGCTCCGAGCCGACAGCCCGTTCGAGAAGCTGCTCGCCGCCGGGCTCACCGCCATCCTCGGCATCCAGAGCTTCATCATCATCGGCGGGGTCATCCGCCTCGTGCCGTTGACCGGCATCACCTTGCCGTTCGTGTCCTACGGCGGCTCCTCGCTCGTGGCGAACTACGTGCTGCTCGCCCTGCTCATGCGCATCGCCGACGGCCAGGATCGGCGCCCCGATCGGGTGGACCGCAGTGACCGGGCCGAGGTCACGTGAACCGCCAGATCCGCCGGCTCGGCATCGGGATGCTCGTCCTGTTCGCTGCGCTGTTCGTCCAGCTGAACGTCGTGCAGGTGTTCCGCGCCGAGTCGTACAACGCCAACCCGAACAACACCCGGGCGGTGACGAGGGACTTCAACCGAGCGCGGGGCCAGATCGTCGCCGCCGACGGCACCGTGCTCGCCCGCTCCGAGGCCGTCGAGGGCAACGGCCAGCTCGACCGGCAGCGGGTGTACCCCGAGGGCGCTCTGTTCGGCCACGTCACCGGCTACTACTCCTTCGCCGCCGGCTTCTCGGGCGTCGAGGAGTCCTACAACGCCGAGCTCGCCGGCCGGACCGCCCCGCGCATCCAAGACGTCGCGGAGTACCTGCTCGACCGGAGCCCCACCGCCGACGTGACGCTCACGATCCCGACCGAGGTCCAGCGCATCGCCCGCGACCAGCTGGGCGAGCAGCGCGGCTCGGTCGTCGCCATCGATCCGCGTGACGGTGCCATCCTCGCCCTCTGGTCGTTCCCCTCCTACGACCCGACGCCGCTGTCCCAGGCCGACCAGGAGGGGGCCGCCGCCACCCGGGACCTGCTGCTCGCCGACCCGACCAACCCGCTGCTCCCCCGGACCTACCGGGAGACGTTCTTCCCGGGTTCGACGTTCAAGGTCGTGACGGCAGCAGCAGGCCTGGCCAGCGGCGCGATCAGCCCGACCGAGCCGGACTACCCCCGGGCGACGGAGTACGTCCCGCCGCAGACGACCCGGCCCATCCGCAACTTCGGCGGCAGCACGTGCGGTGGCGTGCTCATCGACCTCCTGCGGGTCTCGTGCAACACCGCCTTCGCCCAGCTCGGCGTGGACATGGGGGCCGAGCCCCTCGTCGCGATGGCGAGCGCGCTCGGCTTCGGCGAGCGTCCGCCGATCGACCTGCCCACCGCCGTCGCCAGCACGATCTCGCCGCCCGATGCCTTCACCGACAACATCCCCGTCCTCGCCCAGACCGCCATCGGCCAGAACGCCGTCCGGGCGACGCCCCTGCAGATGGCGATGGTGGCGGGTGCGATCGCCAACGGTGGCACGGTGATGACGCCCCACGTCATGGCCGAGGTCCGCAGCGACGACGGCGACGTGATCGACCGGTTCGACCCGAGCGTGTGGCGCACCGCCATGACGCCCGAGGTGGCCGAGACCGTGAAGCAGGCCATGGTGGCCGTCGTCGCCGACGGCACCGCCGCTGCGCTCGCCGTCCCCGGCGTCACCACGGCGGGCAAGACCGGCACCGCCCAGATCGGCAACGGCCTGTCGCACGCATGGATCATCGGCTTCGCACCGGCAGAGGCGCCCCGCGTCGCGGTGGCGGTCATCGTCGAGGCCCAGGAGGGTGCCAGCGAGCAGACCGGCGGCCGGGTGGCGGCGCCCATCGCGCAGGCCGTGCTCCGTGCCGCCCTGGAAGCCCGCCCGTCATGAGCACGCAGCGATGGCCGATGGCCACGAGGGCCGAGCCGCTCGGGCCTAGGCTCTCCCGGACATGAGCGACCAGTCGCAACGGGTCTACAACGGCCGATACGAGCTCCACCGCAGGATCGCCCGCGGCGGCATGGCCGAGGTCTTCCTGGCCCGGGATGCGCTGCTCGACCGGCCCGTCGCCCTCAAGGTGCTCTTCCCCGAGTTCGCCACCGACCCGTCCTTCGTCGAGCGCTTCCGGCGCGAGGCGCAGTCCGCCGCCAACCTCAGCCACCCCAACATCGTCTCGGTGTACGACTGGGGCGAGGAGGAGGGCACGTACTTCATCGTCATGGAGTACGTCGAGGGTCGCAGCCTCGCCCAGATCATCAAGGACGAGGGCGCCCTGCACCCTGACCGCGCCGCCGACATCACCGCCGACACCGCCGCCGCTCTCGGCTTCGCCCACCGCAACGGGGTGGTCCACCGCGACGTGAAGCCCGGCAACATCCTCATCAACCCGTCGGGCACGGTGAAGGTTGCCGACTTCGGCATCGCCCGGGCCGTCTCCGCGGCGGAGAACCTCACCCAGACCGGCACCGTCATGGGCACCGCCACCTACTTCTCCCCCGAGCAGGCGCGTGGCGAGTCCGTCGACCCCCGCAGCGACATCTACTCCCTCGGCGTGGTCCTCTACGAGATGCTGACGGGGCGGCCGCCGTTCACCGGAGACAACCCGGTCTCGGTCGCCTACAAGCACGTGCAGGAGACGCCCGAAGGCCCTCGCCAACGCAACCCCGACATCCCCGCCGGGCTCGAGGCCGTCACCCTGAAGGCCATGGCCAAGAACCAGGCCAACCGCTACGCCACCGCTGAGGACCTGCGAGCCGACCTCCGACGGTTCCGCGCCGACCAGCCCGTCACCGCCGAGACGATCATGGTGGCGCCGGCTGCTGAGTCGACCCGCGCCGTCTACGCCACCGAGGGGGCCACGACGGCGGTGCCCCAGGCGGGCGCCACCAGGTCCGTCCGACAGGTCGAGGAGACCTTCTGGGACGACGAGCCCCCGCGGGAGAAGAAGAGCTCTGCTGCGTTCGTGATCGCCCTCCTCGTCCTGCTCGCGGTGCTCGCCGCCCTGCTGTTCTTCTTCGCCCAGAGCCTCGGGCTCAGCGACGACGGGGACGGCGGCGGCGAGGTGGAGACGCCGAGCGTGCTCACCCTCCCCGTCGCCGAGGCGACCCGGATCCTCACCGAGGCCGGGCTCGAGTCGGAGATCAGCGAGGAGCCGAACGAGGACGTCCCCGCAGGGACGGTCTTCGGCCAGGACCCCGCCGCCGGCGTGAACGTCGACGAGGGGACCACCGTGCAGCTGCGGGTGAGCGCTGGTGCGCCGCCCGTCACCGTGCCGGCGGTGGTCGGTCTGAACCTCGGCGACGCCGTGTCCCAGCTCGAGGGCCTCGGCCTGACCGTGGACGTGGTGCCCGTCGAGAGCGAGGTGCGCCCCGAGGGCGAGGTCCTCACCCAGGATCCACCCGAGGGTGAGGAGGTGCCGTCGGGCACCGCGATCCGCCTCGAGGCGTCCAGCGGCCCGCCGTCGGTGCCGGTGCCCGAGGTCGTCGGCCTCACCTCGAACGCAGCGGGCGTCGAGCTCGGCCGGGCCGGCTTCGAGGTCGCCTTCCAGGACGAGGCGAGCGACAGCGTCGAGGACGGCCTCGTCATCCGCACCGACCCACCCCAGGGCACCGAGCTCGACACCGGCCAGACGGTCACCGTCTTCGTGTCGTCCGGACCCGCAGCGACCGCTGTGCCCGACGTGGTCGGCCGCAGCGACGCCGACGCCACCGCCATCCTGCAGCAGGCCGGCTTCAGGGTCGCCCGGTCATCCCAGATCGTCACCGACCCGGACCAGGACGGCGTCGTGCTCGACCAGTCGCCCCGAGCGGGCACCGAGGCTGCGCCGGGTGCCACGATCACCCTGACCGTGGGTGACTTCGTCGCCCCGGCCCCGACGACCACGACGACGACCTCGACGACGACCACGACCGCCCCGCCCGACGCCGGGAACAACGGCGGCGGAAACGGCTGATCCGAGGCGGGCTCAGCCCGCTGGTCGGGCGCGTGCCAAGAAGGTCGACAGGAGATCGTGGCCCGACGCGGTGAGGATCGACTCGGGGTGGAACTGCACGCCCTCGACGTCGAGCTCGCGGTGGCGCAGGCCCATCACGACACCGTCCTCGGTGCGAGCCGTCACCTCGAGCACGGCGGGGACGGACCCGGCGTCGACGACGAGCGAGTGGTATCGCGTCGCCTCGAGCGGGTCGGGGAGGCCAGCGAACACGCCCTTGCCCTCGTGGCGGATCGACGAGGTCTTGCCGTGCATGACCGTGTCCGCCCGCACCACGTCACCGCCGTACACCTGACCGATGCACTGGTGCCCGAGGCACACGCCGAGGATCGGGACGCGCCCGGCGAAGCGGGTGATCAGCTCGTTCGAGAGCCCGGCGTCCTCGGGCCGACCGGGGCCGGGGGAGATGAGGATCGCTTCCGGTTCGAGCGATTCGACCTCTTCAAGTCCGAGCGCATCGTGCCGATGGACCAGGGGTTCAGCACCCAGCTCGCCCAGGTACTGGACGAGGTTGTAGACGAAGGAGTCGTAGTTGTCCACGACGAGCACCCGAGGCCCCATGCGGGGCGAGGGTACCGCCCCATGACGAACAGCCCGAGAGGCTCCATCACTGCCCGCCTGACGGCGTCGACGCGCGTGCTCGTCATCGAGGACTCCGTCGACATCGCCGAGTTCCTGCGTGCGTACTTCCGTGCCAGCGGCTACCAGCTCGACCACATCGACCCGGAGAGCCCGGAGGCGGCGCTCGAGGCGGCACGATCCCTCGACCCGAGCGTCATCCTCCTCGACGTCACCCTTCGCGGGTTCAGCGGGCTCGAGGTCTACCGGCTCCTCCACGGGGACCCAGCGTTCGTGCGGGTGCCGGTCATCCTCGTCACCGGCGACAGCCAGGCCCGCCTGCGAGCCGTGGGACTCGCCCGGGACATCGACGGGCACGTCTCGAAGCCCTTCTCGGTCGGTGCACTGGCGACGCTGGTCGCCGAGCTCGTCGCTGCCGCCCAGGCCGTGACCACCGAGGACGGCTGAACCGACGCAGCGCGCTCGCCTATCCTCGGCTGCATGGCAAACCAGGGTGGCAGGGGCAAGGCCGCATCGAGGCGCACAGCACCCGGGACGACCGGGCGGGTCACGCCGAAGGGCACCGCCCCTCGCGGCACCGCCCCGAAGGCCCGTCCGACCGAGGACCACACCGCCGCTGCATCGAGCCGCTACACGCCCCCGGTGCGCAAGGAGACCAAGGTCAGCCCCCCGTGGGTGCCGATCCTGATGTTCGGCCTGCTCGGCTTCGGCGTGCTCCTCATCATCGTGAACTACCTCGGCGTGCTCCCCGGCGGTTCGGACAACCGTTACCTGCTGGGAGGCCTGGCCGCCATCACCGCCGGCTTCATCACCGCCACGCAGTACCGCTGAGGTCGTCGCCCCGGCCATGACCGGGAGGTGGACGGCAGATGACATCGTTGTGATCCTCCCCAACGTTGTGCACAGGCTGGGGAAAGAGGGGGGCCGTTCGGACTACTCGACCGGGACCTCGAGGTCCATGTCCTCCATACAGTGGCGAGGGGCGACCGGATCCTCGTCGATGGCGCGGTCGATGCGCAGCTCGAGGCCGCACAGCGAGCACCGGTAGCGGAGCTTCACCTTGCGCATCTCGCCAGGAGGCGGGGGCTCGGGCAGCGGCCGGGTCAGGCCGCCGAGCATGGCGAAGCCGACCTTGAAGATGAGGTACGCCGCCCCGATGGCGAGGGCGACGTTGAACAGCGTGCCGGCCACCTCCGCAGGCTACCGGCGCCGCACGGGCGGGGCCCGTGCACGCACGAGCTCCCTGCACGCACCAGCCCCGGCACGCACCAGCCCCAGCACGCGCGAGGGCCGCGCCCCTCGGCGCGGCCCTCGTCGAACCCTTGGAGGGTGTCTGTGCTGGCTAGCCGAGCCGCTCGATGATGGTGGCGTTGGCGAGGCCACCGCCCTCGCACATGGTCTCGAGGCCGTAGCGACCGCCCGTGCGCTCGAGCTCGTTGAGCATGGTGGCCATGAGCTTCGCACCCGACCCGCCGAGGGGGTGTCCGAGGGCGATGGCGCCGCCGTTGACGTTCACCTTGGACATGTCGGGGCTGTGCTCCTTCTCCCACGCGAGCACCACGGACGCGAACGCCTCGTTGATCTCGACGACGTCCATGTCCCCGATGGACAGCCCGGAGCGCTCGAAGACCTTCGTGGTGGCCGGGATGGGCCCGGTGAGCATGGTGACGGGGTCGACGCCGGCGAGGGCGAAGGCGTGGAACCGAGCCCGAGGCGTGAGGCCGAGGGCCTTGGCCTTCTCCTCGCTCATGATCAGCACCGCTGATGCGCCGTCGCAGATCTGGCTGGAGTTGCCGGCGGTGACCTTGCCGTCGGGCTTGAAGGCGGGCTTGAGGCCGGCCAGCGACTCGGCGGTGGTGCCGGGGCGGATGCCCTCGTCCTTGGTGTGCTGCTCACCGAGGTCGACGACCTCGCCCTTCTCCTTGTCCCAGAGGCGCGCCGCCACGGGCACGATCTCGTTGTCGAAGCGACCCTCCTCGGTCGCCTGCAGGGCACGCTGCTGGCTCATGGCGCCGTAGGCGTCGAGGTCCTCGCGGGAGATCCCCCACTTGTCGGCGATCATCTCCGCCGAGATGCCCTGGGGCACGAGGCCGCCCTGGTCGGCGTAGCGGGCCATGACGCCCGGGCCGAACGGGATGGACCCAGGCGTGATCGATGCGCCCATCGGGGTCGTGCTCATCACCTCGACACCTGCGGCGATGACGACGTCGTAGGCACCGGCCATCACGCCCTGGGCGGCGAAGTGCGCCGACTGCTGCGATGAGCCGCACTGGCGGTCCACGGTGGTGGCGGGCACCGACTCGGGGAACCCGGCGGCGAGCACGGCGTTGCGCCCGATGTTGAGGCCCTGGCTGCCCACCTGCATGACGCAGCCCATGATGACGTCGTCGATCAGGGCGGGATCGAGGCTGTTGCGCTCGGCGAGGGCCTTGAGGACCTCCCCGGCGAGGTCGGACGGGTGCCAGCCCGAGAGCCTCCCGTTGCGCTTGCCGCCGGCGGTGCGGACTGCGTCGACGATGACGGCGTTGTGCATGGAGAGCTCCTCGAGGTGGACGGAAGGAAGGTGAGCGGACGGTGGCCACGGTCGCCGCTGCGCAGTGCTGCGAGCGAACTAGACCGATCGGTCAAGTGTGCCAACCCGCTCTCGTCCCGGTCAACCCGGACGACGCCCGGCGCCCCCCTGACGCGAGGTCGTCGCGGTAGAACGGTGGCACCGCGATCCGGGAGGACCTTCGAATGGGACAGCAGGCGACGCACGAGGAGATCGACGCAGCAGTCGAGGGCCAGACGGTCCCGTCGCAGTTCCTGAAGACGGTCGCTGCCCACCCGGACCAGGTGGCGCTGCGGTGGAAGGACGGCGACGGGTGGGCCGAGTGGACCTACCAGCAGTACGCCGACCTGGTGGCGAAGGCCACGACGGGCCTCGGCCACGTGGGCGTCGGCGCCGGTGACCGGGTCGTGCTCATGCTGCGCAACCGACCTGAGTTCCACGTGCTCGACATGGCCGTGCTCATGCGGGGCGCCACGCCGATCTCGATCTACAACTCCTCCTCCGCCGAGCAGGTCGCCTACCTCGCCGGCCACTGCGAGGCGGGCGTGGCCATCGTCGAGGACATCGGGTTCCTCGCACGCTTCACGGAGGTCGTCGACCAGCTCCCCGGCCTGCGCACCACGCTCATCCTCGACGACCCCGACGGGTCCAGCGGCGCCGACGACACCTACGCCCGCCTGCTCGACCACGAGCCCGCAGACCTCGCGGCGTGCGCCGCGGCAGTGCGCCCCGAGGACCTCGTCACCGTCATCTACACCTCGGGCACCACCGGGCCACCCAAGGGCGTCCGCCTGAGCCACCGCAACATCTGCTGGACGGCTGAGAGCTACATGCGCCTCATCGATCGAGACCCGGTCGGGCTGCGGACCATCTCCTACCTCCCCATGGCCCACGTGGCCGAGCGCATGGCCACGCACTACCTCGGCGCGCTCTTCGCCGAGGAGGTGACGACCTGCCCCGACCCCTCCCAGATCGCGACCTACGCCCGAGAGGTGCACCCCCAGGTGCTCTTCGGCGTCCCGAGGGTGTGGGAGAAGATCTACGCCGGGGTCAACGCCGCGCTCGCCGCCGATCCCGAGAAGCGAGAGAAGTTCGACGAGGCAGTGGCCGCAGCCACACCCCTCGCCATCGCCAAGGCCACCCGCGACCTCACCGAGGAGGAGGCAGCCACCCTCTCGTTCCTCGACGAGGTCGCGTTCGCCCCCGTGCGCGCCCTCATCGGCCTCGACGCCTGTGAGGTCGCGGTCAGCGGCGCAGCGCCGATCCCTGTCGAGATCCTCGAGTGGTTCCGCGCCATCGGCGTGCCCATGGGCGAGATCTACGGCATGAGCGAGAACTCCGGACCGCTCACCTGGGACCCCTACGAGATCAAGCCCGGCACGGTCGGTCGCCAGATCCCTGGCTGCACCGTGACCCTCGCCGAGGACGGCGAGATCATCGCCCGGGGCGGCAACGTGTTCGAGGGCTACCTCGGTGACCCCGAGAAGACCGCAGAGGCGCTCGACGCAGACGGCTGGCTCCACACCGGTGACATCGGCGAGATCGACGACGAGGGCTACGTGCGCATCGTCGACCGCAAGAAGGAGCTGATCATCACCGCCGGCGGCAAGAACATCAGCCCCGCCAACCTCGAGGCCAGCCTCAAGATGATCCCCCTCGTCGGCCAGGCGTGCGCCATCGGCGACCAGCGGCCCTTCGTGTCCGCCCTCGTGGTCCTCGATCCCGATGTCGCGCCGGCATGGGCCCG
>JBBSLC010000098.1:0-11418 GCA_038255685.1 Acidimicrobiales bacterium | reverse complement strand
GGTGTGGCGAGGACCATCGCGGCGCCGTCGCGCACGAGGTGCACGCCCGATCGCTCGTCGTGGCGCCAGGCGATCGGGATCTCCTGGACCGTGATGCCGAGGGCGGCGGCCACGGCGATCGCCTCCGCATCCCAGGCGAAGCCCCGCTCCCTGCAGTGCGGGAGCACCCGGTCCCACACGGCGCGCGATGCGACCTTGGCGCCGCACTGGGTGTCGACCACCCCAGGGGTGATCGTGGCCTGCAGGAGTCGGTTGTAGGCACGTCCGAGCGCCTCGCGAACCGGTCCTTCGGGACGGAGCAGCGTCGAGGTGGCGAGGTCCCGCGAGCCGATGGCGAGCACCTCGGTCCGACGGGCCGCAGCGAGGATCCGCTCCAGCTGGTCGAGGGGGGTGGCGAGGTCTGCGTCGCAGAAGCCGGCGTGGGGCGCCGTCGTCGACGCCAACCCGGCGGCGACAGCTGCGCCCTTGCCCTCGTGCGGACGGCGGAGCAGGCGCACGTTCGTCGCGCCCGAGGCGGTGATCAGCCCCTCGAGCAGCTCGGCCGTCCCGTCGCTGCTCCCGTCGTCGACGAAGACGAGCTCGCTGCCGTGTGGCTGCCGCACGATCCACTCGATGAGCTGCGGGCCGTACTCGGCCAGTCGCGCCGCCTCGTCGAAGAGGGGGACGACGAGGGCGAACGCGCCGGTCACCCGACGACCGGATCGGCGTCGAGCGGTGCCAGGAAGAGCGCGACCGTCTCGTAGTCCGAGGCGCGCTGCAGGGCGGCGTACCGATCGAAGCGCTCCTCCTCGACGGCCGAGAGGTCGAGCAGGTCCCGCTCGACCATGAACCCCAGCTCGCGGGTCGCGAGCAACGCCGAGGGCTCGCTCGTGAGGACCTCGGGCCTCGACGCCGCCACCGTGAGGTCCCCTCGCTCGAGCGCAGCGCGACCACGAGCGTTCAGCGGCACGGCTCCGAGCTCCTCGAGGTGAGCGACCACGGCGTCGCTGAGCTGGTCGAGCTCCGCCTGCTCGGCGTCGTCGAGGCCCTCGACGAACACCGCCCGCCGCTGCCCGGGCGCCATCGTGCGCGCCGCCTCGCCCTCTCGGATGAAGAGGCGCTGGGCATCGGGTCCGGCTCGCCTCGACGGGCCGAGCTGGCGCACCATGCCCTCGTCATCCACCACGAAGGGGATCTCCCGGCGCTGCAGCTCAGCCATGACCGGTCCGCTGTAGGGCTCGGCGAAGCGGATGCCCCGCATGTCGATCAGCAGCGGTCCCTCACCCTCGAGCGCCTCCATGCGCTCGCCGAGCTCGCGGACCACCGGGATGGCCCAGGCGTCGTCCGACGGGCCCGCTCCGACGTTGTGGGCGGGCAGGTTGACCGCCGAGAGCACCAGCACGAACCCAGCGGCGACGACCGTGACCACGGTCGTGCGGCGGGTGGTGGTCGCAGCCGACCGCACGACGGGGACGAGGAGCGCGAGGGCGGTGAAGGCGGTCAGCGGCCACAGCCAACGGAACTGGTGGGGTGCGATGCCCGAGAAGCCGATCGGCAGGCTGGCCGCCGTGGCGAGTCCGCCGACGAGGGCGACGGCTGCTGTGACGGCAGCCGTCATCGCCGCTCGATCTCCGAGGCGCTTCGTCAGGACCACCAGTCCGACCAGCAGCGCGGCGAGGAGGGCGAGCGACGCGGCCGCCACGGCCGTCGAGGGGAGCGCGGGGAGCCGGACGCCGGGTCGCACCTCCGCACCGGTGTCCGACGGCTGGAGCGCCCGCTCGAACGAGGGGCGCACGAGCCCCGGGGGTGACGTGACCACGCCGGCCACGATGCGCGTCCCGAGCTCGATGCCCACGGTCTCCGCCGAGCCGCCTGCGCTCTCTGCGAGCCTCGTGATGTTGCCCGCTCCCTCGCCTGCGACCTGCTCGACGATCGGCTGTGCCCAGCACGCCACGAGCACCACGGCTGCGACGCCGAGCGATCGGACGCTGCGCCGTCGCAACCGGGGCCACGCGCCAGGGTCCGTGCGGCGGAGGCGGCGGAGGGAGGCCGAGAGGCCGACGAGCGCCCACGCACCGAGCGAGGCGACGATCACGGCGTAGCTGAGGTGGGTCTGCACGACCAGGCTGGCGAGCCCGGCGGTCAGCGGCGCGAGGACGACGTCGCCGCTGGCGACGGACCACACGAGCGCCACGAGCAGGAGCGACGTCAGGAGCAGGCTGTGCGGTTGCCAGGGATCGAAGAGCAGCTCGCTGCCCATCGTCCAGCTCAGGGCGGCGGCCACGACCATGGCGAGGGCGCAGAGGACCGGCCCGCCCCTGCGGAGGGCCACGATGGCGATGACGATGACGGCGGCCGTGTTCACCAGCGCGGCACCGATGGCCACCCCGGCCCCACCGCCGACCAGCTTGGCCGGCCCCGCGAGCAGGTCGAACAAAAGCGGACCCGGGTTGTTGAAGTTCGTCCCCGCGCTGATCGAGGCGGAGGTCCAGGTGCCGAGGAGCGGGTGGTGCTCGGTGAAGACGTCGCGGGCGCGGATGGCGAAGTAGGCGTTGTCACCGACCGGGAGCCACCCGCTCGCCACCGCTCGCACCGTCGCGACCAGGATCGGCAGCAGCGCGAGCAGGACGGAGGCACGCGCGGCCCACACCGCCACGCCCTGTCCGGCGCGTGCGGGCGCTCCGGGGCGTCGGTCCGCAGCGGTCACGAGCTCGCCGGGCGCTTCGGGCGCGTCGAGGCGGAGCACCTCAATCCATCCGGCTGACCGGGGCGACGAAGACCGCCGTCGGCAGCCCGAGGTCGAGCATCCGCGTCATCGCGTCCTGTGCCACCTTCGTGGCCCTGCTGTCGATCGCCACCGCGAACAGGTTCTCGTCGACGTCCACGAGCCGGTCCTCGAGGCCGACGCTTCGGAGCTCGCTGATCACGAGCTCGCGGAGCGCCTCGTACTCCGTGCGCTGCGCCGGCGTCCTCGGGTCGATGAAGGCGATCTCCTCCACGCCTGGCTTCGCCCGCCACCGCTCCACGTGGAAGCCGGTCGCGAGGTGGACCACGGCGGTCGCGTCCTCAGGCGCACGCACGCGGTGGCGGGCGACCGGCACGCCCCACGGCTCGATGGCGCCGACGTCGAACCCCTCGCGCTCGAGCTCGTTGACGAGCGCGATCCCCTGGGAGCCGATGTACAGGGCGTCGGACCACGTCACGAGGTACCGCCCCTGGCGCCCTCCTCCCACGACGTCGCCGCCGCCGAGGGTGTCGACCGTCGAGGGCACGAGCGCCGCCATGGTGCGCGACAGCGGCAGCGCAGGGACCTCGGCATCGGTCGCGTCCACGGCGAAGGCCAGCGTCGAGGCCAGCGTGACGGCGACGAGCCCCACCGCTCCGACCCGGGCGACGGACGTGCGACGACGGCGCTCGAGCCGACCGGCGACGGCCGCCGCGAAGGTCCATCCCGCAGCGAGGATGAGCAGCGCGGTGATGCCCCACGCCCAGATCATGAGGTAGTACCAGAGCTGGCCGAAGATCCTGCTGATCGACACGACTGCGAGCGCCAGTGCTGTCGCGACCACCAGGTGGAGGCGCAGGGAGCCGACGTGTCGGAGCCGCACGGCCAGGCCGACGGCGCCGAGCCACACCACGAGCACCCCGAGGCCGGGGAGGAGGTTCCCCACGGGTGCCTGCGACGCATCGACGAGCGACCCGGTCGCTGCATCCTGGCCGGTCGCCAGGCGCCACGGGTCGAGGTGGAGCAGTGTCATCTCCACCCCCTTGCGCAGGCCGACGGCCTCTTCGGGCGGATCCCCGAAGTGGGAGACGAGCAGGTCGACGTTGCCCGGCTGCACCGTGAGCTGGTCGATGACAGGCCCCGCCCACAGCGCGGCGCCGAGCGCCGCCGCCGAGGCGATCCAGAGCAGCGCGCCTCGCGACCCGCCCTCGCGGCGTCGTCGCACGGCCCACCACACCGCGGCGACGAGGCAGAGCGCACCGATGCCGCCGGCCAGGCCGAGGTACGGCGCGTGCGTCTGCGCGCACAGCGACGCGGCGAACGCCGCCACGGGGAGGAGCACCAGGTCCCCGTCGAGGATCGACCACGCCGCCACGAGCAGCACGACCCACCAGAGCAAGGGCATGTAGGGGTTCCAGGGCTCGGTGAGCAACCCGCTTCCGTAGCCGCGGAGCAGCACGGCGAGCACCGCCGCCAGCCCGAGGGCGAGCCGCACGCCGCCGCGTCGGCGCGCGGCCCACAGCGCCGTGCCGAGGGCCACCGCATGGATGGCCACGGCCGCCACCTCCATCGCCCAGGCGGTCGAGCCGAACAGGCGATAGGTCGGGGCGAGGGCCCAGAAGCTGAGTGGACCGGGGTGGCTCCCCTGGTCCTGACCGAGCACGCCGATGCGGCCGGGGAGCCCGATCAGCGGGGTGTTCGACGTACCGACGTCACGCACCCGCAGCTCGGTCATGGCCAGATCGAGGATCGGGAACCACTGGGGGCGCCGCAGCGCAGCGAGCGCGACGACGAGGGGCACGAGGAGCAGCGCGAGCAGCGCGGGGACGACCCATCGCCGGGTCCGGGTGCGGTCGTCGCTGCCGAGCGCCTTGTCCTCGGGGCTCCCGGTGACCGGCTCCCCGTCCCGGCCTGCCACGACCTGCGGCGGTTCGTCGAGGGCCAGGACACCGGACCTGGAGCGGGGCGCCATGGCGGCTGAGCATAGGGGCCGGTGCTCGCCGCTCCGTGGCGGCGAGAGCAGCGGTGCGGTGCTCCCCGACCCCAGAGCGTGCGCTGCGAGACGACGCCGACGTGACCGCTCTGTGCCACGATGACCCCGGTGCGACAGGACCCGTCCTCGGGCGGGGTCAGGAGCAGCGGTCCCGTCGCCGACGAGCGGTACCTGCCCGCCGTGCGGTCCGCTGCCCTCGCGCTGCTCGCCGCGATCGCCGGCACCTGGTCGATCGGCTGGTCCGTGCTCACCGCACCACCGGCGTGGGTCCCGGCGTCGGACACCGCGATCATGGTCCTGCGCTCGCTCGACACCTTCACCCGCCACACGCCGCTCCTGGGCATGCCGACCACGTTGAGCGCCGCGGCCGGCACGCAGCTCCACCACCCCGGGCCGTTGGAGCTCTGGCTCCTCGCCCTCCCGTCGTCCCTGCCTGCTCCCCTGGCTCCGTTGGCGGCGATCGCACTGGTGAACGCCACTGCGGCCATCGGCATCGTCTGGTGGGCCCGACGGTCGTTCGGGGTGGTCATGGGCCTCGTCGTCGGTGTCGCGCTCGGAGCGAGCACCTGGCCGCTCCGCGGCGACGTGCTCGCCGATCCCTACAACCCCTATGCCGCCCTCCTCCCCTTCGCCGCGTTCCTCGTCGCGGTCGTGGCGGTGCTCGAGCGGCGGCGGTGGGCGGCTCCGCTCGCCGTGGTCGCAGGCACCTATGCCGCGCAGAGCCACCTCGCCCTCTTCGGTCTCGTCGCCGGCGTGACCATCGCAGCCTCTGCTGTGGCGCTCCTGCGCGCCGTCGGCGCTCTCCGGGCCGGCCGACCCCTGCGGATCACCGACACCGTGCGGAGCGGCCCCGCCCTGACGGCAGGAGCCGCGACCCTCGCGCTGTGGGCACCGGTCCTCGTGGACCAGCTCGCTGCCACCGGCAACCTCGGTGGGCTGCTCGGTGCGTCAGGACCGCTCGGGGACACGCTCGGCTGGACCCGTGCGGCGCGGGTGGTGGGGAGCGCCATCGGCCCCTGGCCGGTGTGGACGGCCGACCAGGCCGACGTCCACCTCCTCCTGGGGCCGGTGAGCGCTGCCGAGGCGCTCGGAGCAGCCACCGTCGTCGTCGCTGCCGTCGTCGGAGCGATCGTCCATCGGAGGCGCCACCCGAGCATCACCGCCGCCGTGGTGGTCGCCGTGGGCTGCCTGGCGACCGGGTTGGCGCTCGTGTCACGTGTGCCGGACACCCTGTTCAACGCAGCCGCCCTCCACAACTACCTCTGGTTGTGGCCCTCGACGCTGCTCCTCTGGGGAGCCGTCACCGCTGCGGTGGTCGTGGCCATCGTGGAGCGGACGGCACCGGCGCACCCGAGGCTGGGGGCTGCGGCGGGCGTGCTCATCGCTCTCGGCCTCGTCGTGCACGCCGCCACGGGTTCCTCCGTCCGACCGATGTGGCCGACCCTCGTGCCCGCCGTGCGGCCGCTGGCGGCGCAGGTCACGAGCGCGCTCGACCGCGATGGCACCTACCTCGTCGACCTCTCGGGGGACATCGAGGCCAACATCGTCGCCAGCGGCCTCGTGCTCGCCCTCGAGCGCGACGGGTTCGACGTGGTGGTGGATGACCGCCACGCTGCTTCGTTCGGCGAGCACCGAGCCCGAAGGGACCGAGTCCTCGTCGGCTCGCTCGCGGTCGTCGTTCGCCGTGCGCCCGTGACCGCCGCCGACGGCCCGGGGACGCTCCTGGCCTCGAAGGCCCCGCCCGACGAGGAGCTCGAGGTGCTCGCTGCGGCGCAGGCGCCGCTGCGACGCAGCATCGAGCGACGGGGCGGCCTCGTCCTCGACGCGCCTCGCCGGTTCCTGCCGACCCGCGCCGCCCTGCGCACGGTGGACGACGGCAGCATCGTCGGCGCGCTCCAGTTCGGCCTGCTCCGGGAGCCTGATCTCGCACCCGACGACGTCGGGCGGCTGCTCGTCGCCGAGGGTGGCTGGACCCGCTACGTCGGCGTGTTCCTGAGCGACGGCGCGCGGTCCTCCTGACGCCAGGTCAAGAAGGCGTCTCAGGGCAGGCGCTTCAGCGCCTTCAACAGCCCGAGGCGTGCGGGCGACTGGTGCCGCGATCCCTTCGAGGCTGCGAGCTCCCCGCGGTGGGCGAGGAACCACTCGTAGGACTCGACCACCATCGATGCGTTCGAGTGCTGGGGTCGCCAACCGAGCTCGGTCTGCGCCCGGGTCGTGTCGAACCAGAGCGACTCGCCGTACAGGAGCCAGTGGTACGGCGCGAAGGGGACGAGGCCGACCCCGCCGAGCGCCTGCATCGCCGCTCGTGCCGGCCCGACCGGCAGCGAGCGGACGCTCGACCCCGTCGCTGCGTGGTCGACCAGCGCCTGCAGCGTCTCCCTCATGGTCCCGAACTCGGTCGCCCCGATGTTGTAGGCAGCCGGCCCTTCGCGCTCGCCTGCCAGCAGGCACGCCTCGGCGAGGTCGTCGGCGTGCACCAGCTGGTAGCGGTTGGCACCGGACCCGAAGACGTAGACGGGTGCACCCTCTGCGACGAACTCGAACAGGATCGCCATGATCCCGAGCCGACCGTGGCCGAGGATGGTGCGGGGCCGGATGATGGTGACGTCCTGGCCCGCTGCCACCGCCTCCCGGCACAGCAGCTCGGCCTCGAGCTTCGCCTTCCCGTAGGCCTCGAGCGGTCGGGTCGGAGACGACTCGTCGACCGGGTTCTGCTCGGGGATGCCGTAGACGGCGCTCGTGGAGGTGTGGACCACCTTGGCGACGCCGGCGTCCCGTGCTGCGAGCAGCACGTTGGCGGTGCCGAGGACGTTCACCGACCAGAACAGGTCCTTGTCCTTCGCGAGGGGGACCTGGGCGACGTTGTGCAGCACGACGTCGACATCGGCGCACGCCGCTCGCAGGGCGGCGCGATCACGGACGTCGCCGGTCACGTGCTCCACCCCGAGGTCGCTGCTCGGTGGGTTCAGGTCGAACGTCTTGACGGTGTCCCCCCTCGCGACCGCCCGCGCCGCCAGCTCGGTCCCGAAGTAGCCGCTGCCGCCGGTGATCAGGAGCCGGGTCACAGCTCCTCACCGCGCTCGAGGCACCAGCGGATGCTCGCCCGCATCCCCTCGAGCAACGACACCGCCGGCTCCCACGACAGCTCCGCGCGGGCGAGGGAGATGTCGCAGGCGATCGTGTCCTTCAGCTCACCGAGGACGTGGAGCGGCTGCATGTAGCGCCCACGCGCCTGGAGGGCGGCGTCGAGACCTGCGGCGACGGACCCGACGAGCGACGGGATGTGCAACGACCCGCCGGTGACGGGGAGGCCCTCCGCCGCCAGGGCGTCGCGCACCGTGGCGATGATCTGACGCAGCTCGTAGGGCTGCGCATCGGCGATCCAGTAGGCCTTGCCCGGCGCAGCGGGGGCCACCTAGGCAGCGAGCAGCGCGTCCACCAGGTTCCCGGTGAAGACCATGGAGCGCTGCTGCGCCCCGTCGCCGATGATCGGGAAGCGACCCTTGCGCACGGCGGAGAAGAACGTGCTCTGCCTTGCGGGCTGGTGCGGGCCGTAGAACCACGGTGGCCGCAGGATCACCGTCGAGAGGTCGCCCCGGTCGAAGCTGCGCTGCACCAGCTGCTCCGCCTCCAGCTTCGAGGTGCCGTAGGCGAGATAGGGGTTCGGGGCCGACGCCTCGGTGAAGCGGTCCTCCGGTCGCTCGTTCGCCCCGAACGGCGAGTTGGACGACACGTGGAGGAAGCGTGATGCCCCACTGCGGCGTGCCCGGTCGAGCACGAGCTCGGTGCCGCCGACGTTCACGTCGAAGAGCTCTCGCACCCTGCCCGCCGGGTGGATGACCGAGGCGGCGTGGAGCACCGTCGCGCCGGGGATGCCCTCGAAGAGCTGGTCGACCGCCGCAGGGTCGCGGAGATCTCCCACCACCACCTCGACGTTGCGGCCGAGGACCTCGAGGAGCGGACCGTCGGAGGGCTGGTGCACCAGGCACCGCACCCGGCTGCGCGTCCCGACGAGCGCCCGCACGAGGTTGTGCCCCAACCAGCCGGCGGCGCCGGTGACGACGACGTCGTCACCGCGACCGTCGAGGTCGGCTTCGGGCGACGTCACGTGCTCGCCAGGAACTGCTCGGCGTTGCGCGCTGCGATCGTCATGATCGCCGCCTGCGGGTTCACGCCTGGCGCATCCGGCAGCAGCGAGGCGTCGTTCACCCGGAGGTTCTCGTAGCCCCAGACCCGGCCGAAGCTGTCGGCGCCGGTGCGGGCCCGGGCTTCTCCCATGCGGATCGAGGAGGTGAGGTGCACGGTCATCAGGTTGGCCTGGGTGCGAGACACCGCGTCCCACCACGAGACGAGCTCGTCGGCGCGCCGGACGGTCCTGGCCCCGATCACCGACGGGACGAGCTCCGTCGCGCCTGCTGCCAGGAGCGCCTCTCCGAGGTGGACGAGCCCTCGCGCCAGGCGGCTGACGTCGGCCTCGGTCAGCCGGTAGGTGACGAGCGGCGCCGACGTGCCCGGCAGGGCGATGACGCGACCCGATCCCTCGCTCCTGATCGCCGCGTAGTACACGGAGACGTTCTCCCAGTCGGCGAGCGCCGCAGGATCGGGCGCTCCTGAGTCGGCCAGCGCGAGCGCGATGTGCGAGCGCCTGCTCGCCGAGCCGCCGATGGTGAGGTTCGGCGCGAACTCGGTGATCCGGTGCATGGGAACGCCGTCGTGGTCGACGGGCTCGGGGAAGCGGGCAGCGATCTTGATCGTCGGGTGGAGCTTCAGCCCACGACCGATCTGGCGTCGGATGCCGCTGCGCTGGAGGAGCGCCGGCGACTGGATCGCCCCACCGCACACGAAGACCTGCTCGGCGCGGACGATGACGTCCTCGCTCGTGCCGTCGGGGCGCCGGGCCTGGCAGCGCGCCCCGGTGACACGTCCCCTGCCACCGATGAGCTTCACGACCCTGCAGTCCGCCATGACCGTGGCGCCGGCCTCCACAGCTCGGGGGATGAGCGTCCTCGCCATCGTCTGCTTGGTGCCGCGACCGGCGGCGTCGTAGCGGAACACCCGGGGGAACTCGACCGAGCGCCAGCCGAGCTCGTCCGCACCCCGCTCGAGCAGCGCCGACGACCTGGGTGGTGCGCCGGGCACCCGTGAGACCGACTGGTCGACCTCGATGCGCTCGGCGTGGACGTCGAGGTCCTCGGGGGTGAAGGAGTCGATCTGGTAGGTCCGCCGCCACTCGTCGGCGAGATCGGCGGGGAGCCGGTGCCACAGGCCGCTGTTGACCTCGGTGCTGCCACCCACGCAGCGACCCTCGGCGTAGGCGATCGGCGGGTTGCCGAGCGCTGCGCTCGAGCCGTGGTGGCGGTACTTCGCGACCATCTCCTCGAGGGAGAACGGCTCGATGGCGTCGGGGTCGACCCACGGGCCCTCCTCGACGACGAGCACCCGTCGACCGGCGGCGGAGACCGACGCAGCGGTCGATGCGCCACCTGCACCTGATCCGATGACGAGGACCTCGGTGTCGATGCTCCTCATGTGGTGCGATCGACGGCGAGCTCGTGCTCGGCGAAGAGCACGAGTGAGCCCAGCAGCCGCTCGTACTGGCGCAGGAGGCCGACCGGGCTCCGGCGCAGCGACGCGACCACCGCTGCCGGGTCGGCTCGCCGGACCTTCGCCCACGCACCGAGCGCGAACGACTCGGCTGCGACCCCGGCACGCAGGTGCTCGGGCATCGCCTGCAGCGTCGAGTCGACGAAGGACTCGATCGCCGACCGCTGCTCGACATCCGAGGTCTCGGTGAGGGAAGCCACGACGTGGCGCTCGAACCAGAGCATGGGCGGCGAGGTTAGCGGCGGCAGTCGAGTGGGCCGGCCCACCACTACCCTGGCCGCCCATGCCGTCGATCGCACCCGTCGACGGGGCCCCTGCCGGGGCGACCGACGAGGTGCCGGTCACGCGCCGAGGGTGGCTGGACCGCCGCAGCGGCGGACAGCGGACCGGCTTGGCGGTCGCGCTCCTGGTCGTCGCGTTCCTCGTGCCCCTCTACGGCCAGCTCCGCAACCAGGGCCCCCCGATGGAGGAGGGCTTCATGCTCGTCTTCCCGGAGATGGTCATGGAGGGGCTGGTCCCGAACCGGGACTTCCTCCACCTGTACGGCCCCGGCAGCCTCTGGGTGCTGGCCGCCGTCTTCGAGGTGTTCGGGGTCTCGCTGACCGCCGAGCGACTCGTCGGCCTCGCGCAGCACGTCGGTCTGGTCTTCGGCGTGTTCGCCATCGCGCGGCTGTGGTCCCGGACGATCGCCTTGCTCTGCGCGGCGATCTCGCTCCTGCTCATCGTGCCCCCGACCGGCCTCACCGCCCTCGCCTGGATCGGGGCCGTGGCGCTCGGGCTCTGGTCGGTGCACCTCGGGCTGCGCAGCCGCCTCTCGACCGACGACCGCTGGGCGCGCCGGGCTGCCATCGGCGCCGGTCTCCTCGCCGGCGCAAGCCTCCTCTACCGCCCGGACCTGGTGCTCGCCCTCTCGCTCGCCGCCATCGCCCTCGTGCGGGGGATGGCACCGGCGCGCGTCCGGTACCTCGCCCTCGGTCTCGCCGTGGGCGTCTCGCCCTACCTCGTGCACGTGGCGATGGCCGGCATCGGACCGGCGTTCAGCGGCATGGTGCTCGACCCCGTCTTCCGCCTCCGCGGCGGCCGACGCCTCTCCATCCCACCGCCGCTCGACGAGCTG
>JBBSLC010000097.1:0-11795 GCA_038255685.1 Acidimicrobiales bacterium | reverse complement strand
GTGAACACGTCGGGTGCGATCTCCTCGCAGAGACCGTCGCCGGTGCAGAGATCCTGGTCGATCCAGACCTTCATGTGGAGCAGCCTCCCGCGGCGCGCAGCGCCTGTTGGTGACATCGGTTCCGACCCTGTCGTCGGCGTCGGGCCAATTTACCCGGCGCGGCCGGAAGAAACCCAACTGTGCGCAGTCGGCGTGGTGCGGCAGGGTGGGGACGTCCGTGTAGGGTCCGAATCGGGGCGACAGGAGGTGGTCGCAGGTGTCTGGGAACGACGAGACCGAGCTCGAGGAGCTGCGCGAGCAGGCGATGACGCTCGAGGAGGAGGTCGCCTTCCTCCGCAGGAAGATCCAGGACGCCCCCAAGCGGGTGCGCACCCTGGAGGAGCGGCTGCTCGAGACGAAGGGCCAGCTCGCCCAAGCGGTCTCCCAGAACGAGAAGCTCACGTACACCCTGCGCGAAGCGCGCGAGCACATCGCCGCGCTGCGCGAGGAGGTCGAGAAGCTCACCCAACCGCCGTCGGCGTACGGCACGCTGCTCGGGCGCAACGACGACGGCACCGTCGACGTGTTCTCTGGGGGGCGCAAGATGCGCGTCGCCGTGCACCCCGACCTCGATGACCAGGAGCTCTCGCGAGGGCTCGAGGTCGTCCTGAACGAGTCGCTCAACGTGGTCATGGCCCGCAGCTCGGAGCTGTCGGGCGAGGTCGTCTCGCTCCGAGAGGTGCTCGAGGGCGGGACCAGGGCGATGGTCGTCGGCAGGGCCGATGAGGAGCGCGTCGTGGAGCTGGCTGACTGGCTCGTCGGCACCACGCTCCGCTCGGGCGACACCGTCCTGCTCGACCCCCGCTCGGGCCTGCTGCTCGAGCGACTGGAGCGGCCCGAGGTCGAGGAGCTCGTGCTCGAGGAGGTGCCCGACATCTCCTACGAGGACGTCGGCGGCCTCGACAGCCAGATCGAGATGATCATGGACGCCGTCGAGCTGCCGTTCCTCCACCAGGCTCTCTTCGCCGAGTACAAGCTCCCGGCACCGAAGGGCATCCTCCTCTACGGCCCGCCTGGCTGCGGCAAGACCCTCATCGCGAAGGCCGTGGCCAACAGCTTGAGCAAGAAGGTGAGCCAGGTCACCGGAGAGCCCGCAGCGCGGAGCTACTTCCTCAACATCAAGGGCCCCGAGCTGCTCAACAAGTACGTGGGCGAGACCGAGCGCCAGATCCGCCAGGTGTTCCAGCGAGCACGCGAGAAGAGCGAGGAGGGCGTGCCCGTCATCGTCTTCTTCGACGAGATGGAGAGCCTGTTCCGCACCCGGGGCACGGGCATCAGCTCCGACATGGAGTCGACGATCGTGCCCCAGCTCCTCGCCGAGATCGACGGCGTGGAGACGCTCAAGAACGTGATCGTGATCGGCGCCTCCAACCGTGAGGACCTCATCGACCCGGCCATCCTGCGGCCCGGGCGCCTCGACGTGAAGATCAAGATCGAGCGCCCGAACGAGGCGGCGGCGACCTCGATCTTCGCTCGCTACCTCACCGCCGACCTCCCCCTCTTCGAGGACGAGGTCGTCGAGCTCGGCGGGGGCGACCGGGAGAAGGCCGTGCGGGTGATGATCGAGCGGACCGTCGAGGTCATGTACCAGACCGACGAGCTCAACCAGTTCCTGGAGGTCACCTACCAGAACGGTGACAAGGAGATCATGTACTTCAAGGACTTCTCGTCAGGAGCGATGATCGAGAACATCGTCCGCCGGGCGAAGAAGCTCGCCATCAAGCGGCTCATCGCCGGCGGGCCCCCCGGCGTGCGCGTCAAGGACCTGACCGACTCGATCGCCCAGGAGTACAAGGAGCACGAGGACCTCCCGAACACGACCAACCCCGACGACTGGGCGAAGATCTCCGGCAAGAAGGGCGAGCGGATCGTCTACGTGCGCACCCTCGTCTCCCACGGGGCCGAGGACGAGCCTGCCGGCGGTCGCTCCCTCGAGCGGGTGGCGACCGGGCAGTACCTGTAGGGCCTTCGTCGGCCGGGCCCCGGCGGGCCCGTTCGGACAGGGCCCACGGGTAGGGTCGAACCGTGGCCATCCGGAAGGTGTGCGGGGTCGAGACGGAGTACGGCATCGTGCTGCGCGGCGGCGGTGAGTCGAACCCCATCGCTGCTTCCTCCATGCTCATCAACGCCTACGTGTCGTCGCTCTCCCGCCGTTCGCTCGAGACCGGTGTGGGCTGGGACTTCGAGGACGAGTCACCCGGCACCGACGCCCGGGGCTTCCAGGCAGAGGGCTCGCTCCCGCCCGAGGTCGAGACCCACCTCGTCAACGCCGTGCTCACCAACGGCGCCCGCTACTACGTGGACCACGCCCACCCCGAGTGCTCGACCCCCGAGTGCAGCGATGCCCGCGAGGTGGCGGTGTGGGACCGGGCTGCCGAGCAGATCCTGGTCGACTCGATGGTCGCCGCCGCCGCCGTGCTGCCGGACGGCCAGGAGATCATCGTCCACAAGAACAACAGCGACGGCAAGGGCAACAGCTACGGCTGCCACGAGAACTACCTGATGGACAGGGCCGTGCCCTTCGGCCGGATCGTGAGCGGGATCATGCCGTTCTTCGTGACCCGCCAGCTGTTCACCGGTGCGGGCAAGGTCGGGACCGAGGCGGCCGGGCTCACGAACGTCGACGTGCCGTTCCAGCTGACCTCACGCGCAGACTTCTTCGAGGAGGAGGTCGGGCTCGAGACGACGCTGAAGCGCCCCCTCGTCAACACCCGGGACGAACCCCACTGCGATGCCCAGAAGTACCGACGGCTCCACGTGATCGTGGGCGACGCCAACATGAGCGAGGTCGCCACCTACCTGAAGGTCGGGACGACGTCGATCGTGCTGGCGATGATCGAGGACGACGAGCTGCCACGGGACCTGTCGCTGGCAGCGCCCGTCGCAGCGCTGCGGCGGGTGTCGTACGACCTGTCATTGAGCCTCGTCCTCGACCTCGCCGACGGCCGGCGCATGACGGCGCTCGACCTGCAATGGCAGTACCTCGGCTACGCCAAGAAGTGGGCGGAGAGCCGGGGGCTCGAGTCGGTGGGCACCGACGTGGGCGCCGACGTGCTGCTCCGGTGGGAGGCCACCCTCGAGGCGCTCGAGACGGATCCCGAGTCGCTCGCCACCACCGTCGACTGGATCGCCAAGCGCAAGCTCTTCACCGCCTACGCCGAGCGGGACGGCCTGGCGTGGGACTCGCCCCGCCTGGCCGCCCTCGACCTCCAGTACCACGACCTGCGCCCTGAGCGCTGCCTGGCCGCCCGGCTCGGCCTCGAGCGGATCAGCACCGACGACGAGGTGGCGAGGGCGGTGTCCGAGCCGCCGACCACGACCCGGGCCTACTTCCGGGGCAAGTGCCTCCAGCGCTTCGCCAGCAGCATCGTGGCGGCCAACTGGGACTCCCTCGTCTTCGACATCGGCGGGGATCCACTCCGCCGGGTGCCGATGATGGAACCGTTGAAGGGCACGGCCGCGATGGTCGATGACCTCCTCGAGAGCTGTGCGACACCGGCCGAGCTCCTCGACCGGTTGGGCGCCTAGAGAAAGGCAGCAGGAACCAATGGCAGAACGAGAGCAGATCAAGCGAGAAACCCCCTCCCGCAAGGATGAAGAGGTCGTCGAGAACGTCCCGACTTCCTCTGAGAAGGGTGAGAAGCTCAAGGCGGAATTGGATGATCTCCTGGACGAAATCGACGAAGTCCTCGAAGTCAATAGTGAGGATTTTGTTCGATCATACGTACAGAAAGGAGGCGAATAACCACCCTGTGTAGTTCTCCCAGATGTGTGAAATCAAGCTTCGTCACCTGGGAGATCTCTGTCATACCCTCACCGTATTGTTTCCGTGATGGACATCAAGACGAAGCGGTGCACCAAGTGCGGTGAGACCAAAGCGATCACCGAGTTCTACGTGATGAAGGGGATGCGGGACGGCTTTCGGAACGACTGCAAGGTCTGCAACCTGGCTGCGAAGAAGGCTCGATACGACGCCGACCCGCAGAAGGCAATCGAAAGTGTGCTCAGATCCCGCCGAAAGAACCCGGAGTACTACGCTGCTTACAACCGTAAGAGACGCGAGCGGCCAGAGGTAAAACGGCACGACCGCGATTCCCACCTTCGACGGAAGTTCGGGATCACATCAGATCGGTACGACGAGATGCTCGTGGCGCAGGGTGGCGGGTGTGCGATCTGCGGTCGGGCTCCTCGACCGGACATCTCGCTGCACGTCGACCACGAGCACGGCACCGGGAAGGTGCGGGGGCTGCTGTGCTTCCCGTGCAACCAGTCGCTCGGCCTCCTCGCCGATGACCCCGAGCGGTGCCGGGCTGCGGCGGCCTACCTCGACGCATTTGACGAGGAGGTCCACAGCTCCAACGAGCTGATCCGTGCGCGCCTGAGGGCACTCATCGAGAGCTGACAAGCCAGCGAGCAGTCTGAGTGACAGTGCTGGCGTCTGCGAGCTACCCGGGCAGGTCGACGGCGTGGTCGGCGGCCCAGAGGTCGAGGGTGCGGGCGAGGATGGTGAAGAGCTGGGCCCTCGTGACCGGTGCGTCCGGGCCGAAGGTGTCGCCGTCACCGATCGCGATCCCAGCCACCGCTGCGCCACGGATGGCGTCCGCGTGGACGTTGCCCTCGATGTCGGCGAACAGGTCGGTCCTGTCGGTCGTCAGCTCACCGGCGGTGACGTGGGTGTGCAGCCGGGCGACGAGGGTCGAGAGCTGGGCACGGGTGACGGCCTGCTCGGGCTCGAAGCGCTCGTCGCCGACCCCGCCCATGATGCCGGCGGCGGCGAGCCGACCGATGGCAGCCGCGTGCTCGGAGTCGGCAGCGTCTGCGGGGACGGACCCGACAGGTGCGGGCCGGAGCGACTGCCCAGCGCTGCGCGCCATGCCGTCGAGGAGCGCGGCGACCTCACCCCGTGCGGCCTCACCAGCGGGGGCGACGTCGGCGGTCCCGGCGTCGAGCACGCCCCACCAGGCGAGGCAGCTGGCTGTCCGCTCCTGGGCGGATCCGACCGCCACGCCGGTGAACGCCGCACTCGGCACCTCGTCGGCCGGGCACCCGGCTCCGAGGTCACGAGCGGCCAGGGAGGCGGGCCCCTCGGCTTCGACGGGGGAGAGGGAGATCAGGGCGGTCGGGAGCAGGAACAGGATGCTGGTGATGCCGAGGAGACGGGTGGCGTTGCCGAGCTCAGCGGTGCCGAGGCGGTGGGCGGACCACGACCCGTCGGCGACCGACGCGACGACGATCGATGCGATGGCTGCGCCGGCGAGCAGTCCCATGCTCAGTCGGGGCTCGGCGACCCCCTCGACCAGCCACAAGAGGCTGAAGGCAAGGCACACCGTGGCGGTGAAGAGCGCCGCTGCCAGCCACAGCGTGCCCCCCAGCTCGGTCGTGAGGTCGTGGCGACGTTCGGGGGCGGTCGTCGATGCCATGGCTGGCCCCTACCCGACCCCCACTCCGGGAGACGGAATCTCGCAGATCGTCACGAACTCGCAACGTTGGCCGGCTCCGACATCGAGCCGAGCGTGCTGAGGCGAGTCGTGCTCCTACCGGCTGCGACGTCGCGGCGCAGCCGGCGCCTGACCGGCGCGAGCGGCGAGCTCGGCTCGCGTCCGGGCCGGTCCGTTCCCGCTGCCCTGGCGCCCACTGGAGGTGCGGGCCCCGCCACCGGCGCGCCCCGAACCCGTCCGGCCGCCACCGCCACCACTTCGCCCACCGCCCGCGCCACGTGGGCGGGCGGGCTGCTCGACCACAACTGACGGCTCGACGTAGGGGGCGGGAGGTCCGGTCAGGGCGGTGATCTCACTGGCACCGGGGCGGACCGTCACGGTGGTCGGCTGGATGCCGGCCTGCTTGGCGAGGGTGCGGACGTCGCGCGCCTGCTCGGGCAGCGCCAGGGTGACCACGGCGCCGCCGGCACCGGCACGTGCCGTCCTGCCCGATCGGTGGAGGTACGCCTTGTGCTCGGTGGGTGGGTCGACGTGCACGACGAGCTCGATGTCGTCGACGTGGATGCCGCGAGCGGCGATGTCGGTCGCCACGAGCACTCGGGCAGAGCCGTCGGTGAAGGCGAGGAGGTTGCGCTCGCGCATCCCCTGGCTGAGGTTCCCGTGGAGCTCCACCGCGGGGATGCCGGCTGCGGTCAGCTGCTTGGCCAGCTTCTTGGCAGTGTGCTTCGTGCGCATGAAGAGGAGGCTGCGCCCCTCGCCGGCCGCCAGCTCGTGGACCACGGCCGGCTTGTCGGCGGTGCTCACGGCGAAGACGTGGTGGGTCATGGTCGACACGGGCGCCACGGCGGGGTCGACGGAGTGTGTGGTCGGGTGGTCGAGGTAGCGGCGGACGAGGACGTCGACGCCGTTGTCGAGCGTGGCGGAGAACAGCATCCGCTGACCGACCTCAGGGGTCCGGTCGAGGATGCGACGGACAGCAGGGAGGAAGCCGAGGTCAGCCATGTGGTCGGCCTCGTCGAGCACGGTGATCTCGACGGCGGAGAGGTCGCAGTGACCCTGGCCGATGAGGTCCTCGAGCCGACCGGGGCAGGCGATCAGCACGTCGACGCCGCGAGCGAGCGCCCGGACCTGGGGGTTCTGGCCCACGCCACCGAACACCACGGTCGCGGTGAGGCCAGCGGTTGCTGCCAGCGGCTCGACGACGGCCAGCACCTGGTTCGCCAGCTCCCGGGTCGGCACGAGCACGAGCGCCCTGGCCTGGCGGTTGCGGCGCGCGCCGCCCATCAGCCTCGCGACGAGCGGGAGGCTGAAGGCAAGGGTCTTGCCGCTCCCGGTCTGGCCCCGACCGAGCACGTCGCGGCCGGCGAGGGTGTCGGGCAGGGTCGCCTGCTGGATCGGGAACGGTTCGCCGATCCCCTGGGCAGCGAGGGCAGCGACGAGCGAGTCGGGCACGCCGAGCTCGCGGAACGACCGGGCCGGGCCGGCGTCGACGGCGGTTGCGGCCGGAGGGGTCGGGGCGGGGCGCTCCCTCGGCGGGGCGGAGGGCGAGGGCTGGTTCGTGTGGTCAGCGGCGCGGGCGCCGCTCGGGCGGCGCCGGCGGCGCGTGTGCTCGGGCGTGGACATGCTGAGGACTTCCTTGCGCTTGGGGGGATGCCATCACAGAGCGGATGGCAGCGCGCAGGTCGTTGCCTACGCGGGCCGGCACCGATGCGCCAGCACACACAGCCTACGGGTCGCGGTCACGACGGCGTGTGATCGGGCGCGGGGGGGGGCGGGCGCACGCCGGTCTGGATCGCTCCGAGCGCTTCGGTGGGGTGCTCCACCACGTGGCGGATGGCGGCGATCGCCGGGCCGAGCTGGGCGCCGTCGACGAGTCGGTGGTCGAGCGTGACCCCGAGGTCGACCATGGGGCGGATGACCACCTCGCCGTCACGAGCGACCGGGCGGTCGGTGACCGCACCCACCAGGACGACTGCGCCGACTCGCGAGAGGGGGACGAGCGCTGCGAAGCCCTGCTCGACACCGAAGCTGGCGACGTTGCTCACCATCGCCCCCCCGAAGCCGTCCGCCTTGAGCCCGAGCGCAGGGACCGACCGGCCCAGGCCCGACTGCACGAACCCGGCGGCCCACATGGCCGGACGGGTGAGGGGATAGGGGATCCGGCCGACGAGCGAGCTCGACCGTCCGAAGTCGGCGTCGTCCCCAGCGCGCACCGGGGCTGCCCGCGTCGTGACCACCCGGGCGACGTCGGCGAGCGATGCCTCGTCGATCGACCTCACCCGCACCGAGGACAGGTCGCCGTCGTCGCGCGTCGACACCACGAAGGAGACGTCGACGGTCGGGAGCCGGCGGAGCTGCCCGAAGAGCACGCGGGCGTTGAGGTCCGGTGCCGCTACGAGTGCCGTCCCGACCGCCTTCCCGACGAGGTGGGTCATGGTCACCCTGGTGCCGGTGGCGGCACCGAGCTCACGGAGGTACGCCAGCGCCGCGGCGGCGTCGAGCTCAACGCGTCCGTAGAGCAAGCCCGATGAGGGCGCCCGCCAGGTTGCGGCGGCGATCCGGTGACGTCCCTCGCTGCGCACCTGACACGTCTACCCGGCGGCCGCCTGCAATGCAGGGTCGGCCGTCGATGGAGGGCCGTGTGCCCGGACCGGGAGGGCGAAGGGCGGGGATAGCCTCGCCCCATGACCTTCCCGATCTACCGTCCGGGAGACGATCCGGGGTCGAGCTTCGCCGACCTGCTCCGCCGCACCGGTGTCGTCCCGACCCTGCCGGGGACGGCCATGGACGGGGTCACCCACGGCACGACCGTGGTCGCTGTCCGCTACGCCGACGGGGTCGTGATGGCTGGGGACCGCCGAGCCACCTCCGGCAACCTCATCAGCCACCGGACGATGGAGAAGGTGTACCCGGCGGACCGCCACTCCGGCGTCGCCATCGCAGGTGCTGCGGGGCCAGCCATGGACATGGTCAAGCTCTTCCAGCTGCAGCTCGAGCACTACGAGAAGGTCGAGGGCGTCGAGCTCAGCCTCGAGGGGAAGGCGAACCAGCTCTCGGGCATGGTCCGCGCTCACCTCCCTGCTGCCATGCAGGGGCTCGCTGTCGTGCCGCTCTTCGCCGGCTACGACGTGCGGCGAGCGACAGGGCGGCTGTTCCAGTACGACATCACCGGGGGCCGCTACGAAGAGGCCGGCTTCGCGACGACCGGGTCGGGCAGCCTCCACGCCGGAACCGTCATCAAGCTCGGCTACCGCGACGACCTCGATCGGGCGACCACGCTCGACCTCGCCATCTCGGCGCTGTTCAACGCCGCCGATGAGGACTCCGCCACCGGCGGGCCTGACCTCGTGCGCGGGATCTACCCCACGATGGCCACGATCACCGTCGACGGCTTCGTCCGGGTCGAGGAGACCGAGGTCGCCGAGCGCTTCGGCGACCTCGTCGGTCGCCTCGCCACACCCGACAGCACGACCGCCTCGGGATCCGCCCCCAGCATCGGCGGGCCTCTGTCATGAGCGAGCGCAGCCCGATCGGTCCGGCCACCGTGCAGGAGCAGACAGCATGAGCATGCCGTTCTACGTCGCACCCGAGCAGGTCATGAAGGACCGGGCCGACTACGCCCGCAAGGGGATCGCGCGGGGCCGCAGCCTGACGGCCACGACCTACGCCGACGGGATCCTCATCTGCGCTGAGAACCCATCGAACACCTTGCGGAAGGTGAGCGAGATCTACGACCGGATCGCCTTCGCCGGCGTCGGTCGCTACAACGAGTTCGACCAGCTGCGCATCGCCGGTGTGCGAGCGGCCGACCTCAAGGGCTACTCCTACAGCCGGGAGGACGTCGACGCCCGCAGCCTGGCGAACAACTACGCCCAGATCCTCGGCCAGATCTTCACGAACGAGATGAAGCCGATGGAGGTCGAGATCCTCGTGGCCGAGGTGGGCGAGGAGCCCGGCGGCGACCGGCTCTACCACATCCTCTACGACGGCACCGTGGTCGACGAGACCCGCAAGGTGGTGCTCGGCGGCGATGCCGATGCCATCGACGACCGCCTCGAGGTCGCCTACCCGGAACCCGGCTCGCTCGGCGACGCGCTCCAGGCGTGCGCCAGCGCGCTGGGCGGGCCCGATCGCATCCTCGTGGCTGACGACCTCGAGGTGGCGGTGCTCGCCCGGGGCAACGGCCGGCGCGCGTTCAAGCGGATCGAGGGCGCAGCGCTCTCGGCGCTGCTCCCAGCCACCACCTGAGCGACGCTGCTCCGCTAGCGACCACCCAGGGTGTGGGCGAGGGCGTAGAGGACGACGACCGTGACGGTCACGGCGATCGTCCACCTCGGCGGGCCGGTCCTGGCCTCTCCCCCTGGGTCGCCGTCGTCGTCGGGGAACGCCGACTCGACCTCGTCGGCGAGCAGCAGCTCCTGGGCGTCGACGAGCTCCTCGGCACGCACCAGGACCTCGACCATGCCCATCGGGTAGGGGCCATCGCCTCCTCGGAGCTGGGCGATGATCCCCTCCGAGCCGAGGCGGGCCACCACGACCCGGGCGTGGAAGGCATCCCTGACCCGCAGCACCGGGACCAGTGAGCGGTGATCCACAAGACGCAGGTTATCTTCGAGCGACCGCTCGACCCCCTCGTCCGGAAGGTCCCCCGTGCGCCGCTCCCCCCTGCTGCTGGCACTGCTCGCCCTCGCCCCCCTCGCGGCCTGCGGCGGCGATGACGACGAACCGGCGGCCAGCGAGTCGACGGCGAGCACCGAGACCACCGCCGACACCGACGCCGACGACGCAGTGGCGCCGGACGACTACGCCGAGGGCGTGTGCGGCGCGATCGCCGGCTGGTACGACGACATCGACGTCGCGAGCACCAGCCTCGTCGACGACGCGAACACCCTCTCCGAGGACCCCGCTGCCGGCAAGGACCTCGTCGTCGCCTTCCTCGACGATGCGATCGCCTTCACCGACGACCTCGTCGAGGACCTCGAGGACGCCGGCGCTCCCGACACCGAGACCGGCGAGGACACCGCCGAGAAGCTCGTGACAGGCATCGAGGACGTCAGGGAGCTCTTCGTCGGTGCTCGCGAAGACACCGAGGCGCTCCCCGCCGACGACCCCATGGCACTCGGCTCGGGCCTCCAGGACATCGGTGCCGCACTTCAGGAGAGCGCCACGGCGGTCGGAGCCCAGTTCGAAGAGGTGCTCTCGTCGGTGGACGACCCGGAGCTGGGAGAGGCGTTCGAGGGTGCCGCCGCCTGTCGGGACCTCGCCACCCTCAGCTGAGGGGGGCACCGACAGGGCGGGCTGCACCGCTAGCGTTCGCACATGGAGCGGCGGATCTTCGGCCTCGAGAACGAGTACGGGGTCACCTGCACGCTGCGCGGCCAGCGCCGGCTGAGCCCCGACGAGGTCGCCCGCTACCTGTTCCGCCGCGTCGTCTCGTGGGGCCGGAGCAGCAACGTCTTCCTCGAGAACGGCGCACGGCTCTACCTCGACGTTGGCAGCCACCCCGAGTACGCGACGCCGGAGTGCGACTCGATCTACGACCTGGTCGTGCACGACAAGGCCGGCGAGCGGATCCTCGAGCAGCTGCTCACCTTCGCTGAGCAGCGCCTCCGGGAGGAGGGGATCCGCGGCGTCATCTACCTGTTCAAGAACAACACCGACTCCGCCGGCAACTCCTACGGCTGCCACGAGAACTACCTCACGAGCCGCCGGGACGACTTCGGGCACTACGCCGAGGTCCTCATCCCGTTCCTCGTGTCACGCCAGATCTACGCAGGCGCAGGCAAGGTGCTCCAGACCGCCCGTGGCGCCCAGTACTGCATCAGCCAGCGGGCCGAGCACATCTGGGAGGGGGTGAGCAGCGCGACCACCCGCAGCCGTCCGATCATCAACACCCGAGACGAGCCCCACGCCGACGCCGAGCGCTACCGGCGGCTCCACGTGATCGTCGGCGACTCGAACATGAGCGAGTACGCGACCTTCCTCAAGGTCGGTGCGGCCTCCATCCTGCTCCGCATGCTGGAGGACCCCAAGGTCGTCCTCAGGGACATGACCCTCGAGAACCCGATCCGTGCGATCCGCGAGATCAGCCACGACCCCACGTGCACCAAGCGCGTCCGCCTGGCGAACGGTCGAGAGGTCACCGCGCTCGACATCCAGTCCGAGTACCTCAGCCGTGCCCTCCGCTACGCCGAGGCCAACGGCGTCAGCCCGCTCGAGGAGCAGGCGCTCGCCATGTGGGAGCACTGCCTGACCGGCCTCGGCACGGACCCGCTCTCCCTCGACCGGGAGTGCGACTGGGTCATCAAGCACAACCTG
>JBBSLC010000096.1:0-11833 GCA_038255685.1 Acidimicrobiales bacterium | reverse complement strand
CGATGATCGCGGGACCCGTCCTCGGGAGGAGGTCCGTGCCCTCGATCTTGAAGCGGGCGTAGGGGAATGTCTCGGGTCGCATGAACGGCCGCAGGGCCTGGAAGGGCTCGATGCCAGCCACCTTGGGCACCCCGGGCGGCGCATCGAGGTGCAGCGTGGGCCAACGGCGGATCGCAGCCACCACCCGCAGCCGCGGGTCGGGGTTGACGGCGGTCGGGAAGCGAACGGCGTTGAGCAGAGGGGTGTCGTAGACGCTGTCGGAGTACGCCCAGCTCTGGCGCAGGTCGACGCCGTGCTCCGCGGCCCACGCACGCACGGCGTCGAGCTTGCCGGTGCCCCAGACGAAGCTCCCGACGATCGACCCGTCGTAGTTGCCGTGCTCGTCGACGCCGTAGCGAGTAGCGATGACGTCGTCCAGGCCGAGGGCGTCAGCGAAGGGCTTCACCATGTCGAAGGGGCTGGTCGTGGCGAGCACGACCGGGCGACCTGCCGCTCGGTGCTCGTCCATGAGCAGGCGGGCCCACGGCTGCACGGAGCCGGTCAGGATCTTGGCCGCCTCGGTCGCAGCGGTGACGACTGCCTCCGAGGACCAACCGGACGCGAACGTCGCCGCCCGACGGGCGAGCGCCATGCCGGGCAGCGTCTCTCCCACCACCTCGAAGAACCGGTAGAAGGCGTGCTCACCGGGGATGGAGCGGTCGGGGAGCACCCCCGCCTCCTTCAGCGCCGCGGTGATCACCGGCGCGCTGGCTCCCCGCAGGAGGGTGCGATCGAGATCGAAGAACGCAGCAGCGTCGGCCATCTCCGTGACGCTAATCCGCCACACCGGGCGTCGGCCGTGCCCGTGTGGCAGGATCCGGGCCATCCGACGGCGAACTCAGTCGGGGACAACCACAAGATGCGACGCTACGTGACATTTTCGCTCACGTAGCGTTACATGGGGGACGAAGATGGGCAGAAGGTCCCACGTTGCGGTCCCCATGACCGCAGGACCCAACCCCAGATCTGGGAGGATCACCATGGATAGCCGCACTCGACCCGGCCGGCGCCTCGGCGCTGGTCTCGCCGCAGCAGTCGTCGGATTCGCGTCGATGGCCGTGCTCACCGTCAGTCCCGCCGGCGCCGACCCCGTGAGCTCGGGCTCGGCAAGCGCCTTCGGCGGCGAGGTCGCCCTCCAGGGCGAGCCGGTGATCGTCGGCGGCGAGGCCGCCGTCGAGGCGCCACCCGGCGATGTCACCGACACCGTCGTCGACATCCCGGCTGAGCCGGTCGCCGTCAGCGGCACCTTCACCGCCATCGCCAACGCCCACGTCGCAAGCGACATCGAGTCCGGTCTCACCGTCAACGAGCAGACCGTCGCCGGGCCCTACAACACCCGGGGCCTCGGCCAGGTCGAGGGCGCCCAGGTGCTGCTCGACGTCGTCGGCGAGGGGATCCCGCTCGTGTCAGCCGCCGCCGTCCGCGGCGAGGCCGTGGCGGTGTGCACCGCCGGTGTCGTGTCGTACTCCGCCAACTCCGAGATCATCGACCTCGACATCGCTGGCACGGACGTGCCCTTGAACGCCCCGCTGCAGGACCTCATCGACACCCTCAACGGTGTGCTCGTCGACACCGGCTTGAGCGAGGTCGTCAACATCGAGCGCAACGTGGTCACCGAGACCGAAGGCGGCGGCATCGCCGTGGACGCGCTCGTCGTCACCGTGCTCGCCGCAGCCGGCGACGTCCCGCTCGCCACGGTGCGCCTCGGCCACGCCGAGGTCGGACCCACGAGCTGTGACATCCCGGAGTGCTCCGACACGGTGGACAACGACGGTGACGGGACCGCCGACATCGACGACCCGGCCTGCCACACCGATGGAGATGCCGACAACCCAGACTCCTTCGACCCGCTCGACGACAGCGAGACCAAGGAGTGCTCTGACACCGTCGACAACGACGGTGACGCCGTCGCCGACTCGGCCGACCCGGGCTGCCACAGCGACAACGATGCGACGAACGACGCGAGCTTCGAGCCGTTCGACAACGACGAGACGGACCGGGCCCAGGGCGTGCTCAACCAGGGCACCCTCCCCCGCACCGGTGGCACGCCGACCGGCGCCTTCGCCGGCGCTGGGCTGCTGGCCGCCGCCCTCGGGGCCGTGGCGATCCGCCGCCGGGTCACCGCCTGACGATCACGGCACTGCGAGCACGATGATCGCCCCCGCCATCGGCGGGGGCGATCTCGCGTCCAAGCACGTGCCGGCCGCAGGTGGCGCAGGGCTTCACGGGAAAAAGAAAGGAGGCCGATCCGGGGGGCGGATCGGCCTCGACTTCCTCAGAGCGGGAACGGGCCGGGGGGGAGGCCGGTTCACGCCGTCTTGCTGAGGATCATCATGCCGGTGGCAGTTCGATCTGTCCAACAGCTGTTTGTGATGTGCGCTATCGTCTCGGTCGATGGACCTCCGACAGCTGGCCGCCCTCACCGCCGTCGCTGACACCGGGACCTTCTCCGCTGCGGCTGACGTGCTCCACACCGTCCAGTCCAACGTCAGCACCCACATCGCCCGTCTCGAGCGCGAGCTCGGCGCCATCCTCGTCGATCGAGCCGCCGGCCGCCTGACCGAAGAGGGCGAGGTGGTCGTGGCCAGGGCGCGACGGATCGCCGGAGAGCTCGACGCCCTCGTCGCCGACGTGGCATCGCTGCGCTCCGACGTCACGGGCAACGTCCACGTCGGGGTGATCGGCACGACCGGTCGGTGGCTGCTCCCACCCCTCCTCGAGGCGATGGTCGTGTGCCACCCCGGTGTGCGGGTGTCCGTCGTCGAGGGGAACACGACGGCGCTGCTCCCCTCGCTCGCCTCCGGCCAGCTCGACCTCGCCCTCGTGAACCTTCCGGTGGACGATCCCGACATCGAGGTCAACCCGCTCTTCGAGGAGGACCTCGTCCTCGTGGCGCCGACCGGCCACCCCCTCGCCGGGCGGGACGAGGTGACCCTCGCCGAGCTCGCCGAGCACGAGCTGCTCCTGACGCCTGCGGGCACGTCGATCCGCATCGACCTCGACCTCGCCGCGGCCGCCGCAGGCGTCACCCTGAAGGCCAAGGCCGAGCTCGACGGCGTCCGCCTCATCGCCTCGCTCACCTTCGAGGGGTTCGGTGCCGCCGTGCTCCCGTCGAGCGCGGTCCCCTCGTACCTGAGCGGAGCGTGGCGCCGGGTCGGCATCCAGGGGATCAGCCGCCGCCAGGTCGCCCTCGCCCGTCGACGTCGAGGCCTGCCATCAGCGCCCGCACGCGCGCTCGCCCAGGTGCTGCTCGACGTGGTCGCCGCCTCCTCGGGGGCACAGCCCGGCATCTTCCCCACCGGTGGCGAGGGGACGACGCGATGACGCCGGAGGTCACCGCCCCCTGGGCGACCGTGGCACTGCGCGCCCGGGTGCCGGGCACCGTCACCGCCAACATCGAGCAGCTCAACGGCCGCACGGTCGTGCTCGCCCGGATCGATCCGACGCTGCGCCGGGGCGCGCTCGATGCAACGAGCGGCACCACGCTCGCCGTCGCCGCCCAGGCCGCACTCGACGCTCGCATCCCTCTCGTCGCCGTCATCGCCTCGAGCGGTGCCGATGTGAACGACGGCGTGGCTGCGCTCCACGGGTGGGGCGGGGCGGCTCGTGCGATCGCTGCCTGCAGCGGGGTCGTCCCGATCCTCTTCGCCGTGACCGGGCCCACCGTCAGCGGACCGGCGCTCCTGCTCGGGATGGCCGACGTCGTCGTCTTCACCGAGGACGCCTCCGCCTACGTCATGGGGCCGGGGGCCGTCGCCGAGTTCACCGGCGAGCAGCTGACCGCCACCGCCCTCGGCGGTCCGGGCGTGCACCGCCGCAGCACCGGTGTGGCTGCAGCGGTCGTGTCCGACGAGGCGACAGCGCTCGACCTGCTCGGGGCCGTCCTCAGCCACCTGCCGCAGAGCTGCGACGAGGAACCCCCCACGTGGCCGAGTGACGACCCCGTCGACCGGCCGACCCCAGAGGCGGGCCGAGCGATCCCCCCGACCGCCACCGGCAGCTATGACGTGCGCGATGTGGTGCGAGCCATCGTCGACGACGGGGAGCAGCTCGAGCTGTGGGGCGCTTGGGCTCCCAACCTCGTCACCGCGCTCGCCACGATCGGCGGACGCAGCATCGGGATCGTGGCCAACCAGCCCCTCGCCCTTGCGGGGACGCTCGACATCCCCGCCAGCCAGAAGGGCGCCCGCTTCGTGGCGCTGTGCGATGCCTTCAACCTGCCGCTGCTCACCCTCGTCGACACGCCCGGGTTCTTCCCCGGCAAGGACCTCGAGTGGCGGGGCATGATCCGACACGGCGCCCAGCTCGTCGGTGCCTACGCCAGAGCCACCGTCCCCCGGGTGTGCGTGGTGCTCCGCAAGGCCTACGGGGGCGCCTACATCGTCATGGACTCCAAGGACATGGGCAACGACGTCTGCCTGGCGTGGCCGAGCGCAGAGATGGCGGTGATGGGCGCCCAGGGTGCGGTCCAGATCCTGCACCGTCGCGAGGACGTCGAGACGCAGCAGCGGCTCCAGGACGAGTACGCGGCGACGCTGCTCACCCCGTGGGTGGCGGCCGAGCGCGGCTTCGTCGACGCCGTGATCGACCCCGCCGACACCCGCGCCGAGGTCGCCGCTGCACTCGAGGCGCTGTCGACCAAGCGCGAGGTGCTCCCCCGTCGGTCCCACGACAACCTCCCGCTCTGAGCCCGCCGGCACCGGGGGCGCCGGTGTTCGCCCGCCCGCTAGAAAGGGGAGGGCGAGGCACGACGAACGATCGACGAAGCAGGAGCTTGCACACGTGGCCGAGACGATCACGATCACCGATGACCGCACAGGGAAGCAGGTGACGGTGCCGCTCGACCACGGGACCTTCTCCTCCGCCGCCCTGCGGGAGCTCGACCCCGACCTGCGGGTCTACGACCCTGCGTTCCTCTCCACCGCGAGCTGCGAGTCCACGATCACCCTCGTCGACGGCGACGCCGGCATCCTGCGCTACCGCGGCTACCCCATCGAGCAGCTGGCGGAGTCCTCGACCTACCTCGAGGTGGCGTACCTGCTGATCCACGGCGAGCTGCCGACGAAGGACCAGTACGAGGAGTGGCGCCACGAGGTGACGATCCACACCTACGTGCACGAGAAGATCAAGCGCTTCATCGACGGCTTCCACTACGACGCCCACCCGATGGGCGTGCTCGTCTCCACCGTCGGCGCCCTCTCGACCTTCTACCCCGGCGCCAAGGACATCTTCGACGTCGAGGGTCGGATGAAGCAGGTGATCCGGCTCATCGCCAAGATGCCGACGCTCGCCGCCTTCGCCCACCGCTACAGCGTCGGTCAGCCGTTCGTCTACCCGGACAACAGCCTCGACTACGCGTCGAACTTCCTGTCGATGATGTACCAGGTCGTCGAGCCCCGCTTCGACGCCAACCCGGCGCTCGCCAGAGCGCTCGACGTGCTGTTCATCCTCCACGCCGACCACGAGCAGAACTGCTCCACCACCGCCATGCGCACCGTCGGCTCCAGCCAGGCCGACCCGTACTCGGCCACCGCTGCCGCCGCCGCCGCCCTGTACGGCCCGCTCCACGGTGGGGCCAACGAGGCCGTGATCCGCATGCTCCAGCGCATCGGGTCGGTCGACCAGGTGCCGACGTTCATCGAGTCCGTGAAGCGTGGCGAGGGCAAGCTCATGGGCTTCGGCCACCGGGTCTACAAGAGCTACGACCCTCGGGCCACGATCGTGAAGCGCACCGCCGATGAGGTCTTCGAGATCACCGGCTCCAACCCCCTGCTCGACATCGCCCTGAAGCTCGAGGAGGCGGCGCTCTCGGACGACTACTTCACCGAGCGCAAGCTCTACCCGAACGTCGACTTCTACTCGGGGCTCATCTACCAGGCCATGGGCTTCCCGATGGAGATGTTCACCGTGCTCTTCGCCATTCCCCGCACCTCGGGGTGGCTCGCCCACTGGATCGAGCTGCTCGGCGACAAGGAGCAGAAGATCGCCCGCCCACGCCAGAAGTACATCGGTGCCGGCGCCAGCGACTACATCACCCTCGACGACCGCAGCTGAGTCAGCGAGGCTCGACGTCGAGCAGGATCTTGCCGATGTTGGCGTTGGCCTCCATGTGGCGGTGGGCGTCGGCGACGTCGGCGAGGGGGAAGCGCCGGTCGATGACCGGGTGACACCTCCCCTGGTCGAACAGCGGCAGGACCTGTCGGGCGAACTCTGACGTGGTGGCGATCTTCTCCTCGAGCGGGCGCGCCCGCAGCACGGTCCCGATGAGGTGGGCCCGCTTCGGCAGCAGCAGCCCGAGGGGGAACGTCGCCATCGCGTCGGCCATGACCCCGACCTGCACGATCGACCCGCCCACCCGCAGCGCGTCGAGGTTCCTGGCGAGGTAGTCCCCCCCGACCACATCGAGGACGACGTCGACCCCGACACCGCCGGTGAGCGCCTTCACCTCGGTCACGAAGTCCTGGCTGGTGTGGTCGACGACGAGGTCGGCGCCGAGCGAGCGACACGCCTCGACCTTGCCCGTCGAGCACGTCACCGCCACCGACGCTCCCATCGCCTTGCAGAGCTGGATGGCGGCGGTGCCCACGCCAGAGGCGCCGGCGTGGACGAGGGCGGTGCGCCCGGGCGTCAGGCCCCCCTGGGCGACGAGCGCATCCCATGCGGTGATCCACACCTCGGGAACGGCTGGGGCGTCAGCGAGCGGGATCGATGCCGGCACCGCCATCAGCTGGCGCTCGTGGACGGCGATGCGCTCGGCGTAGGCGGCACCGCCGACCACGCCCATGACCTCGTCGCCGACCTCCCACCGCCGCGCCCTCGACCCCCGTTCGAGCACTCGTCCCGCCAGCTCGAGACCGGGGATCTCGTGGTCCATGGGCGGACCGGGGTAGCGACCCATCCGCTGCAAGAGGTCGGCCCGGTTCACCGCTGTGCCGGTGATCTCGACGACCACCTCCTCGGGTCCGGCAGCGGGGTCTGGCACCTCCCGCAGGACCAGGACCTCGGGACCACCATGGGAGTCGAGCACCACCGCGCGCATGGTCCGGAGGCTACGGCGCCGCCGTAGGCTCCCGACCCATGGACTTCGCCCTACCGCCAGAGATCGACGAGCTCCGCCTCGAGGCGGAGGAGGTGGCGGCGAAGGCAGCCGCTGGGCTGCCCATCCTCGAGGACAGCTGGATCAACGCCCATGACCGGGCCTTCTCCCAGGAGCTCGGACGCAAGGGCTGGCTCGGGATGACGTGGCCGACCGAGTACGGCGGTCACGGGCGCACCCCCCTCGAGCGCTTCATCGTCACCGAGGCCCTCATCGCCGCCGGCGCGCCCATCGCCGCCACCTGGTTCTGCGACCGCCAGATGGGCCCCGCCCTGCTCGCCTTCGGGACCGAGGAGCAGAAGCGCCGCTTCCTCCCCGACATGGTCGCAGGCAACGCTGCATGGTGCATCGGGATGAGCGAGCCAGACTCGGGCTCGGACCTCGCGTCCCTACGGACCCGGGCCGTGGCTGACGGCGACACCTTCGTGGTCAACGGCCAGAAGGTGTGGACGTCCTTCGCCGCCCTCGCCGACTGGTGCTACCTGATCTGTCGGACCGACGTCGGCGACAAGGCCCACCAGGGCATCTCCGAGCTCATCGTGGACATGACCTCGCCGGGGATCGAGGTCCGCCCGATCACCGACATGACCGGCAACCGCCACTTCTGTGAGGTCATCTTCGACGACGTGGTCGTGCCGGCGACGAACCTCGTCGGTGAGCGCGGCGGCAGCTGGAAGCAGACGATGAGCCAGCTCGAGCACGAGCGGGGCGGCATCGACCGGCTGCTGTCGAACCGAGCGCTGTACCGCGACACGCTCCCGCTCGCCGACACGTCCGACCGGCTCCTCCGCCAGGAGATCGCCGCGCTCGAGACCTTCTACCGGATCGGCCGGCTCCTCGTGCTGCGCGAGGTGCTGGGCCAGGCGCCGAAGGGGTTCTCGGCCGCGGCCAAGGCGGCGTGCACCTCCTTCGAGCAGCGCGTCGCCGACTTCTGCGCACGCGTCGTCGGTCCTGAGGCCATGGTCTGGAACCGGATCAGCCGAGGCGTCTGCTACGGGCCCGCCTACACGATCATGGGCGGCACCAACGACGTCCTCAAGAACATCGTGGGTGAGCGGATCCTCGGGCTGCCCCGCTGATCGTCGCGGCGTGTCGTCGGGACTGCCTACCGGCGCAGCGAGCGAGCCATCGGGCCCCTCGCAGGAACACCAGTGGCGCCTGCTGGTGCCGTGACGATCTCGTCGGGGACCTCTTCGAGGGGGAGGCGGTGGGCGCCCACGGCCTCAGGATCAGCAGCGAGGATGCGCCGCCGGGCCACGACGTAGGTGATGACGGCGACGAGGGTGACGGCCCCCATCCCCCCGAGCGTCGGCCCGATCCCGATGGCGTCGGCGAGCAGGCCGATGGGAAGGGCGGCGATGCCGAACCCGCTGAAGCTCAGCATCATGAGCGACTGCACGCGACCGTGGTACGCCCGGTCGCTGTTCGAGAGCACGAGCGCGTTGTTGAGCGACTGGAACGTCGACGACGCAGCACCGACGACGAACACGAAGAACAGGGCGATGGCGAACGACGGCGCTGAGCCGAGGGCAGCGACGCCCAGCGCGAAGGCTGCGCCCGCGATGCCCTGGACCCGCCACGCCCCAGGACCGTCCGCCCGGCTGGCGATGAGCACGGTGGCCGCCAGCGCACCCACGGCGCTGACGCCCGACATGAGGCCGTAGCCGCTCGACCCCACGTCGAAGACCTCCTCGGCGATGGTCGGCAGGAAGGCCACGTAGGGGAAGGCGGCCATCACCACGACGAACGACGTGAGGACGAGCAGGCGCAGCAGCGGTCGCGACCACACGTAGGAGACGCCGTCGCCGAGCTCCTGGAACGGCGAGCGGGCAGGACGGTCGGCGGCCGGCAGGCCGGGGGGCAGGCGGAACGTGAACGTGATGGCCACGAGCATGAGCGCGGTCGTGAGGAAGAAGACGCCGCCGACGCCGAAGAACGCGACACCGATCAGCGCACCCGCGAGCGACGGGCCGAAGATCCGGGTCCCGTTCAGGCTCATCTGCTGGAGCACGATGGCGTTCGACAGGCGATCGGGGCCGACGAGCTCGCCGGTGAAGGCCATGCGGGCCGGGCCGAGGAACGAGAAGCCGACGCCCTGGAGCACGGCGCTCGCGATCACCATCCAGTACTCGATGACGTCGAAGGCGACGGCGAGCGCCACCCCACCAGAGCTGGCAGCGAGGGTCAGCTGGCATGCGACCAGCACGGCACGCTTGGGCAGACGGTCTGCGACGACGCCGCCCCACGGCGTGAGGAGCAGCATCGGGACCCCGAAGCCGAGGAACACCGCGCCGAGGCCGCCGTTGCTCCCGGTCAGCTCATAGGCGAGCCACCCGCGCGAGATGAACTCCATCTGGACGGCGAGGAAGGCCACCAGGCCACCCACCCAGAGCGTGCGGTACGTGGGGTCCTCGAGCGCAGCGAAGGTCGCAGCGCGTCGAGTCGGTGTCGTCGTCGCCATTGCTTCGAGAGGCTAACCACTTGCGACGCGGTTCCGTCACCTCCCGTTCACCTGCTCACCTCGTCGCCCGCGGGTTCGGCGGTCTGATCTGGCGTCGCTCCCATGCGTCGGGCTCGGCGAGCAGCGCAGCCACGGCCTCTGGCAGCGAACCGGCGAGCACGTCCGCGAGCGTCACCGTCTCGAGCACACCTCGCAGTGCGGCGCGGACGGCGACCCACACGTCCTGGAGGTGCGCAGCGGCGCCCTCGTAGACGACCTCCTCCGGGCGCTTCCCCCGCACCTCGGCCAGCGGACCTTCGAGGGCGCGGAAGACGTCGGCCAAGGGGAGCTGCTCGGGTGGGACAGCGAGCTGGTAGCCCCCCTCGGGCCCCCGCTGGCTCGTGACGAGCCCCGCTCGTCGCAGCTCCACCAGCGTGTTCTCCACGAACTTGACCGGGAGGCCCTGGCTGCGGGCGAGCGGTTCGCCACGCATCGGTGCAGCGGCTGGTGACGCAGCCAGCGTGAGCAGCACCCGGATGGCGTAGTCGACCTTCGCGGAGATGTACACGCCGGCATCATCTCAGAGGGCCGGCAGCCTTGGCGGTGGACGAGTCCATCATCTCCAGTAGATTGATGGAGATGTCGGAGCTGCTCGTCTTCTTCCTTGCGGGGTTCGCAGCCTCGCTGGTCGACGGCGCTCTCGGCATGGGCTTCGGCCCGACATCGGCGAGCATCCTGCTCGGCAGCGGGCTGTCTCCCTCAGGGATCTCGACGACGGTCAACCTCGTGAAGGTGGCGACCGGGGTGTCGGCTGCCATCTCCCACTGGCGCTTCGACAACATCGACCGGCGCCTCGTCCGCCGCCTGGCCGGGCCGGGCTCGCTCGGCGCGCTCCTCGGGGTGACGATCCTCGCGAACGTCGACGGCGACCGCCTCAAGCCGATCCTCTCGGTGCTGCTGCTCGTCATGGCGGCGCGCATCCTCCTGCGCTTCAGCCAGACGCTGACCCCCTCCTCCGGGCAGGCACAGGTCGACGGGAGCCCGCCCGAGGGACACGACCTGCGGGGCACGGGCCCGGTCGCCGCCGTCGGTGGCGTCACGAACGGTCTGGTCGGCGCCTGGGGGCCGGTGGTCACGCCGTTCCTGCTGCACCGAGGACTCCCGCCCCGCTACGCCATCGGCTCCGTGAACACCGCCGAGGTCGCCGTCGCGGTCGTCGCCTCCGGGTCCCTCCTGGCATCGGTGGGCGGAGGCGGCATCGACGTGGGCGTGGTGCTGGCCATGCTCGCCGGCGGTGTCCTCGCCGCCCCCCTGGCTGCGTGGACGATCCGCTTCCTCCCCGCCAGGGTGATGGGCGTGGCCGTCGGCACCCTGCTGCTGGCGACGAACGCCAGGGAGCTCGTCGCCGACCAGGACGGGACCTGGCGCTGGCTCGCCTACGCCGCCGTCGCCGTGGTCTCCCTCTGGGCCGCCGCCCGGCCGCGCCTCAGCCGCTCCCGGTCGAGCGACGACGAGGCGGTTGCGGACCTTGAGCTCCCCGACGGCGACGGCCCGGTTCATGGCCACGACGGGCGACGACGTCGGTGACAGCAGCTGGTCGTCGAGGTGTTCAGCGAGTCGTCGCCACTGACCTGTGGTGTTCGGCATCGCGGGCTCGGTGTAGGGCTCGGAGGGCCAGTGTGACGACTTCGTCGTCAGTGAGCCCGACCCCGTGGGTGACGTGGGCGTCGAAGTCGCGTTGGCCCAATCGTTCGAGCAACGTCCTGGCGGTGTCTTGCATCATCGCCGAGTCGGCGCCGTAGGGCACGGGACCGGTGCGGGGGCGGTGCGTCGCGCCGTGGAGGGCGGCGGCGTCGTCATTCAGGCCGAGGTCGGCGAGGACGCGGGCGAAGGTGCGCAAGGTGACCCACAGCGGCGACCAGGCTTCGACTTGCTGCCAGGTTCGGATGGCCTGCTCGTAGTAGTCGAGAGCCGGTTTGGTGTCGCCCCTTCGGGCTGTCGCTGCCGCCAGACTCACGACGGCGAGGTTGTTCAGGAAGTCGCTGCCTGCCTGTTCCGCCAGTTCGATGGCGGTACGGAGCTCGTGCTCGCTCGCGCTGACCTCGCCGATCACGAAGCGAGCGAACGCTCGCGCGGATAGACTCCCGCATGCATCAGCGATGGCCAGGACGCGAGCTGGCTCGCCGTCGACAGGGTGGCCGCCGTAGTGGAGCGCGAGGGCGGCGCTCCCGAGGTCCCAGACGACTTGCAGGGTGTCG
>JBBSLC010000095.1:0-12066 GCA_038255685.1 Acidimicrobiales bacterium | reverse complement strand
GCGCTCGTGCCGTCCCGGGGCACCGTCGGTCGCGCGTGAGGACGCCGGCCAGCTGCCTCGCAGCCCTCGCGGAGCTCGGGGCCAGCGTCGCGGCGGCGTCCGGGGTCGAGGAGGTCGTCGACGTCGCGCTCCTCGGGCTCGACGAGCTCCTCGGCCTGCCGCACTCCCTCCTGCTCCTCCACGAGGCCGAGGGGGACCGGCTCGCCACGATGGCATCTCGTGGCTACGACGAGGTCGGCATCGGCTCCGAGGTGCGCCTCGGTGAGGGCGTCATCGGCGCCGCCGCCGAGCGCCGTCGACCGATGCGCATCGGGAACCTGCAGCGGATGCTCGCCTACGCGCGCACCGTCCAGCAGGGCCGGGCCGACGAGATCGTCCCCGGCACCGAGATCCGGCTGCCCGGGTTGGCTGACGCCCGCAGCCAGCTGGCGGCCCCCATGGTCGTCCGCGGCACCCTCGTCGGCATCATCGCGGTGGAGAGCAGCGCCGCCGTCGCCTTCGACGACACCGACGAGGAGGCGCTCTCGATCGTGGCGCACCTCGTGGGCGCGGCGCTCGAGCGCGAGCACCTCGCCAACGCCGAGCCGGAGGTCGTGCCACCGACACCACCAACGTCGGTGGCGCCGGACCCCGCAGCGAGGCCGTCAGCCCCGGCCGTCCGCCTGCGCCACTACGCGGTCGACGGCAGCACGTTCCTCGACGACGACTACGTGATCAAGGGTGTCGCCGGCCGGCTGCTGTGGAAGCTCGCGACCGAGCACGCCGCGACCGGCAGGACGGCCTTCACGAACCGCGAGGCCCGACTCGACCCCGTCCTCGGGCTCCCGGCGTTCCGGGACAACTTCGAGAGCCGCCTCATCCTCTTGAAGCGCAGGCTCGCTGAGCGGGATGCCCCGCTTCAGATCCTCCCCGCCGGGCGCGGCCGGTTCGAGCTCCACGTCGGCGCAGCTCTTGCACTCGAGCACGTCGCCTCGTGATCGGGCGCAGGCGAGCAGTCAGAAGCTGAGCTTGAGCCCCGGGCGGGGCCAGGTCGTGCTGACCAGCGTGCCGGTGGCGGAGCAGGTGATGTAGGCGGTGGTGAGGTCGTCGCCGCCGAAGCAGATGTTGGTGACGAGGACGTCGGGCATTGGGACGTGCTCGACCGACGAGCCGTCCGGTGAGATGACCGTGATGCCGCCGTTCACGAGGGTGCCGACGCAGACGTTCCCGTCGCCGTCGATGGCGAGTGAGTCGAGCAGCTGCATGCCGGGGAGCCCGGCGACGAGGCTGCCCCCGGGCGGGCCCCCCGGCGTCGAGTCGGCCTCGGCCAGCTTCCCTGCGCCCGCCAGCGGCCAGGCCCACACCCGGCCGGTGTGGGTCTCTGCGACGTAGAGCCGGTCGCCTGCCGGCGAGAGCCCGATCCCGTTCGGTGCGTCGAGGGGGTGGACGACCTCGGTGATCGAGCTGCCGTCCGGCTGGGCGTAGAAGATGCCCGTGCGGTCGCTGTGGCGGCCGTCCCTGGTGCCGTGGTCGGTGAACCAGAAGCCGCCGTCGATGTCGAAGACCAGGTCGTTCGGGGCGAGGAGGGGTCGTCCGTCGCACTCGGTGTAGAGCGTCGTGACCTCCCCCGTCTCGAGGTCGAGCCGCTCGATGCGCCCGCCCGAGTACAGCTCCGCGTTGAACGGGCCCGGCAGGGTGAGCCCCATGACGTCGTGCCACTCGAAGCAGCCGCCGTTGTTGCAGATGTAGGCCGCGCCGTCGGGGCCGATGGCGAGGCCGTTCGGCCCGCCGTCGAGCTGGGCGACGACCTCGATCCCACCGTCAGCGCCGACGCACGTGACGGTCTTGCGCTTGATCTCCACGAGCAGGACGGCGCCGCCGGGCATGGCCACCGGTCCCTCGGGGAACTGCAGGCCGCTGGCGATGGTGGTGACGTCGGTCATCCCGGCGGTCTACCAGACCGTCCGAGCGGGACGCACTCGGGCAGGGTCGGTACCGTCGGCGCCCGATGGTCGACCACGCTGCGAGCGCCGACGGCAGCGCACCCACGATGCGGTCCCTCGTGGCGTCCGTCTACGTGCCCACGATGATCTTCGCAATCGGCCAGGGAGCCGTCGTGCCGATCGTGGCGCTCGCGGCGCGCGACCTGGGAGCCTCGGTCGCCCTCGCCGGGCTCGCCGTCGCCCTGCGTGGCATCGGCACGATGGCCTTCGACGTGCCGGCAGGCAAGCTCGTCGCCCGGATCGGGGAGCGACGCGCCATGCTCGTGGCGACCGGGATCCTCGTCGCCTCCCTCGTCGGCTGCGTGGCCAGCCCGTCGCCGCTCCCGTTCGCCGCCTTCATGTTCCTGATGGGCTGCGGCTGGTCCGTGTGGCTCCTGGCCCGGCTCACCTACGTGAGCGACGTGATGCCCGCCCACCTCCGCGGCCGCGCGCTCTCCACGCTCGGTGGCGTGCAGCGCATCGGCGGCTTCATCGGGCCGTTCCTCGGCGCCCTCGCGGTGACGGCAGCGGGCATCGACGGGGCGTACTACGTGCACATCGTGCTCGCCGTGGTGGGGTGCGTGGCGCTGTACCTCGTGCCCGACCCGCACCCGAGCACCCCGCCCACCGGCCACCCACCGGTGCGCGTCGGGGTCATCGGTCGGGAGCACCGCCAGACGTTCCTCACCGCCGGCATCGCAGCCATGGCAGTGGGTGTGCTGCGTGCGTCGCGCCAGGTCGTGGTGCCGCTCTGGGCGGACTCGATCGGGCTCGATGCCGCGCAGGTCAGCCTGATCTTCGGCATCTCCGCCGCGCTCGACATGACGCTCTTCTATCCAGCCGGCATGGCGTCGGACCGGTGGGGCCGCAAGGCGGTCGCCATCCCCTGCCTGACGCTGATGGCGACCGGCCTCTTGCTCGTCCCGCTCACCGGATCGTTCTGGAGCCTGGCCGCCGTCGGCCTCGTGCTCGGCCTCGGGAACGGGCTCGGGAGCGGCATCGTCATGACGCTCGGCTCCGACTTCGCACCGGCAGTCGGACGAGCCGAGTTCCTCGGCGTCTGGCGCCTCGTGAGCGACGTCGGCACGGCCGGCGGCCCGCTCCTCGTCGCCGGCGTCGAGGCAGCGGCGTCGCTCGCCACCGCCTCCGTCTCGGTCGGCCTCGTCGGTCTGGCGGGCGCCGCCATCGTGCTCCTCCGGGTCCCCGAGCCCCTCCACCGCACGCCGCAACCGGTGAGCGACACCACGGTCGCCGGCTGAGCCGGTCCGAGGAGCCGGCGATGGCCGGCGAGCGACGCAGCGCCGCCTGGAGCAGGCGCAAGCGGTGTACCGTTCTGGGCGACACGCGAAGGCCCGAGCGTGTCGATTGAGGTCTTCCGGGCAGCGTTGCTCCAGACCCTTGGTGACGCATGGCATTCCATGCACCACACCAAGGAGGCAGAGATGTCATCGTCGTCCCCAACGGCGACCGAGCGCTCGACAGATCCCGGAGGGGCGGGCTCCTCGGGCACCTTCGCCCGTGTGGCTGCGCTGCTCCACGAGTCGCGCGACGCCGCGCCAGACCAGATCGGCTCGTTCCTCGCGGCGCGAGCCGGACAGCTCAGGATGTGGGACGTCTCGGTCTACGTGACCGACTTCGAGCAGCGCCACCTCGTGCCCATCACCGGGTCGAGCGCAACGGACCCGATGCCGATCGACCACTCGCTCGCCGGTCGTGCCTTCACCACGGCGAGCCAGCTCCACGAGCCCGCCGGCGACGGCGGCGAGCGAGTCTGGAGCGTCGTGGTCGACGGCGCCGCCCGCCTCGGTGTCATGGCCGTCACCTTCGCCCGGGTCGACGACGAGGCCCGCTCGCTCGCCGACAGCCTCGCAGGTGTGGTCGCCGCCCTACTCATCACGCGCGGCCAGTGCACCGATGCCTACACGACGCTGCGCCGGAGCGAGTCGTTCAGCCTCGCCGCAGAGATGCAGTGGCAGCTGCTCCCGCCCCTGAGCCTCGACAGCGGGCGGATCTCGGTGGCCGGACTGATCCACCCCGCCTACCAGGTCGGCGGTGACTCCTTCGACTACGCCGTCAACGGCGACACGCTCGACTTCGCCGTGTTCGATGCGATGGGCCACGGGCTCCGCTCCAGCCAGCTCGCTCACATGGCGGTGACGAGCTACCGCCACAGCCGCCGCACGGGCCTGTCGCTCGAAGCGACGCACGAGGCCATGGACGTCGCCATCGCCGAGGCCGGCCACGACGAGGCGTTCGTCACCTGCATCCTCGGACGGCTCGACGTGGGCACCGGTGCCCTCCGGTGGGTCAACGTCGGCCACCCGCTCCCGTTCGTGGTCCGCAACGGTGAGGTCGTGGACACGCTTGCGTGCCAGCCGACGCTGCCCGCCGGGTTGGGAGGCGGTCTGGGAGGCAGAGTGGTCGAGGTCGCCCACACCGTGCTCGAACCGGGTGACCGGCTCTTCTGCATCACCGACGGCGTGGTCGACGCCCGTCGCCCCCATGGTGAGACCTTCGGCGAGGAGCGCCTGCGTGGCCTCCTGGCCGAGGAGACGCAGAGCGGTGCCGACGCGATGGAGACGGTCCGCCGCCTCACCCACACCGTGCTCGACCACCATGGCTTCCTGAGCGACGACATCACGGTGTTCCTCGTCGAGTACCGCTGAGAAGAGGCTCAGTGGCGAGGGCGCTTGCCGGTCGGTGCGGCGGTGAACGCTGCGGCGTCGAGCGTGCCGTCGATGGCTGACTGGGCCACGTCGGTGAGCCGGAGGTTGTTGTTCCTGGCGTAGGTGCGCAAGGCGGCGAAGGCCGCCTGCATGTCGAGACCGGTCCGCTCGGCGACGATGCCCTTTGCCTGCTCGATGGCGATGCGACTGGTCAGCGCCGTGCTGAGCTGGTGGTTGAGGCGCTGGGCCTCGAAGGAGGCACGGTGCTGCAGGATGCTGATCGTGGCCAGATCGGCGAACGCCTGGGCCACGGCCACGTCGTCTTCGGTCATCGGGACCAGATCCGTGTTGAACAGGTTCAGTGCGCCGATGGTGACGCCCCGGAGCCGGAGCGGCAGGGCGTGCGCCGAGCGGAAGCCGGCAGCGATGGCGACCTTGGAGAAGCTCGGCCAGCGACCGCCGACTGCACCCAGGTCGACGTGGGTGACGCGAGCGCCGGTGCTGAAGCAGTCGAGGCAGGGACCCTCCTGCGCCTGCAGCTCGAAGAGCTCGACGACCCGCATGGCCTCGCTCGACGACGCCACCACCCGCAGCTCGCCGCCGTCGGAGGATGCGAGCATCACGCCTGCGGCTGCTGCACCGAGCAGCTCGACGCACTGGTCGGAGAGACGGGTGAGGATGTCGACGACGTCGTAGTCGTCGACGAGCGTGTCAGCCATGCCGACGAGCGCTTGGACCACCAGAGCCTCTCGGACCATCTCGACCTCTCTCCGAGGCCGCTCGCCCGCCGCCGCAGCGTTGTCGCCTCGGCCAGATGGTAGCGGCGTTCCCTCGTCGAATCCACGCTCCATCACTCGAGCCGCAACGTTCGGGACACGACGTCGCCTGCGACATCTGCCAGCAGGCGATCCTGGCTGAAGGCGAAGGCCCGGAGGCGCACGAGCGCCTCGGCCACGCTCACCCCGAGCTGGACCGATCCCATCCCCGCCGCCTGGTGCACCACGAGCTGCAGGTTGACGCCGAGCAGGTCCTCCTCCGGCGCGACGCCTGCTGCCTCGGCTTGCAGGTCGAGCACGGCGCGGGCGGCGACATCGGCCACGACCAGGCAGTCGGCGTGCTGCTCGTCGGTGAGCGGCCCCGGGCGGGCCCGGTAGAGGTTCAACGCCCCGAGCCGCACGCTGCCGACCTGGAGCGGGAAGCCGAAGATGGCACGCACCCCCGCCTCGAGCGCGGGGGGCGTGAAGGCGACCCATCGCCGCTCAGCGGGGTCGGCGAGATCGGGCTCGAGGACGGGGCGATCGAGGTGGTAGGCGTCGACGCACGGTCCCTCCCCCAAGGTGAACTGCAGCTCCTCGACCAGGTTGCTCACGTCGTCGGAGGTGCAGAACGATCCCCGGGCGACGTCACCGGACATGAGCATGATGCCTGCGCCCGCCATGCCGGTGATCTCGGCGCTCACCGCGCACAGCGGCGTCGTACCCGGTGCAGCCCCCGTGGCGGCGTCGAGCTTGGCCATGATCCGAGCGAGCCGGTCGCCCGCCACCTAGACGGCACCCGCGGAACGAGTCCGGTGGACACGACGTCGGACATCCATGAGGCTCCTGTCGCAGCTGCGAGGAGGCGCTCAACGAGGACTGGGTCCAACGCTCATCCGGGCTCGGAGGACCGAGCCGCTCTCCGAGGATAGCCGGTGGCCGACCCCGGCGATCACCTGCCGAGTCGGTCTCGGCGTCCGGTGCGCGCTCGCCACTCCGCGTCGACCTCGAGCGGGATCCGCCGGTAGGCGTCACCGTGGCGATGGGCGTGCAGCCGCCACCACACGTACGCCCCCAGGTACCGGGTCCCGAAGCCGACGAACCCGAGGCGGCGCCACTGCTCGACGTGGACGAGCTCGTGGCGGAGCAGGCGGGCGTTGCCGACGGCACGGCGCCGGACGAGGACGAGGCTGCCGAGGGTCATAGCGGCAGCGCCTCGGGGCACGGGGCCACCGACCCATCGCCAGTGGTCCGCATGGCGCTCGATGCCCACGTCGGCGCCCGCCCTCTCTCAGACTCAGAAGAGTCGGGCGGTGAGCTGCTTGCGGTAGGCGGCGGTCCTCGGGTCGGTGGGACCGAGCAGCTCGAGGAGGTCGACGAACTGCTGGCGAGCAGCCTCGTCCGCCTTGACCTGGTCGAGCAGCGAGTCGAGGCGGGCAGGGATGTCGTCGTCGCTGAGCGCAGCGTCCACGCCGATGCGGGCGAGCGCAGCGATGCGACGGGTGTCGGCCGACTCGGGGATGCGCTCGAGCAGGGCGAGCGCGTCGTCAGAGCGTCCGTCGGCCACCCACAGCTCGGCGAGCCCGACGACGGCGTCAGGGTTGTCGGGCTCGAGGGCGAGCGCTGCCTCGAGTGAGGCCTCGTCCCCCTTCGCCACGAGCTTCTCGACCTCGGTCTGCTCGATGGTCGGCAGCAGCCGGTCGACCATCTGCTGCACCGTCGCCTCGGGCACGGCGCCGAGGAACGAGTCCACGACCTGGCCGTCCTTCAGCGCGAAGACCGCCGGGATGGACTGCACCTGGAACGCCTGGGCGATGCTCGGGTTCTCGTCGATGTTGACCTTGGCCAGCACGACCTGGCCGCCCGACGCGCCGATCACCTTCTCGAGGATCGGTGTCAGCTGCTTGCACGGCCCGCACCACGGCGCCCACAGGTCGACCACGACCGGGACCTCGCGCGACTTCACGAGGACGTCGGACTCGAACGTGGCATCGGTGACATCGGCCATGCCGCCACGTTAACGGTCGCCACTACTGTGGCCTCCGAGCCGGACGACCCGGCCGTGAGGCGAGCGACGGGGGACGACATGGCCGAGGCCATCAAGGGCATCGACGAGGCGAAGGTCACGCCGTGGCTCGAGGCGAACGTCGACGGCCTCGTCGGACCCGTCTCCTACTCCCTCATCGCCGGCGGCCACTCGAACCTGACCTACAAGGTCGTCGACGCCGAGGATCGGGCCTTCGTGCTGCGGCGGCCGCCGCTCGGCCAGGTGCTCGCCACCGCCCACGACATGGGCCGCGAGCACCGGATCATCTCCGCCCTCGGCCCCACCGACGTCCCCGTCGCCCCCGCGGTCGGCTACTGCGAGGACGTGGAGGTCAACGGCGCGCCGTTCTACGTGATGCGCTTCGTCGAGGGCCACATCCTGCGCGATGCGCCGACCGCCGAGGCCGCCCTCTCACCTGCACAGCGACGCCGGGCCGGCGAGTCGCTCGTCGACGTGCTGGCCGACATCCATGCCGTGGACCCCGACGCCGTCGGGCTCGGCGACCTCGGTCGCAAGGACGGCTACATCGAGCGCCAGCTCAAGCGCTGGTACCGCCAGTTCGAGCAGTCCAAGCTCCGCGAGGTACCCGACGTCGACGAGGTCCACGACCTGCTGCTCCGCAACGTCCCCGAACAGGGACCGGCATCGATCGTCCACGGCGACTACCGGCTCGACAACTGCATGGTCGACGACGACGGCAACGTCAACGCCGTGCTCGACTGGGAGATCTGCACGCTCGGTGACCCGATGGCCGACATCGGCCTGCTCAGCGTCTACTGGACCGACCCCGACGACGAGGGCGCCGCCCTCGGGGCCTCCGCCACCACGCTCGACGGCTTCCCCCGCCGAGCCGAGCTGATCGAGCGCTACGCGGAGCGCAGCGGGCGCGACGTCAGCGAGGTCGGCTACTACACCGCGTTCGGCTACTGGAAGCTCGCCTGCATCGTCGACGGCGTCTACACCCGCTACGCCGGTGGGTCGATGGGTTCGAGCACGGGCTTCGAGCACTTCGACGCGCAGGTCGTCCGCCTCGCCGCCCAGGCCAAGCGCGCCCTGCAGGGCACGGCGTGAGCGAGCACGACGCCGAGAGCGGGTGACATGAGCGAGCACGGCCATCCGCTGCACGAGCTCGTGGCCCGCCCCGACCTCGACGAACCCGTCCTCGTGCTCGGCCTCGACGGCTGGATCGACGCCGGCTTCGCCGCCAACACGGCCATCGGCCACCTCCGCGAGGTGGTCGAGACCGAGCTCGTGGCCACCTGGGACGCCGACGCCCTCGTCGACCACCGCTCCCGACGGCCGGCGATGCACCTCGTCGACGGCGTGAACACCGGCCTCACCTGGCCCTCCATCGAGCTGCGCCACGGCCAGGACCCTGACGGCCGGGACATCCTGCTCCTCGTGGGGGCCGAGCCCGATGTCCGCTGGCGCGCCTTCTCCGCCGACGTCGCCGCGCTGGCGGTCGAGCTCGGCGTGCGACTCGCCGTCGGGTTCGGCGCCTATCCCGCGCCGGTGCCCCACACGCGCCAGAGCCGCCTCGCCACCACGGCGACCTCCCCCGAGCTGGCGGCCCAGGCCGGCCAGATCCGCTCGACGCTCGACGTCCCCGCCGGCGCCATGGGGGCCATCGAACGCGCCTTCGCCGACGTCGACCTGCCGGCGACAGGCTTGTGGGCCCAGGTCCCCCACTACGTGTCGGCGATGCCGTACCCCGACGCGGCAGCGTCGCTGGTCGACGGGCTCGCCGCCCTCGGCGGGCTCCGCCTCGACGCCAGCCCGCTGCGGGAGGCGGCACGGGTCCTCCGAGTCCGCCTCGACGGGCTCGTGGCCGACAACACCGAGCACCAAGCGATGGTCGCCCAGCTCGAAGCGTCGGTCGACGAGGAGCTGGCCGCCGATCCCTCCGTCCCCTTCGTCGGCGAGGTGCCCTCCGGCGACGAGCTCGCAGCTGAGGTCGAGCGGTTCCTGCGCGACGTCGGCAAGGACGGCTGAGCGATCCTCCACTGGCTAGGTTCTGCGCCATGAAGGTCGATGGGGGCATCAACGCAGAGCTCAGCCAGACGGCGGCGACAGCGCGCGACGCCGAGGCTGCCGGCTACGACGGAGCGTGGGTCGCGGAGACCTCGCACGATCCGTTCATGCCGATGGCCATCGCCGCCGAGCACACCGAGCGCATGGAGCTCGGGACCGGGATCGCCGTGGCGTTCGCCCGCAACCCGATGAACCTGGCCAACGTGGCCGACGACCTGCAGCGCTACAGCGAGGGCCGCTTCATCCTCGGCCTCGGCAGCCAGATCAAGCCCCACATCACCAAGCGCTTCTCGATGGAGTGGTCGCACCCGGCGGCGCGGATGCGCGAGCTCGTGTCGGCCATGCACGCCATCTGGGACACTTGGCAGGACGGCACCAAGCTCGACTTCCAGGGCGACTTCTACACCCACACGCTGATGACCCCGTTCTTCGATCCCGGCCCCAACCCGCACGGGCGGCCCAAGGTCTTCCTGGCCGCGGTGGGCGAGCTCATGACCGAGGTCGTCGGCGAGGTGTGCGACGGGATCCTCTGCCACGCCTTCACCACCGAGGCGTACCTGCGGGAGGTCACGCTCCCGGCCCTCGAGCGAGGCGCTGCCAAGGCCGGCCGCAGCCTCGCCGACATCGAGCTGTCCGGTCCTGCCTTCGTGGTGACCGGGGAGACCGAGGAGCAGATGGCGGCCTCGGCCGTCGGTGTGCGCAAGCAGATCGCGTTCTACGGGTCGACGCCCGCCTACCGCGGCGTGCTGGAGCGCCATGGGTGGGGCGAGCTCCAGACCGAGCTGAACGCCATGTCGAAGCAGGGCCGCTGGGACGAGATGGGCACGCTCATCGACGACGACATGCTCGACACGTTCGCCGTCGTGGCCGAGCCCGAGCAGATCGCGCCGAAGATGAAGCAGCGCTACGGCGACGTCGTCGACCGCATCAGCTTCTACATCCCCTACCGCTCCGACGCCGACCGCTGGTCCCAGGTGATGGCCGACCTCAAGGCGGCCTGAGCCTCAGACGGGGAGCAGCTCGCTGTCGAGGTAGCGGGCTCGACAGAGGGAGCGCTGGAGCTTGCCCGAGGAGGTCTTCGGGAGGCTGCCCGGCTGGACGAGGACGACCTCGCCAGCGGGGAGCCCGACCGCGTCGACGACCCGTTCGGCGATCGCCGTCCTGACGGCGTCGTGGTCGTCGTGGCGAGCCTCGGCCACGACCACGATGCGCTCCTTGCCCCGGCCCCCTTGCACGCCGAAGGCGATGACGTTGCCCGGCCTGACCCCCTCGACCTGGCCGACGGCGCGCTCGACGTCTTCGGGGAAGACGTTGCGGCCCCCGACGATGATCACGTCCTTGATCCGGCCGCACACGACGAGCTCGCCACCGACGGTGTACGCGAGGTCGCCGGTGCGCAGCCAGGCGAGGTCGCTGCCCATGTCGCCCTCGGAGGTGTCGAACGCCTCGGCGGTGGCGTCGGGCCGCTTGTAGTAGCCGGTCGTGATCGACGTCCCGCGCACCTGGAGCTCGCCGACCTCCCGCTCGGCCATGACCTCCCCGGTCGGGCCGACGATGCGGATCTCGAGCCCGGGGACGGGCTTGCCCAGCTTGGCGAGGCGGCGGACACCTTCTGCGCTCGGATCGGCTGGCGCTGCGTAGCGGTCGGTCTCGAGCACCCGGCTGTCGACGGTGTCGACGCTCATCCCGGTGAAGGGGACGGGGAACGTGACCGCCAGGGTGGCCTCGGCCATGCCGAACGCACAGAACACCATGTTGGGGCTGAGACCGTGGCGCTCCCCCGCCTCGCAGAACGCCTCGACCGCAGCAGGGTCCACCGGCTCCGCGCCGTTCAGCCCGAGGCGCCACGACGAGAGGTCGAGGCCGGGGTGGCGGCGCAGGGCCCGGGCGGCGAGGGCGTAGGAGAAGTTCGGCCCGGCGGTCACGGTGCCGCCGTACTCGCTGATCCACTCGACCCAGCGGGTCGGGGAGGCGAGGAAGTCCTGCGGAGCCGCGAGGACGAGGTCGGTGCCCGTCGTCATCATCAGGGTCATGAGGCCGATCAGGCCCATGTCGTGGTAGAGCGGCAGCCACGACACAGCGACGTCGGTGTCGGGGTCGAGCGCGCCCGCCGTGGCGATGGCGTCGAGGTTGGCGCACACCACCCGGTGCGGGAGCATGACCCCCTTCGGGTCGGCGGTGGAGCCACTGGTGAACTGCAGGATGGCGAGCGCCTCGGGGTCATCGGGGGGACGAACGAACGCCTCGGCCGACGCCGTCCCCGTGAGCTCGCTGAGCAGGACCATGGGCGGGTCGCCGGGCTCGGGCTCGACGAAGGGTGCGAAGTCGGGGTCGACGAGGAGCAGGGCGGCATCGGCGTTGGCCACCCGAACCCGTGTCTGGGCCACGAACTCCTCGATCGAGCCGAGGCGCATGGGCAGCGGCAGCAGCACGATGGCTGCCCCGCACAGCCACGTCGCCTGGATCGAGGTCACGAGCGTGCGGGTCGTCGGCCCCAGGATGGCGACGTGATCACCAGGACCGATGCCGTGGGCCTGGAGGGCCGCAGCCATGGCTCTGGCGTCGGCGTGCAGCTCGCCCCACGGGACCCGGTCGGGCTCGGCGGT
>JBBSLC010000094.1:0-12088 GCA_038255685.1 Acidimicrobiales bacterium | reverse complement strand
CGGACGGTGAGGGCCAAGGCGATGGCGCCGGCGACGAGCGGGACCGCCACGGCGACGAGCGGCCCGAGCTCGATCAGCTCCTCGGGTCCGTCGGCGATGCGTCCGAGGACCGAGCGGGTCGACGCCCGGATCGACAGTCGTGACGGCGTGGCTCCGGCGCGTGCGACGAACCCCTCCCAGATCAGGATGTAGGCGAGCCCCCACACGAGCGCTCTCTTCACCCGGAGGCCGAGCCAGGTGAAGATGCCGGCGTAGGCGATGGTGGCGAGCGTGCACGACGCCACGGTCGCGACGACGAGCGCACCGGCGCCGCTGCGACCGGCAAGCGCGGCAGCGGCGGCCATCGGCACGACCACGAGGGGGATGGTGATGGTGAGCGTCGCCGCGAGGGCGGCGACCGCCATGCGCCAGCGGGCCACCGGCCGCAGCCACAGGTAGACGAGGGTGCCGTCCTCGTTCGGATCACCGAGCACGGCGGACGCGAAGACGAGCACGGTCACCGGGACGAACAGCGAGAGCCCGTAGGCGGAGACGAGGCGGACGCCGTCCTCGACACCTGTGCCGGCGGAGCGCCCGACGGCGGCGCCGAGCAGCACGGCGAGCAGCCCGAGCACGCCGAGGCCGAGGATGCGGCCGCGCACGACCTGGCTGCGAAGGAACAGCCGGTAGAGCGCGCTCACCGGCGGCGCTCCGTCGGCGTCGGCGCGACGAGGTACCGGAAGACGCTCTCGAGGTCGTCGTCGAGGGGTACGAGCTCGAGCAGCCGAGCTCCCGCCTGCTGGGCGGCGAGGGCCACGGTGGTGCGGAACGCGACGACATCGACGGTGTCGACCAGCACGTCATCGGGTCCTTCGAGGCGCACGGCGATCGCAGCTCCCGAGGCGACGAGTGCGCCGGCGAGGGCGTGGGGCTTGTCGGTGCGCAACCGGAGGCGGTGGGGGCGGTCGTCCATCAGGGTCCGGATGTCGTGGAAGTCGCCCTCGGCAGCGAGGCGCCCCTGGGCCATCACCAGCACGCGGGAGCCGAAGCGCTCCACCTCGTCGAGCACGTGGCTCGAGACGAGCACGCATCGGCCCTCGGCACCGAGCGTCCGGAACAGCTCGATCAGGTGCAGGCGCTGCCGGGGATCGAGGCCCTCGAGGGGCTCGTCGAGGATGACGACCTCGGGCTCGTGCACGAGCGCCTGTGCGACCTTGACCCGCTGGCGCATGCCCTTCGAGTAGGTCGAGACCGGACGGGTGTCGGCGGGGTCGAGGTCGACGACCCGCAGCGCGACCGTCGCAGCGTCGCCAGGAGCGTCGAGGCCGTGCAGCTCGGCGGCGAGCGTGACGAAGCGCAGTGCCGTGAGCTGTTCGAACACCGCCTCCTGCTGCGGGACGAGGCCGATGCGCCGGTACAGCGCCGGGGTGCCGCGGGGGTCGGTGTCGAGCACGCGCACCGTCCCCTGCGAGGGCGTGGTGAGGCCGCACAGCAGTCGGAGCAGCGTCGACTTGCCGGCGCCGTTCGGACCGAGCAGGGCGGTGACACCGGGACCGACGTCGAAGCTCACGTCGGAGACGGCGACGACGTCGCCGAACCACTTCGAGGCGTTGACGACCTCGATGACCCCGCTCACGGCTCACCTGCCATCAGCGGGTCACCTGGAGCCTGTGGTAGCGCTCGCGAACGAGGGTCGCCGCACCGAGCGTCCAGGCGAGGTTGGCCGCCACGAGCTCGGAGGTGGCAAGGGCGGGCTCGTTGCCGAGCTCGCCGTAGATCCGCTGGACGAGCTCGAACGGGAGGAGGAACAGGTTGAGCAGCAGCAGCCGCTCGCTGGCCCCGAGCTCGACGAGCACGCCGGTCGCGACGCTCGACACGAGCAGCAGCAGGATCACCCCGGCAGACGCGACGGCGCGCCGGTCGGTGAGGCTCGCCGCCGCCAGCGAGATGGCGGTGTAGGCAGCCGAGATGGCGAGTCCGCTGAGCACGACGCGCAGGAGCACGGTGAGAAACCCGACCAGGCCGTCCGGTCCGGCGTCGGCGAACGTGCGGCCCACGAGCAGCAGCAGTGGCGGGCCGACGGTGACGATGGCGATGACCGGGACGACGGCGAGCGCCTTTGCCAGCAGGTAGGTGTCCCGGGTGAGGGGCGAGGCCAGGTACAGCCCGAGCATCCCGTCCCTCCGGTCCGGGCAGAGCACCTCGGGCCCGACGAGGGCGACGAAGACCACGATGGCGGCGGTGATGAAGCCGTAGTACTCCCCGTAGCTCGGGAGGATCGCGTCGGGGTCGAGCAGCTGGTCGGGGAAGAGGGCGGCGATGCCGACGAAGACGGTCGCCGGCAGGTAGGCGATCACCGCCGAGAGCAGCGGGAAGACCTTGGCCCAGAACGTCCGTCGGAGGCCGAGCGCCCGCAGCGCGCTCTGGCGGGCCAGGCTGGACACCGCGCCGCGAGCGCCACGACGCGGACCGTCGTAGCGCCGGTAGCCCCGGTCGAGGATGCGGGCGTCGCTCGTTCCCTGCTCGCTGTGCTCGCTCACGACCGGTCCCTCGCCACGCCGGCCGGGGCTGAGCCGGCGGCGAGGAACACCTCTTGGAGCGAGGCCCCTCGGCGCTGCAGGCGACCGAGCGCCGTGCCCGTCTCGACGCACGCATCGCGCACGTGGTCGTACACCGCATCCGCCTCTCGAGGGTCGGCGGGCAGGGCGAGGACGAGCCTGGTCCCGGAGACCTCGAGGTCGAGGTCACGTCGCTGCAACGCCGACACGAGTGGCGCAGGGTCACCGCGCACGTCGACCACGATGGCGTCCTCGCCGGTCCGGAGGTCCTCGAGGCGACCAGCGGAGGCGACGACGCCGTCAGCGAGGATCACCACGGCGTCGCACACCCGCTCGACCTCCTCCAGCAGGTGCGACGACACGACGACGTCGATCCCGAACTCGCTGCCGATGCGGCGCACGAGGGCGAGCATCTCGTCGCGCTGGACGGGGTCGAGACCGTTGGTGGGCTCGTCGAGGAGGAGCAGGGCGGGATCGTGGACGAAGGCGCTGGCCAGCTTCACCCGCTGGCGCTGCCCCGTCGACATCGTCCCGACGGGACGGAAGCGCTCCTCCCCGAGCCCCACGTGCCACAGGGCATCGCTCGCCCGGGACACCGCCTCCCGGTGGGGGAGGCCGTGGACCTCGGCGAGGTGGCGGACGAGGTCGTGGGCCCGCACGTCGGGCGGCAGGGCGTCGTGCTCGGGGGCGTAGCCCACCCGCTCGCGCACCTCGTTGCCGGCAGTCGTCGGATCGAGGCCCAGCACCCGCAGCGTCCCCGCATCGGGTGGGTGCAGCCCGAGGAGCATCCCGATGAGCGTCGTCTTGCCCGCCCCGTTCGCGCCGAGCAGGCCGGTGATGCCGCTCGTGATCGAGAACGAGGCGCCGGCGAGGGCGGTGGTCTGACCCCAGCGCTTCACCAGCCCGGAGGCGGCCACGACCTCGGACACGAGGTGGACGGTAGCGGGCGCCGGAGGCGTGGCCCGGGCCGGTGCTCGCACGCCGCCTGCGTGCGGCAGGCTGGGGCCGTGCCGCGCCCCCGCATCGTCGACCGTCGGTGGCCGACGGTCCCCGAGCGCCTGCAGCGGTGGTCGCTCGTCGTCGTCGTCGTCGTGGTCGGCGGTGTGGCCGCGGTCGCCACCCTTCGGATGACGTCGTCGGTGCAGGCCTCGGTGGGGCCGGGGACCGTCGAGGTGGGCGCCAGTGCCTCGGAGCGGGGGGCCACCGAGGTCGCGCTGCCACCGCTCGGACGCATCATCGCCTCGACCCATCGAGCCCCGCTCCGGCTCGAGGTCCGCCTCGATGGCCTCGACATCGAGCGGCTCCAGCGGACCCTGTCGGCGCCTCGGGCGCAGCAGCGGATCACCGAGGAGGTCGTGGAGGACCTGCCGGCGCTCCTGCGCCGCTTCGTCCTGCGCTCGCTCGTCACCGCAGTGGTCGTCGGCGGCATCGCTGGCTCGCTCGTGGCGAACCGCCGCCTGCGCCACGCCGCGCTCGGCGCAGCCGGTGGGCTGGTCACCGTCGGGACGGCGCTGCTGTGGACCTGGCAGGGCTACGACACCGAGGCGTTCGAGGAGGCGCGGTTCGAGGGGGCGCTGCAGCGGGCCCCGGCCATCCTCGAGGCGGCGCAGCGGTCGGTCGGCGACCTCGACCGCGTCAGCGGCCTCGTGCAGACGCTCTCCGGTCAGGTCGCCGGCCTCTACGCCGCCACCGACCTCGGCGTGACGACCGGCGAGACCCTGATCCTGCACGTGAGCGACATCCACTCCAACCCCCTCGGCGTGGAGCTGGTCGAGCAGCTCTCAGCGAGCTTCGACGTCGACGCCGTCCTGGACACCGGTGACCTCACGTCCTACGGCAGCCCCCTCGAGTCCCGGATCGCCGACCTGATCGAAGACATCGAGGTGCCGTACTACCTCGTGCCAGGGAACCACGACTCCGAGGAGAACCGTTCGGCGTTCGCCGCCGCGACCGGGGTCACGTTGCTCGACGGCGACCAGGTGCGGGTGGGGCAGGTCAGCATCCTCGGGATCGGGGACCCGACCTTCACGGCCGACAACGTCGTGCCGACCGCCGATGCGAACGAGCGCAAGGTCGAGCTCGCGAGCGGGGTGCGGGCCATGGTGCGACGCGACCGCCCGGACCTGCTCGCCGTCCACGACCTCCGCCAGGCCTCGCTGGCGGCTGGGTGGGTCGACGTCGTCGTCGCCGGCCACACCCACGAGCGGTCCACACGGGAGGAGGACGGCACGAGGTTCCTCACCGTCGGCTCCACCGGTGCGACCGGCCTGGGGTCGTTCCTCGTCGAGACCCAGCTCCCCTACGAAGCCCAGATCCTGCGCTTCGACAACCACCGGCTCGTCGCCGTCGACTACGTGACCCTCGAAGGCGTCGACGGCAACTTCACCATCGACCGTCAGGTGGTGCCTCGCCCGGGCGCACGGGACGCAGCAGGTGACGGCGCCGGCGACGACGAGGAGGAGGGCGGGGCCTAACCTGCGTGCATGCCTGACACGCCCGTCGACCCGCCCGGGATGAAGCCGCGCAGCCACGAGGTCACCGACGGCGTGAGCCGTGCGCCGGCGAGGGCCATGCTCCGAGCCGTGGGCATGGGCGACGGCGACTGGGACAAGGCCCAGGTCGGGGTGTGCTCGTCGTGGAACGAGGTCACGCCGTGCAACCTCCCGCTCGACCGCCTGGCCAAGCGGGCCAAGGAGGGGGTCCGGTCAGCCGGGGGGTTCCCCCTCGAGTTCACGACCATTGCCGTCTCCGACGGCATCTCGATGGGTCACGAGGGGATGCGGGCGAGCCTGGTGAGCCGGGAGGTGATCGCCGACTCGGTCGAGACGGTGGTGCACGCAGAGCGCCTCGACGCCCTCGTCACCTTCGCCGGGTGCGACAAGAGCCTGCCCGGCATGCTGATGGCCTCGGCTCGGCTCAACGTGCCGTCGGTGTTCGTCTACGGAGGGTCGATCCTGCCGGGCAACCTCAACGGCCGGGCGCTCGACATCGTGAGCGTGTTCGAGGCGGTCGGTGCCGTCGGCGCAGGGACGATGGACCAGTCGGAGCTCGACGCCATCGAGCGCAGCGCCTGCCCCACCGAGGGGAGCTGCGCCGGGATGTTCACGGCGAACACGATGGCGTCGGTGGCCGAGGCCATCGGCATGTCGCTGCCGGGCAGCGCCTCGCCTGCGGCCGTCGACCGCCGTCGGGACGACGGCGCGTTCGCCGCCGGCCAAGCGGTGATCAACCTGCTCGAGCTCGGCATCAGACCCCGCCAGATCATGACCAAGCAGGCGTTCGAGAACGCCATCGCCGTCGTCATGGCCCTCGGAGGCTCCACCAACGCGGTGCTCCACCTGCTCGCCATCGCCTACGAGGCGCGGGTCGAGCTCGAGCTGGACGACTTCAACAAGATCGCTGCCCGCGTGCCGCACATCGCCGACACCAAGCCGCACGGCACCTACCACATGGCCGACATCGACCGGATCGGCGGCGTGCCCGTCGTGCTCCGCGAGCTCCTCGACGCCGGACTGCTCCACGGCGACTGCCTCACCGTCACCGGCAAGACCATGGCCGAGAACCTCGCCGATCTCGACCCGCCGGCACCCGACGGCGCGGTCGTGCACCCCCTCACCGACCCGATCCACGCCGTGGGTGGCATCGCCATCCTCACCGGCTCGCTCGCGCCGAAGGGCTCGGTCGTGAAGGTGGCCGGCATCGACTTCGATCGCTTCGAGGGGACCGCCCGTGTCTTCGACGGCGAGGACGGCGCCATGGAGGCGATCATGGGCGGCCACATCAACGCCGGCGACGTGCTCGTCATCCGCTACGAGGGTCCGAAGGGCGGCCCCGGCATGCGGGAGATGCTCGCCGTCACCGGCGCGCTGAAGGGTGCGGGGCGGGGGGGCGACACCGCGCTCATCACCGATGGCCGGTTCTCCGGTGGCACGCACGGGTTCTGCATCGGCCACGTCGCTCCCGAGGCGGTCGAGGACGGCCCCATCGGCCTCGTCGCCGACGGCGACACGATCGTGATCGACGTGGTGAACCACTCGATCGACCTGCTCGTCGACGATGCCGAGCTCGAGGTGCGCCGAGCGGCGCGCAAGTACCCCGAACCCCGCTACACCTCGGGTGTGCTGGCCAAGTACGCCCGGCTGGCGACCGGCGCCGAGCGCGGCGCGGTGACCGAGGCCTGACCCGGCCCTCGCCGCCGAGCGACCTCAGCCGGCCCGGTCGATCCTCGTCTGCCAGCCAGCGACCGCCTCGTCGAGGTCGATGGGCATCGTCGTGCTCGGTGGGCCCTCTGCGCCGAGCCGGTTCACCTTCCTGATCTTCTCGTTGACCGCCTCCACGAGCGCCCGCACCTCGGACTCCGATCCCGCAGTCCTCACACGCTCGAGGACCTCCTCGCGAGCCTTGCGGATGGCGAGGGTGGGAGGCGCTCCCTTGATCTCCTCGCGGACGAGCAGCTTGTTGACCCACCACATCTCGTCGTGCGGGCGGTCGAGGTCGGCGATGGGCGCGCCCTTGCCGGGGAGGTCGTCGAAGTCGCCGCGCTCCTGCGCCTCTCGGATCTGGCGGTCGATCCACGTCTCCCAGCTCACGCCCAGCGGCTTCCGCTCGGTCATCGACCACTCCTTGTGAAGTTGTTCACATGTAGGTCGATCGTCGCGCCCGAGGCGATGGCCGTCAAGGGCGGGTCGAGCGCGCCGGTCAGCCCGGCATCGCTGCGGCACAGAGGCGCCGGTGCAGGCGCAGGACCGCCCGCAGGCGTGCGACCTCGGTCGCGCTGAAGCGCATCGGACCGGAGCGCCGGACGAGGTAGACGTGCTGCGGCGCCTCCTCGGGGTGGGGGAGCGCCAGCGCCCAGCGATCGCCCTCGCGCTCCGCCGTGGGTGCCCCCTTCGCCAGTGCACGAGCGGCGAGCGCCACGGTCGCAGCGTCTGTCGCGGCGAGGACCGTGACCTCCTCTGCCCGGCACAACCTGAGGAGCTGGCCACACGGCGCGTCGGTGTCCTCGCCTCTCCCGAGGGCGGCCACGAGCTCGCCTGCGCCGTCGAGGCACTGGACGATCGCATCGGTGAGCCTCGGGGCCGTCGAGGTCGAGATGACCGCCAGTGCTCCTGCGGCGAGCAGCGCGTCTCGCAGCGCGCCAGGGGTGGAGGGACCGGTCTCGACCACCAGCTCGTCGATCACCGTCTCCCCGTCGAGCTCTTGGACGTCGACGGCGACGATGTCGGCACCACAGCCGGCGATGGCGGCGGTCAGGTCGGCGAGCATGCCGGGCTCGTCGCGGAACTCCATGCGGAACGTGTGGGTCGCCATGGGCACGACCGTACGGAACCGATGTTTCTCCGCTGTCCCGCCTGTGGGTCACGTCCGTGACGACGTGCTGGCCCCTTGCTTGCGTGGCCGACGGGAGCGGCCCTCAGCGACCGGTGAAGCGGCCGGGCCGTCGCTCGGCGACGGCCCGCATGCCCTCGCGTGTGTCGTCGGTGGCACCGAGCCTGGCTTGCTCCGACGCCTCGTGGGCGGTGACCCGATCTCGGCGGCGAGGTCGACGGCGGCGTCGCGCACGTCCTCCTGGGGCACGCACACGTCGGCCAGCCCGAGCGCGGTGGCCTCCTCGCCCGAGAAGCGACGGCCGGAGAGCAGGACGAGCGATGACGTCGCCGGACCCACCAGCTCCGGCAGGGTGACGCTCAGGCCGAAGCCGTGGTGGATGCCAGCTTGACGAAGTTGGCGCTGAAGCGTGCCTCCGGGCAGGTGACCCGGAGCGTCGCGGTCAGGGCGAGGCCGAGGCCGCCACCGATGGCGGGCCCGTGCACGGCGGCGATGACCGGCACGCCGACGTCGACGAGCCGGGCAGCAGCGTCGTAGAGCCTCGACGTGGCCGTCCCGCCGAGCCCGTCGTCCCGGGGTGCGCTGAAGTCGGCGCCGGCGCAGAACGAGCGCCCCTCGGCGCACAGGACGACGGCGCCGATGGTGAGGTCGGCGTCGAAGGCTTCGAGTGCACCGGCGACCGACTCGATGAGGTCGGCATCGAAGAAGTTGTGGGGTGGGCGCTGGAGCTCGACGCCACCCACCTGACCCTTCGTCCACGTGCCGACGCTCACCGCTTCGCCTCCCTGTCGTTGATGCGGACCTCGCGGAAGGGCACCTTGGTGTCGGTGCTCGGCTCCTTCGGGAGCCCGAGCACCCGCTCGCCGATGATGGTGCGCTGGATCTCGTCTGTCCCCCCGGCGATCGACACCGCCGGCACCGACAGCAGGATCTCGGCCACCGTGGCGTCGAGCGGTTCGTCCGTCTCGGTGAGCATGGCGCCCGCTCCGCTGATCGCAGCGTGCGCAGCAGCGGAGCGCCTGGCCACACCGCTGGCGGCCAGCTTGGCCAGCGAGCCCTCCGGTCCCGGCGGGCGGCCGCTGGTGCGGGCTGCCCTCGCCCGCTCCGCCGTCCAGCGGGTGAGCCGGTCCGCCGTCGTCACGGCAGCGACGTGCTGGCGGACGACGGGGTCCTCGTCTCGTCCGGTGTCGATCGACCGCGTCGCGACGAGGTCTGCCCGCCCTGCCCGCTGCGGGTACCAGACGTAGGTGAGGGCGTAGGCCGCTGCCTCCTCGGCCGCCTCCCGGACGGTGCGGCCCTCGCCACCAGCGGGGATGTTCGTGTGCCGAGCGTGGGTCAGGCCCCGCTCGTGGGCGAGCGTCGTGAGAGCGGCCGCCCAGCCGCCGCCCACCTCGCCGATCACGTGGTCGTGGGGGACCCTGGCGTCGGTGAGGAAGACCTCGTTGAACGAGGCGTAGCCGTTCATCTGCCGGACGGAGCGCACCTCGACGCCCGGCTGGCGCATCGGGAAGGCGAAGTACGTGATGCCCCGGTGCTTCGGTACGTCCCAGTCCGTGCGGGCCAGCAGCATCCCGTAGGCGGCCCGGTGGGCGCCGGTCGTCCAGAGCTTCTGGCCGTTCACCACCCACTCGTCGCCGTCGCGCTCGGCCCTCGTCGTGAGCCCGGCGACGTCGGAGCCGTTGCCTGGCTCGCTGAACAGCTGGCACCAGGTGTGCTCGCCGGTGATGATCGGCCGCAGCAACCGCTGCCGCAGCGCCGGCGTGCCGTGTTCGAGGATGGTGGGCGCAGCGAGCGACATGGCGGAGCCAGCGGCAGGTCCGACTGCCCCCGCCCGCCGCACCTCGTCGGCGACGACGGGTCCGAAGGCGGGAGGCAGCCCACGCCCGAAGGCGTCGAGGGGCCAGGTGGGGCAACCCCAGCCGCTGTCGGCGAGCAGCGAGCGCCACTCGAGCAGGGGCCGCTCGGGATCCCAGTGCTCCTCCAGCCAGGTGCGGACCTCGGCCCTGACCTGCTCCTCCTGTCCGCCCACCGCTCCCCCTCTCCACGTCAGCGTCGCGCAGGACAGACTGCCCCGGTGGACAGGACAGCGAAGGCCATCGCATCGGGGCTTGCGTTCTCGGAAGGGCCACGCTGGCGGCACGGCCGGCTCTGGTTCTCCGACATGGGCACCAAGGCCGTCTGGTCGGTCGACCCCGAGGGCGGTGAGCCAGAACGGGTGGTCGAGGTGGCAGGGAGGCCGTCGGGCCTCGGCTGGCTTCCCGACGGCCGCCTGCTCGTCGTGTCGATGGCCGAGCGTCGGGTGCTGCGACTCGAGGGCGACGGCGAGCTCGTCGAGCACGGAGACCTCTCCGGGCTCGTCGACCACGACTGCAACGACATGGTCGTCGACGGTCGAGGAAACGCGTACGTGGGCAACGCCGGCTTCGACCTGTCGGCCCGCCCGCTCGAGGTCCGAGCGGCGCAGGTGGTGCTCGTGCGCCCCAACGGCGAGGCGCTCGTGGTGGACGACCAGGTCGTCTTCCCGAACGGTTCGGTCATCACCGACGATGGCCGCACCCTCGTCGTCGCCGAGACCTTCGGTCAGCGGCTCACGGCCTTCGACGCCGCCGACGACGGCACGCTCTCGGGACGACGCACCTGGGCCGAGCTCTCCGGTCGGTCTCCCGACGGGATCTGCCTCGACGCCGAGGACGCCATCTGGGTCGCCGATGCGTCCTCGTCCTCGTGCCTGCGGGTCGCGCAGGGCGGTGAGGTGCTCGACGAGGTCAGCGTGGCGCCCCAGCACGCCTTCGCCTGCGCCCTCGGCGGGCGGGACGGCACCACGCTGTTCGTCTGCGCCGCCGACGGCTTCACCGGCGCAGCGATGAAGGCGCGCTCGGGGCGCATCGCCGGGTTCGAGGTCGACGTGGCAGGTGCCGGCTCGCCCTGAGGCTGTCGGGGTACGAGGCCAGGATGGAGATCACGATCGTCCGGGGCGACATCACGACGCAGGACGTCGATGCGATCGTCAACGCCGCGAACGGGTCGCTGCTCGGGGGCGGCGGGGTCGACGGCGCCATCCACCGGGCCGGCGGCCCAGCGGTGCTCGACGCGTGCCGGGCCCTGCGACGGGACCGCCTGCCCGACGGGCTGCCCACCGGTGACGCGGTCGCCACCACCGCCGGCCGGCTCCCGGCCCGATGGGTGATCCACACCGTCGGGCCGGTCTGGTCGTCGAGGGAGGACCGATCGCAGCTGCTGGCCTCGTGCCACACCCGCTCGCTCGCCGTGGCCGACGAGCTCGGGGCCGTCACCGTCGCGTTCCCGGCCATCTCCTGCGGGGTCTACGGCTACCCGGTTGAGGATGCAGCCCAGGTGGCGATCGGCGCGGTTCGCGCCGCCGACACCCGGGTGGAGGAGGTCCGCTTCGTGCTCTTCGGCGACGACACCTTCGAGGCGTTCTCGCGGGCGCTGCGAGCCGGCTGAACGCCCCCGATGGCCGGTCTCGGCACGCGTCCGAGCAGCATCCGGCGGCGGACGTGCCGAGACGCTCGAGCTCGCCTGGGCGCTGCGGCTACCCGGTGAGGAAGCTGCAGCGGAGGGAGCGTCGAGGGTTGTCCCGGTTGAGGTCGACGAGGACGATCCGCTGCCACATCCCGAGCAGCAGCTCGCCCGCAGCGACCGGGATGACGACCGACGGGCTGACCAGCGCTGGCAGCACGTGGTCGGCCCCGTGCCCGGGTGAACCGTGGCGGTGCACGTAGCGGTCGTCTCGAGGGAGCAGCCGGCCGAGCAGCTCGAGCAGGTCTGGCTCGGACCCAGCTCCCGTCTCCACCATCGCCAGGCCCGCCGTGGCATGGGGGACGAACACGTTGAGCAGACCGTCGCCGAGCGCGCGACACCACGCCGCCACCTCGTCGGTCACGTCCACGAGGGTCTGCGTTGCGGTGTCGACGTCGAACACGGAGCTCTCCATGCGTTCGTCCTACCCCCGTGCCGGCTCGACGTCGGTGTCCTGCCCCCGCATCCCTCAGCAGCGGGGTGGGGGTCTTGTGGTCTCGACGATCCCGTCGGGGCTGGTGACCTCGACCGGGGCGTCGGGGAGGAGCTTGATCTGCCACCCTCGCTTGTGGATGCGGGTGTGGTGCCTTCGGCACAAGAGGACGAGGTTGTCGGCTCGGGTGGGGCCGCCGTCTTCCCAGTGCCACACGTGGTGCCCGTCGCACCAGGAGGAGGGTCGGTCG
>JBBSLC010000093.1:0-12117 GCA_038255685.1 Acidimicrobiales bacterium | reverse complement strand
CCGAAGAGCCGGTGGGCGCCCGAGACGTCGAGGAAGGCCTCGTCGAGGCTGATGCCCTCGACGAGGGGCGTGAAGCTGCGGAACACGTCGAAGACCTGGGCGCTGACCTCGGCGTAGCGGGCGTAGCGACCACCGAGGAACACGGCGTGGGGGCACAGCCGTCGGGCCTTGGCGGCCGGCATGGCCGAGAAGATCCCAAAGGCGCGCGCCTCGTAGGAGGCGGCAGCGACGACGCCCCGGTTGCCCGAGCCTCCGACGACGACAGGTCGGCCCCGCAGCTCGGGGTGCTCGAGCAGCTCGACCGAGACGAAGAAGGCGTCCATGTCGACGTGCAGGATCGGCAGCAGCGCCCCTGCGCTCGGCGCCCCCCCGTCCACGCCTGCCTACAGCCGGATGACGGTCATCGATGCCCGGTCGGCACCCTCGACCCGGTACCGGTAGAGGCGGTCGTCGACGAAGCGCTCCACGAGCCACGCGCCGACCGGCTCGGTGATGAGCTGCCAGGTCTCGGCCAGCACGGCGTCGCACTCCGACACCGGCACGAAGCGGGCGTCCACCACGATGCCGTCGGGGTCGTCCCCGACGCGCAGGTCCCCGGTCCATCCCGTCGCCCGGTGGACCTCGACCCGCATCGTCCAGCCCGCCTCGGCGTGCTCCGCCTCGACGCGGTACACCGGGCCCTCCCAGCCGGTGACGGTGAGGCCCGTCTCCTCGGCCACCTCCCGTGTGAGGCCGGCGAGGACATCCTCGCCGTCATCGATGACCCCACCGGGCGGGGTCCAGTCGATGCGACCGTCCCGACGCTGGTTGGCGACGAGCAGCAGCAGGCCGTCGACCTCCAGCAACCCGCTCCCGACGGTCCACGCACGCACGACCCCCAGCATGCCAGCAGGAGCGGTGGTGGCTGCGTGACAGGCTGGCCAGGTGCACCGCAACGTCGTGACCTTCCTCGCCGCAGCCAGGGAGCTCGGGCTCGACCTCGAGATCGCCAGCTTCCCCGAGGGCACGAGGACGGCCGCTGATGCCGCCGCCGCTATCGGCGTCGAGCTCGGCCAGATCGTGAAGTCGCTCGCCTTCCGGGTCGACGGGGCGATCACGATGGCGCTGATGTCGGGATCGAACCGCCTCGACGAGGCGGCCCTGGCAGCAGCTGCGGGTGGTGCCACGTGCGAGCGGGCCGACGCCGACGCCGTCCGGGCGGCCACCGGCTTCCCCATCGGTGGGGTCCCGCCCTTCGGCCACGAGGTCCCGCTGCCCCTCTTCCTCGACCGGGACCTGCTGGCCTACGACGCCGTCTGGGCTGCAGCAGGCACGCCGCGTGACAACTTCGCCATCGCGCCGGCTGATCTCGTGCGGGTCAGCGGCGCCACCGTCGCCGACCTCGCCGTCCGGTGACCGTGACGACGGGGTTTGGCCGCAGACGATCTGGCGCACCTTCTGCACGCAGCACCGCCCGCCGTCCGACGAGTCGACCCAGGGGATCCACGTGAAGTTCAACCGCAAGGCCAGGCTCGACACCTCCCAGATCCGCGACCGGCGCGGGCGCGGCGGTGGCGGCGGTGGCGGTCTCGGGGGTGGGCTCGGCGGGGGCTTCGGGCGAGGGGGCGGCGGCTCCGGCATGGGGATGGGCAAGGGCGTCGGCGGGATCGGCGGCATCGTCCTCCTCCTCATCGTCGTCTTCGTCGGCGGCGGCATCGGCAACCCGCTCTCGAGCGGCGGCGAGGGCAGCGCCGGCCCGGCAGGTGGCGAGCTCGAGTCGTGCCAGACCGGCGCCGACATCGAGACGAACCGAGACTGCCGCTTCGTGGCGATCGAGAACTCGGTCCAGGGCTACTGGACCGCCCAGTTCGAGTCGCAGGGCCAGACCTACCAGCCGGGGACCTTCACGACGTTCACCGGCTCGGTCAACACCGCGTGCGGGCAGGCGTCGAGCCAGGTCGGGCCGTTCTACTGCCCTGGCGACAACGGGGTGTACCTCGACCTCGGCTTCTTCGACGAGCTGCGCACGAAGTTCGGTGCCGAGGGCGGAGACTTCGCCGAGGCGTACATCGTCGCCCACGAGTACGGCCACCACGTCCAGAACCTCACCGGCCAGAACGACCGGGTCCAGAGCCGGGAGGGACCCGAGAGCGACGCCGTCCGACTCGAGCTCCAGGCCGACTGCTACGCCGGCGTCTGGGCCGGCAGCACCGAGGCCGGCACCGACGGCGGCGACGCCCTCATCACCGAGATCACCGCCGAGGACATCGCCAGCGCCATCGACGCCGCCGAGGTGGTCGGTGACGACTACATCCAGGAGCGCTTCGGCAACGGGGTGAACCCCGAGAGCTGGACCCACGGCTCGAGCGAGCAGCGACGCCGCTGGTTCGAGATCGGCTTCGCCTCGTCCGATCCCCGGACCTGCGACACCTTCAGCGCCGAGACGCTCTGACCGAGGGTCCAACCCAACCGGTGATCGGCGCCCGGCACTGCTGGACGACGAGCAGATGGTCCGCCTCGGGCGAGCGATCCTCGTCTTCCTCGGGCTCGCCGGCTGACCGCAGGCCGGAGGAGTGCTCCCTGCCGCATCGCTCAGCGCCCGATGACTCGCAGGGTCCACCGGGCGGGTCGGTCGAGCGGCTCGTAGCGCACGGCGAGAGTGTCGGGTTCCCGCTGCTCGACGCCGGCGACGGGTGCGTCGGCGGCGACGTCTGCCTCCAGGCCTGGGAGCGACCAATGATCGCTGGCGACCATCCCCGGGTCGATCCCCGGCGCGCGGACCTCCACCACCATCGCCTGCGGACCGTGCTTGGGGTGCGGGTCGGCGATGCAGGTCAGGGTGCCCTCTCCGGCCTCAGCGGCGAACGGAGCGCGGTGGCGCACCCGCAGCCAGGCGACCGTGCCGTCTGGCGGCGCCGCCCACTGCACGACCGCTGGGTGGAACTGGCCCCAAGCAGGGATGCCGCCCCCACCCTCGGCGCCGATGGCGAGATCGTCGTCGAGCCAGGCGGTGGCGACCCGAGCCGGGTCCGAGGAGATCTGCCGGCGGACCAGTCGAGAGCCGGTGAAGCGGGCGTGGGCCTCGGCGACGGCCGCTGGGATGTCTGCCCCGAGCGCAGCGACGCAGGCGCCCATGAACAGGTCGTGGGCGTGCTCGTAGGGCTCGTCGGGGTCGGGCACCGGGGCCACCTCCCGCCCCAGGGCCGCCCAGGAGAAGAGCCCGAGGGTGCCGAGGTAGGCGAGCATGTCCATCCCGTAGGTGCGGGACCACGGCCCCGCCAGGTTGCGGAGCCCGGCGTGGTGGAAGCGCCCGACGTCCTCCCACACGGCCTCCTCAAGCCGGGCGCCCTCTGCACTGAGCACTTGCGACGTCGAGCGCGTCCGCCACAGGCGCAGCGCGTAGAGGTCGATCCCGTAGTAGGTCGGCGAGTTGTACTCCTCGAACGCGCCGTGGCGGTCGAAGAGGGCCACGACCTCGGTGGCGAGCGCTTCGCCTGCCTGGACGAGGTCGTCCCGCCCGGTGCGGGCGCCGTGGTCGACCTCGAGCCACGCCTTCATGAGCGCGATGTTCGAGTACCACGGCGCGACCCGGCCCTCGGGCTCACCGGACACGGCGAGGTCCATCGCCGCCACCATCGAGGTACGGAGGCGCTCGGGGACGTCCGCCGGGTGCTCGTGCAGGATGAGCCCGAAGGTCGTGCCGATGAACTGGCGCCAGTTCGGGTCGTAGTCGATCCACTCCCGGGCGCCGGCCGTGGGGGTGGGAGACTCGAGGAACTTGGCGAACGTGCCGTGCCACACCGTGCCCGGCTCGTCGTACTGGGTGGCGACCAGCGCCTCTATCGTCTGGCGCGCCCGGTCGCGGTCGCCGTCCTCGCCCCTGAGCAGGCAGGCGAAGGCGTACCAGGCGCTCTGGGGGACGAGGTGCACCGAGCGGGCCTCGGGCAGCTCCTCGAAGGCCCCCTCGGGGTTCCAGAGCAGGCCCACCGCCGGGTCCCACCAGCGGTCACCCCACGCCGCCGAGGTGCGGGCGAGGTCCTGTGCGGAGGGTCCGAGATCGGCCAGCATCATGGGAGGAACGTACCGAGGGTGCCGCAGCAGCCGTACCGGCGCTCGTCGGCGGGAGGCGGGAGGCGGTGGACACCGCTCTCGGCGAGGTGGCGAGCGTCCCCCGTCGCGAGCGCGTCGAGGTGGCTGCGGGTGCGCTCGGTGGCGGCCAGCGGTCCCGCCTCCCAGACCGCGCGCCACCCGTCGACCCGGTCCTGCACGAGCTCGGCCGCCCGCTGGTGGAACGGCCCGAGCGCGCCGGGCCCGTCGGCTTCGACCTGCGCCCGCAGCTCGAGGAAGCCGGTGACCGCCAGGTCTCGCCGCGCGTTGGCGGCGGCGTCGCTGCCTTCGGTCGTGACCCCGCCGGCGGGCAGGACCGCGACGTCGGCGTAGGCGTGTGCGTCGGCGAGCACGTCGTCGGGGAACGTGAGCACGAGGTCCCCGGCCTCGGGCAGCCCGGCGTTGGCCATGAGCACGAGGATCTCGAGGTCGCCCTCGTTCACGAGGCGGTGGATCGTCCCGGGGGTGAACCACACGAACGCACCGGGTTCGAGGGGCACCTCGGCGAAGCCGTCGCCGCTCAGCGTCTGCACCGCTCCCCTCCCGCCGATCACGGCGTACGCCTCGGTGCAGGCGGTGTGCAGGTGCGGGCTCCCGCCGACGAGGCCGTCAGGGGCGACCGAGTCGTAGACCCGCAGGTGGGAGACGCCGACCGCACCGGGGAACGGCGGGCGAGGGTCAGGCTCAGCCACCGGCGGCGCGTCGTCGCACGGCAGCGTCCTTCGCCTCGTTCACGTACGCATCCCAAGCCGACCCCACCCGGTCCGCGTCCCACCAGCCGTCGTGGACGACGACCCGGTGACGGATGAGGAGCCGCTCCCCCGCCGGGATCGTGAGCGGCTCCTCGAAGAGGAACGCTGCGTTCAAGAAGTTCGACCAGCCCTCGTCGCCGTAGGTCGCGGCCCGGGTGCTGCCGTACCACGGCACCGGATGGCGATCGTTGCCGGGGTGGTCGAGGATCGCCAGGCCCCCGACGGCGTCATCGCCTTCCTCCCCGCTCGGGGACGTCCCGCCGATCGGGCCGCTGAGGTCGCACCACGGCGACCGGTCGGCGATCACCCGCTCGTGGGTCGACCCATCGGCGAGCAGCAGGCGGGTGTCGTGCCAGTCGGGCCGGCCCCGCACCGAGAGCCCTCCGTAGCCGCCCCACGTGGTGAACGGCTCGCTGCGGATCGTCGTGTCCTCGGTGGCGCGGAGCGAGACATCGAGGTCGATGGCGTACGCGTCGTCGCCGAGCGGCACGTGGGTCAGGCGCCGCCGCTCCTCGAAGGCGACGCTCACCTGGTCGGGGCGGATCCAGCGGATCGTGCCTGTGAGCGAGGTGCGGCCTGCGTCGTCGGGGCCTCGCTGCTCGGGCTCGTCGACGTGGCGGAGCACGCCGTAGGGCCGCTGCTCCTCCCAGAAGTTCTCCTCGTTGACGTACTTGATCGTGAACCACAGCGCCCGGTGCCACGGGTGGTCCGGTGGGGCCATCCGAGTGAGGACGTGGCCGGCGGGTGTGCGCACCGGGTGGATCGCCGGCTTCTTGCGCGCCGCCCAGTCGTACGTCCAGCGGTCACCGAGGGTGATCGGGCCCTCCTGGCCTGCGGCCGGGCCGCTCGGGCCACGCTCACTGCGCTCGCTCACCGCGTCCGCTCCTGGCCTGCGGCCGGGCCGCTCGAGCCACGCTCACTGCGCTCGCTCATGTCGGGGCCCAACCGCTTCGGTCGGGGTGATCGGCGGCGAGGGGCAGGGTGACCTCCGCTCGGGTGCGGGCCGACACGTACAGGGCAGTGAGCAGCTCGAGCGACGCCCTGGCGTCGGCCACGGTCACGGGTGGCTCACCGCCGGCCGCAAAGGCGTCGGCCAGGCGCTCGAGCTGGCCGACGTAGCCCTCCTGCCCAGGGAAGTACGACGCCATCGCCTCGGCGATGCGGGCCTCGTCCTCGGGGCTGTCAGCCACGATCTCCCACGGCTCACTGGAGCTCGCGTAGGGCTCGAGCCCGCTCGTCGCCGACAGCCCGGTGAACGCGAAGTGGTGACGGGTGAGCTCCCGGGACGAACCGAGCGTGGCCGTGAGGGTGGCGAGGGACCCGTCGACCAGCTCGATGGTGGCGACGGCGCAGTCCTCGACCTCGATGTCGTTCACCCGGGTCGCGGTGCGGGTGAACACCGCCCGTGCAGGGCCGGCCACGTAGGTGAGCATGTCGATGGCGTGCACGGCGTGGCTCGTCATCACGCCCCCGAGCTCGCTCGCCCACGTGCCCCGCCACGGCACGGCGTAGTAGTCGCCGCGCCGCCGCCACGCGACCTCGACCGATGCGGTGCGGGCCGGTCCGGCCACGCCGGCGTCGACGAGGTGCTTGAGCCGCTGCAACCCGTGGCCCCACCGGTACTGGAAGATCGGGACGACCCGGTGGTCGCTGGCGGCTTCGAGGCGGGCGACCTCGTCGATGTCGTCCAAGGAGCCCACGAGGGGCTTCTCGCACACGACGTGCTTGCCGGACCCGAGGACCGATCGGATCTGCTCGAGGTGCAGCGCCGGCGGTGTGCACAGGTTCACGACCTCGACGTCGTCGAGCGCGAGGACCGCATCGAGGTCGCCGAGCGCCACCGACCCGGGGTTGCGACCCGCAGCTCGCTCCGCCCTGCCGGTGTCCAGATCGCAGACGGCGACCACCCGGTACCGCTCGGGGAGCTGCTGGTACGCCCACAGGTGGGCCTTCCCCACGTTGAGCCCCACGACGGCGACCCCGATCGGCTCAGCCACGCGCGTGCCTGCTCCTGTCGTCCGCCATCCGCGCAACCTACCCCCTGGCGTCTGGTGGGGCCGCTACGGTCAGCGGGTGATCAGCGCCTCTGCGCCGGTGCGGATCTGCGACATCGGGGGCTGGACCGACACGTGGTTCGCCGTGACCGGGGCGGTCTTCTCCGTCGCCGTCGAACCACGGGTGCGCGTCGACATCGACGTCACGGCGCGCGGTCGGGAGCCCCAGGTCTCGCTGTCGGTCGACGGGAAGCGGGCGTACGGCTTCGAGGTCGGCTCGCACCCCGGCAGGCGTCGCCTGCTCGAAGCCGCCTTCGCCCGGGCAGGTGTGCCGGAAGACGTGCACCTCGAGGTGAGGGTCCGGCCAGGCGTCCCACCCGGTTGCGGCACCGGGACCTCGGCTGCGGTGGTGGTCGCCCTGCTCGGTGCGCTGGACCGCCTCACGCCGGGCATCGCATCCCCGCACGAGCTCGCCGCAGCAGCGCACCGGGTCGAGACCGACGGCCTCGGCCTGCAGAGCGGCGTGCAGGACCAGCTCGCCTCAGCGTTCGGCGGGATCAACCTGTTCGAGGTCCGCTACCCCGATGCCAAGGTGCACCCGGTCACGGTGTCCTCGACGACCCGCTCCTCCCTCGCGCGGCGTCTCGTCCTCGTCTCCCTCGGTCGACCCCACCGGTCCTCGGCGATCCACGAGCAGGTCATCGCTGGACTCACGGCGACCGGGGGGGACGCGCCGGGGCTCGAGGTGCTCCGGCTCGCCGCCAGGTCTGCGGCGGACGCCACCGAGGCGGGTGATCTCGAGGCGCTCGGTGAGGCGATGCGGGCCAGCACCGAGGCGCAGCGCTCCCTGCACCCGACGCTGGTGAGCGATCACGCCCAGGAGATCATCGACGCCGCTGCGCACGCAGGGGCGAGCGGCTGGAAGGTCAACGGCGCCGGCGGCGACGGTGGCTCCGTCACGCTGCTCGCCGGCGGCGGTGCTGCGGACACGACCCGCCTCCTCGAGGCGATCAATGCCCTCGCCGGTCCCCACCAGGTCCTCCCCATCCGCCTCGCCGACCGGGGCGTCGTCGTCGCAGACACCCGCTGAGCAGACCCCGTCGAGCGCCAGCAGTGCACTCGCTGCACGTCCGGTCGTCAGCAATCCGGTCGACACCCCGCGCCCGGGCCCGGAGACTCAGCGCGTGTCATCGCCCATGCACGAGGAGGAGGTCGAGGTCGACGATGCGCTCGTCCACCGTCTCCTTGCCTCGCAGATGCCCGACCTCGTCGACCGACCGCTCACGATCGTCGAGCCGTGGGGCACCGACAACGCGATCTGGCGCGTGGGCGACGACCTCGTGGTGCGCCTGCCCCGCATCCACTGGGCAGCCGGACAGGTCGAGCTCGAGGCGACGTGGTTGCCGCGCCTGGCCCCGCACCTGCCGGTCGCCGTGCCCGAGCCGCTCCGCATCGGTGCTCCCGGCGACGGCTACCCGTACCCGTGGGCGCTGCACCGGTGGCTGCCCGGCGAGGGCGCCGCGCTCGAGCGAATGACCGACCCCGCCCGGTTCGCGCTCGACCTCGCAGCGTGCATCAGCGCACTCCAGCTCGTATCGACCGATGGCGCGCCGCCGGCCCGCAACCGGGCTCGGCCCCTTTCTGACTACGACGCGGCGACGCGACGCGCCATCGATGCTGCGAGCAGCCTGATCGACGGAGCTGCTGCCCTTGCGGTGTGGGAAGAAGCGGTGGAAGCGCTCCCGCACGACGGTCCGCCGGTCTGGGTCCAGGCGGACCTGGAGGGGAACTGCCTCGTGCGCGGCGGACGGCTGAGCGGCATCGTCGACTGGGGCTCCGCGTGCGCGGGCGACCCGGCCGTCGACGTGCAGGTCGTGTGGTCGCCGCTGTTCACCGACGAGTCGCGCCGGGCCTTCCTCGACGCGCTCGGCGTCGACGACGCCACGCTCGCTCGCAGTCGCGGTGCAGCGATCAACCAGGCGTGCGCTGCACTCCCCTACTACCTGCACACGTACCCGCTGATCGTCGAGCGGTCCTGGCACAAGCTCGCCGCCCTCGGCGTGCGACCGCACTGAGCCGTCAGCCGATCGACGTGCGGAACAGGTCCCGGATGCATCCGTCCACGAGCGCTTCCTTCCAGCGCTCGAACCCGAGCTTGCGCGCCACGCCCTTCGACGCCTCGTTGGACGGATCGATGATGGCGATGATCTCTCCCACGAAGGGGCTCTCCACCGCCGCAGCGAGGACGGCCCTGCCCGCCTCGGTCCCGTAGCCCTGCCCCCGCGCTCCGGGCACGAGCCGGTAGCCGAGCTCCAGCCACCGATCGCCCTCGAAGTCGAACCAGTCGACACCTGCGTAGCCGACGACGAGACCGCTCGACCGCTCGATCACCGGCTGCTTCGCGAACGGGAGCGCCGCTGCGTTGACGAGCATCCGGTCGAACCGGGCGTGGGCCTCGACCTCGGTGAGCGCCCCCGCCGAGAACACCATGAACGCCTCGTCACAGAAGAGCTCCACGAAGCGGCCCCGGTCAGCCTCCGTCGGCAGCCGCACCTGCACTCGTCGCGCCGACGCTGTCGATGCCGACGAAGGGTCCGGTGCCACGCGACGATCATCCCTCGACGGCCGGCCTGGCCCCCCCTGCCCCCCGGCGCCTCCCTCAGCAGCTGCACCCGAGGACGGGTCGGCGTTTCGACCTCGGTAGGTTCGGGACCGTGATGGAGCCGGACCACGTGACGGCGGCCCGAGCCGTCTACGACGCCACGGCTGATGTCTACGCAACGTCGATCGGGACCGAGCTGAGCGCCGCCTTCGAGGGCCCGGTCGACCGGGCGTTCCTCGCAGCGTTCGTCGAGTACGTGGGTCTGCCGGCTGGGCCGATCGCCGACATCGGCTGCGGGCCAGGGCGGGCGGCGGCGTTCCTGTCGGCTCTTGGACTCGACGTCGTCGGCGTGGACATCTCCGAAGCCATGCTCACCATCGCTCGAGATGCGCACCCTGGCATCCGCTTCGAGGAGGGACGGCTCACGGAGCTCCCGTTCGGGGATGGGACCCTCGACGGTGCCGTGTGCTGGTACTCGATCATCCACACCCCGCCCGAGCAGCTCGACGAGGTCTTCGTCGAGGTCGCCCGGGTGCTCGCCGGAGGTGCTCACCTCCTCGTCGCCTTCCAGGCAGGCGGCGGCGAGGGCGTGCACCGGGCAGATGCCTACGGCTCGGGCATCTCGATGACCAGCTACCGGCACGACCCGGAGCACGTCGCCAGGTCCCTGGTCGAGGCCGGACTGGCGGTGCACGCTCGCGCCGTGCGCGAGCCCGAGCTCGGCCACGAATCGACCCCGCAGGCCTTCGTCGTCGCTCGCCGGAGCTGAGGGTTCAGGCCAGCAGCGCCTGGCCTCGCGTCACCCACTCGTCAAGATCTGCCGCCGTCCGGCGTGGTCGGCACCGTTGCGCAAGGCAGCGGCGGTCGGTACGTGGACCTTGCGAACGACCAGACCGTCCGGATCACCCCGAACTCGGGTGCTCCTCGACCTCAGGCGCGGGACACTGCGGTCGATGGCAGCGCTGCGACCGACGACGGATGGGGTCGTGGAGATCCGACCTCCCCACCCGGGTGATGCCGAGGTGCTGATCGCCGGGCGGGACGAGGTCTTCCACCGGTTCCTGGGCCAGGGCAGCGACGACCCGCAGCCGACGGGGTGCATCGTCGTCGGCGGTGCGATCGTCGGCTGGATCGACCACGACGTCGACCGGGCCTGGCTGGAGCCTGGCGAGGTCAACGTCGGGTACAACGTGTTCGCCCCGCACCGGGGCGAGGGGTACGCGACCCGGGCGGTGCAGCTGCTCATGCACCACCTCGCCGTCGACAGCGACCACCGCACGGCGACGCTGCTCATCGACCCCGCCAACGCCCGATCCCTGGCACTCGCAGCGCGGGCACGGTTCGGACCTCCCGGTGATCTCGACGGCAACCCCTACTTCAAGCGGCCGGTCCCGCCGCTCACCTACACCGACGGGACCGTGACCATCCGACCCCAGCGACGCGGTGACCTCGAGGCCGACCTCGAGGCCAAGGACGACGAGCAGATCGACTGGCTGTGGCTCCCCGGCCAGCGAGCCTCCTGGGAGACGATGAACCCCAGCGAGCAGCGCGCCCATGCGCTCCGAGGCCTGGAGGCGAACGCAGGGGCGTTCGGGTCCGGACCCAAGTGGACCTTCGCCGTGGACACGGTCGCCGAGGCGTATGTCGCCTACGTCGACTGCGACCTCGCCAACGACCACGTCCCCCACGGCGAGGCGAACATCTCCTACGCAGCCCATCCCGCCCACCGCGGCCAGGGCTACGTCAGCCGAGCCGTCCGGCTGCTCACCCGGTTCCTCGCCGACCACACCGCAGCGCGCCGAGCCCACCTCGTGGTCGACGTCGCCAACACCCCCTCCATCCGGGTCGCTGCTGCCGTCGGCGCACGCGCCACCGAGCAGTGGACGGACGAGACCGGGTCCCTGATGGTGCGCCACGTCCGCGACCTCTGACGCCATGGCAGGGATCCCTGCAGCGCTGACGGTCCGGTGTCGAGGTGCCGTTGCGAGGTCGACGCATCTCCGTGAAGCAGACGAACTCCTGCGCTGTCGAACCGACGCCCCCACTTCGGGAGGCGCAGCGTCGACGGCCTCCTCGAACCCCTGGCGCTACGTTGCGTACGTGACGCCCGAAGGGCTCGCCGAGCTCCCCCACCGCCGTCGACCGCAACCGGTCCTGACCGCGACGATGCCACCCACCTGGCCGGCAGCACCGCCGCCAGCTGTCCACGCACGGCGACGGAGTCGGCGCACGAGCACGATGGCCGTCAACGATGCGGCGACCCGGTGATCGTGCGCCGCATCCGCCCTGACGACGGTGCTGTCCTGCGGGCGATCAGGTTGCGGGCGCTGCTGGACGCACCCGCAGCGTTCGGTTCGACCTTTGACCAGGAGGCGGCGCTCACAGACGCCGATTGGACCGATCGGGCGTCCCGGGGAACGGACGGGCCTGATCGGGCGACCTTCCTCGCAGACGCCGGAGCGGAGATCGTGGGTATCGCCGGCGGTTATCGGGACGAGCCGGGGTCGGCCGTGGTCCAGCTCGTCTCCATGTGGGTCTCCCCGGAGGCGCGCCGACGAGGGACAGCGGCCACCCTCGTGCGGACCGTCGTCGACTGGGCGGGAGCCACGGCCGCGACGAGGGTCGACCTCTGGGTGACTCGAGGGAACGAGCCGGCCGTCGAGCTCTACGCCGGCCTCGGTTT
>JBBSLC010000092.1:0-12181 GCA_038255685.1 Acidimicrobiales bacterium | reverse complement strand
CGCCGCACGCACCCACCTCGACGAGCGGGAGATGATCGAGCTGTGTCTGCTCGTCGGCCACTACGAGATGCTCGCGACCACCATTGCCGCCCTACGGATCCAACCCGACCGCCAACGAAAAGGACCATCGCATGCTTGACACCCCGGTGCAGCGGCTCCCCCGAGGTCGGCACCGTCTCGCCCGTGAGGACATCGAGCACGCGCAACGGATGCGGATCCTCGTCGCGATGGCCGAAGCCATGCACGACAGGGGCTTCGTCGGCACACCCGTCGCCGAAGTGCTTCGGCGAGCCGGAGTGTCTCGCGAGACCTTCTACCACCTGTATTCATCGAAGCTCGACTGCTTCCTCTCCGCCTTCGACTTCGTCGCCGACAGCCTCCTCGATCGACTCGAAACCTCGCTGAGCGGCCCCGGCACGCCGCTCGAACGCTTCGAACGAGCCCTCACCACCTACCTCGACACGCTTTCGGAAGCACCCGCCTACGCCCGGCTGTTCCTCGTCGAGGTCCACGCCGCCGGCCCCGAAGCGATGCGACGCCGGGCCGCTCTCCAGCGCCGACTCGCCCAAGCACTCGCCGAACTGTTCGAGGCCAAGACCGCCGCCGACCTCTTCGCGTGCCAGATGATCATCGCCGCCGTAAGTTCCATGGTGACCGGCCCGCTCATCGACCACGACCTTGACGAACTCGCCCGGCTCGGTCCGCCAATCCTCGAACACGTCCGTCACCTCACCGGCGGCGGGCTCTTCCGCGGGACTGTGCAATGAGCCGGCTCCACGGCCGCGTCTCCATCGTCGTCGGAGCAGGTCAGACGGCGGGCGAAACCGTCGGCAACGGTCGCGCCACGGCCATCACCTTCGCCCGGGAGGGCGCGCGCCTCGTGCTCGCCGACCGGGACCCAGCCACCCTCGAGGAGACGGCCGAACTTGTGCGCGCCGAAGGCGCCGAAGTCATCACCGTCGTCGCCGACATCGCCTCCGATGACGGGCCCGACCACGTGATCCGCGCAGCAATGAATACTTTCGGAGGCGTCGACATCCTCCACAACAACGTCGGGATCGGCGCCGGCGACGGCCCGCCACACCGCCTCGAAGACGCCGCCTACGACCAGGTCATGGACGTCAACCTCCGCGCTATGTGGCGAACCTGCCGGGCGGCCGTTCCCCACCTGCGCGCCAGCGGCAACGGCGCCATCGTCAACGTCTCGTCCCTTGCGTCGATCGCCGCCGCCGGCAACCTCACGGCGTACAAGCTCTCCAAGGCCGGCGTGAACGCACTCACGCAGAACCTCGCGATCACCAACGCCAAGCACGGCGTGCGGGCCAACGCCATCCTCCCCGGCTTCATCGACACGCCGATGGCGGTGGACGCTGCTGCGCGCACCCTCGACACCGAGCGCGCCACCGTCGCCTCCGCCCGCGCCTCCATGGTCCCCCTCGGCCGACAAGGCACCGCATGGGACGTCGCCAACGCCGCGCTGTTCCTCGCATCCGACGACGCCAACTTCATCACCGGCATCCTCCTGCTCGTCGACGGGGGCCAGGCTGCACGAGTGGGATAGCCCAGGTGAGGCCCGACGACGTGATCCGCTACCGACGCCTCGCCGTCGTCAGTGACGTACGGAGGGGAGACCGATAAAGCCCCCTCGACAGCGGTACGAATCGCTGATGGCCACCGCTCCGCCAGCAGCAGAGCCGCACCGAACATCACCGTCCCGAACCGGTCGAGAGCGTGGCGAGGTGGCAGCAGCGGGGTTGTCGCCAGCGTCCACGGCGGCGACTACGACCTCCGCCGCGGAATCGTCGCGAAGAAGGAGCCCACCAAACGGGCTCTGCGCGACCAACCTGGGACGGCGGGGTCGGATGCTCGTGACGGGTTGAGTCTCGCGCTGTGGTGAGGCGCCGCCGGCGAGGAGGATCCTGAGCCTGTAGTTGCCGACGTTGCGGAAGCCGCGCCCGGAGCGCTTGACCTGTTTGATGAGCAGGTTCACGCTGCCTCGACCGGGCCGTTGGAGGCGCCGGTGGTGTGGTGGGCGAGGATCGCTCGACGCCACCGGCGTAGCGTCTTGGCGAGGGTCCGGAGCTCGGGCCCGGACTCCGGTGCGCAGCACCAGGCGATCGCCTGGTCGAGCCGTTCCGCCGCGAGGTCGATGTCGTCGGTGAGGTAGACGTCTCGGACCATCTCCTGCGCTGTAGGCGACGGCGACGGCGACGTCGGGGTCGCCGGCGAGGGCGGCGTGGAGCCGGACCCAGCCGGCCTCGTCGACCCGTTCGGCGCCGACGAGGAGCAGCTTGCGGATGTCGTAGAGCGGGTCGCCCTTCCACCCGCGGTGCTCGAAGGTGGCCTGCTGCACGCGTTGGCGGGTGCGGGTCACCGCCTGGTTGGCGAGGTGGGGATCGGACCGGGGCGCCGTGTCGCTGGCCCAACGTCATCCCGATTCGACGCTTCGAGGAGGCCGGCAACGACATCTGATGACCTCATCTCAGGGCGCGGCGAGGGCGCGAGAGGGCGCGTTCAGGGCGCGAAATGGAGGTCTGTTGCGGTCACAGAGGGTCAGTAGCGGACAAGCGAAAGGTCACTTGACCTGCGGTGATGTCCTCTGACCTGCGGCGATGCCAGCGCGCCTCGACGGGTTCGAGTCCTGCCGAGGGCGCCAGACCAGCACTCGCAACCTGCTGACCGTCGGGTCGGAGGCTCTTCGCGACCATGACGATCTGCTCGGCCCTCGGCCCCGCGCTCCTACTGGCCTGGCCAGCCCGGGGTGCCGGGATCGAGCTCGACGCCGACGGAGTTCAAGAAGCCCGAGACGAGTCGGTAGAACCCTGCGAGCACGAGCAGCTCGATCAGGTGCTGCTCGTCCCAGCGCTCGGCCAGACCGTTCCAGGTCACCTCGCCGACCTTGTCGTCCGCATGGAGGTCGTCGGCCATGGCGACGAGCAGGCGGTCGCCATCGTCCCAGCCGTCGAGCCCCTCCTCGGTGAGCCGCTGGATCTCCTCGTCGGTCAGACCGGCCTGGCGGCCGATGACCGTGTGCTGCCCGAACTCGTAGACCGATCCTGCTCGCCAGCCGACGCGGAGGACGACGATCTCACGCTCCCGAGCGGGCACGCCCTTGCCGGAGAGGAGCGGTCCACCCATCCGCAACACGGCTTCGAGCATCTTCGGTGCGTGGGCGAGCGTGGCGAAGATGTTCAGGGGGCGTCGGTCACCGAACGCCTTTTCGAGCTGTGCTGCCACCTCCGGGGTGGGGTCGGTGATGGGTGCGATGCGGGGTCCGTCTGCCATCCGATGAGTCTCCCACCCGGCTTGACCGGGCGGTCAAGCGCTCGTCTACCGTTGGCGCCATGGCCGACCACGTAGCGCTGATCGAGGAGCGGCTCGAGCAGCTCCTCGCCGAGACCGACGAGTCCACGCCCGTCCGCGAGCTCCGGGGCAAGCAGTACGACCTCGGCCTGGCGTGGGTGCACTTCCCCGAGGGCTACGGCGGCATCGGCGCACCCCCGAAGCTGCAGCGGATCGTCGACGAGCGCATTGCCGACGCCAAGCGCCAGCCCCCCGAGGCCGGCCGGCTGTTCTTCGGCCTCACCATGGCCGGGCCGACGATCGTCACCCACGGCTCCGAGGAGGCCAAGCAGCGCCTGCTGCGTCCGATGTTCACCGGCGAGGACGCCTGGTGCCAGCTCTTCAGCGAGCCCGGCGCCGGGTCCGACCTGGCCGGGCTCTCGTGCAAGGCAGTGCGCGACGGTGACGAGTGGGTCGTCACCGGCCAGAAGGTCTGGAACACCCTCGCCCACATCGCCGACCGGGGGATGCTCGTCGCCCGGACCGACCCGAGCACGCCCAAGCACCGGGGGATGACCTACTTCGCGCTCGACATGCACGCCCCCGGCGTCGAGGTCCGGCCGCTGCGCCAGATCACCGGCGAGGCCGAGTTCAACGAGGTCTACATGACCGAGGTCCGCGTCCCCGACGCCGACCGCATCGGTGACACCGGCCAGGGCTGGGGCGTCGCCCTCACGACCCTCGCGAACGAGCGCACCACCATCGGCGGTGGCGGCAGCGGCGCCCGGCGCCAGCAGGGGCCGCAGCGCTACCAGTGGGGCAAGGGCGCCATGGCCGAGGCCCTGCGCATCTGGAAGGAGGAGGCGCCCGACCCGAGCGCTGCGAACAAGGACCGCCTCATGCGGATGCTCGTGGAGTCCGAGGTCCTCTACCTCACGAACGTGCGCGCCGGCCAGATGCGCCAGGCCGGCAACCCCGGCCCGGAGGGCTCCATCGCCAAGCTCATGTTCAGCGAGGTCAACAAGCGCCTCTACGAGCTGTGCGTCGACCTGCTCGGACCGAAGGCGACGATCGGCGTCGACTACTCGATGCGTCGCGCCGACGCCGGCGGCCTCGTCGGCGCCCCCGGCTCATCCCGCAAGATGTTCCTCCGCTCCCGGGCCAACTCGATCGAGGGTGGCTCCTCGGAGGTCCAGCGCAACATCCTCGGCGAGCGCGTCCTCGGCCTCCCCGGCGACGTCCGCGTCGACAAGGACCGCCCCTGGTCAGAGGTCCCCCGCAGCTAGAGACCAGCGGTCGTGCCTGCCGGTGCCCCTGGCACCGGGGGTTAGCCTCCGTGCGAATCGGACGAACGATGCGAGAGGGATCAGATGGGTGAGAACCCCCCCGTACAGGACTGGGCGACGGACTTCGACCACACCGACGACCAGTGGGCAGCCGACCCGTACCCGATCTGGGACGAGCTGCGGGAGACGTGCCCGATCCCCCACTCCGAGCGCTACGGCGGCGTGTGGATGCCGACCCGCTACGACGACGTGGCGGCCGTCGCCAACGACACGGCGCGCTTCACGTCGCGCAGCATCATCGTCACGAACCACCGCCCGCCCATCGAGCTCGCGCCCGAGGGGATCGCCCCGCCGATCTCCTCGGACCCGCCGTTCCACCACGAGGCGCGCCGGATGCTCCTCCCGATCTTCTCACCGCAGTCGATCGACGCGCTCGAGCCGTCGACCCGTGCGTACTGCCACGAGCTCCTCGACGAGCTCGGGGACGCCGACGTCGTCGACGCCGCCGAGCAGTACGCACAGCACATCCCGGTGCGGGTGATCGCCAACATGCTCGGGCTGCCCGAGGAGGACGCGGACACCTTCCGGGGCTTCGTGTGCGCCATCCTCGAGGGCGTCGCCCGGCCGCTCGAGGAGCGGATCACCGACTTCATGGCGCTGTTCCAGTACCTCACCGGCCACATCGACGACCACCTCGCCAACCCGCGCGACGACCTCATCACGTTCCTGCTCGAGTCCGAGCTCGACGGCCAGCCGCTCACGCCGTTCCACGTCGCTCGCACGATCGGGCTGCTGCTGATCGCCGGCATCGACACGACGTGGAGCGCGATCGGCGCCTCGATCTGGCACCTCGCCAAGACGCCTGCGGACCGGGAGCGCCTCGTGGCCGAGCCGGCCTTGCTCCCGACCGCCATGGAGGAGCTGCTCCGGGCGTACGCACCGGTGACGATGGCGCGCCTCGTGAAGGAAGACGTCGAGTGGAACGGCTGCCCGATGAAGGCCGACGACTGGATCCTCCTGTCGTTCCCCTCGGCCAACCGCGACCCGGCTGCGTTCGACCGACCCGACGAGGTCATCCTCGACCGACAGCCGAACCGCCACGCCGCCTTCGGGCTCGGCGTGCACCGCTGTGCGGGCAGCCACCTCGCCCGCATGGAGCTGCGTGTCGCCCTCGAGGTGTGGCTCGAGCGCTTCCCGCACTTCACCCTCGCCGACCCCGCCGCCGTTCGCTGGTCCGGTGGCCAGGTCCGAGGCCCACGCACGTTGCCCGTCCAGATCGGAACCTGACGAGCCGGAACGCCGGGCGCTCGAAGCTGCCCGCGTCCGACCATCGGACCTCATCATCTGCGGGGGCGAGACGACCCGACCGTCGAGGTCGAGCACGCCACACCTCCCTGGGGATGGCACCGTCGCACGGCACCTCCTGGTCGCTCCCTCGTCGCAGCAAAGCGCTGGAGGCCGCCACGGCTCGATGTCGCGACGATCCCGGAGCGATCGGTCGGGCTCAGGCAGCTTCGTCCTCGGCCTGGTGCGTGCCGGCGGGTGGGGGTTGAGGCGCGTGGAAGCTGACGCCCCAGGTGTCGAGGCGTTCCCCGGTGGGGTGTGTCCAGTCGGGTGGTGGGATGCCGAGGTCCGCAGCGATGTCGTCCCGGAGGCGCGTCGGGTCGGGCGGGGTGGGTCTCCCGTTGGGTTGGAGGATGCGGCCGTGGTGGTCGGTGAAGACGAGGCCGTCTGGTCGGGTGGGGTCGCCGGTGATGCCGAGGAGACCGCGGTGGTGGAGGTCGTGGTCTCGGGGGCACAGGGCGCACATCCGGTCGACGTCGGTGAACCCGCCGGACTCCCAGTGGTCGAGGTGGTGGATGTGGAGCCACCGGGCCTGGGTGCACCCGGGCCGGCGGCACCCCTTGTCCCGGTGTTCGACCACGACCCGCTGCTGCGGGCTGGCGGTGCGCTGCTTCCGGCCCAGCTTCAACGGGACGCCGTCGTCGTCTTCGACCAGGACCCGATAGGTGGTGTCGCACCACACCCGCTCCGCCACATCTGCAGGCAGGGCAGGGCCGAGGTGCACGTTCGCGCCTCGTGGGTCCCCGGCGCGGTAGTGCAGGATCACCTGGGTCCGCTCCCCAGCGGGCCGGTCACCGGTGAGACCCGCCATTGCAGCGTCGGCCATGCGGACCAGGGCGTCAGCCCACGTGACCCCGGTGGGGCGGGCGTCGGGTTCGGCGTCAGGGTGGCGAGCCCAGAACTCTGCGTCCCGACACGCCTCGAGCGCGCGCTGCGCCAACGCCCCCTGCTCGGTGTCGAGGTGGGCACGGAGATGCCAGCGGCCGTCACCGTCGAACCCGAAGCTCACCTCGTTGGCGTCGTCACGGTCACCCGGCACAGGGTCCGGCACCGGGTCAGCCGTTGGCGCAGCAGGGTCAGGGACAGGCGGCGTGAACGAGTACTCCCTCGCCACCTTCCCGACCTGCGCCGCGGTCGCGTGCCGAGCGAAGTCAGCGAGCTCAGCATCGTGCGCAGCGGGGACGTGCGCGGCGATCGGGGCGACCTGGTCCTCCGACAGCGACCCCGCCCCGAACGCAGCCGTCGTCACCGGCAGCTCCCCAGCGCGGGTGGCGATGCGCACCAGACGCTTCGCCCGCTTGGTGGACATCCCCGTCTGCCACGCCACCCAGTGCGCCGGCGACCGGATGCCCGCCTGCTCCCACGCGCCTGTCGCCAACGCCTCACCGATCAGCTCGACGAGCCGGCCGGTCGTGGCGTTCAACAACCCCGTCACCGCCGCCACCCGCCGCTCCAGGGCGTCGATCTCCGCCCCGGTGATCGCTGGTGATGCCGGGTCCTCTTTACCGCGACCGTCGGCTGCGAACATACGTTCGATTGTATCCACGAAACCCTTGTGCGTCAACCGTTTCCTCGAGATCTGCGGTGCGCTCGAGCCACCGCCCGGCAGGTCCGACGACGAGCCGGACACGCTGGAGGTCGGCTGGCTAGCGTCGGCCGCATGCCGACCGCAGAGCGCCCCGCGATGGCTGACTACGGCGTCCCGACCGACCCGGGAGGCACGCTGCCGTGGACCTGGGCCGAGGAGCACCTCGTCGCCAACAAGAGCTACTGGGTGGTGACGGCGTCGGCCTCGGCGCGACCGCATGCGATGCCGGTGTGGGGGGTCTGGCTCCCCGGGACCGAACGGTTCTGGTTCTCATGCGCGCCAAGCGCACGCAAGGCACGGAACCTCGCCGAGAACCCGCAGTGCGTCGTCACGGTCGACGACACCGTCGAGTGCATCTCCGTCGAGGGACGTGCGTTCGCGGTGGACCAGGCAAGCGGCGGCACCGACGTCGACCACGCCGTCACCAGCTACGTGGAGAAGTACTGGCCGGACGTCGCCGTCCACCCCGAGATGGAGGCCTTCGTCCGCCGCAACGCGATCTTCGAGGTCACGCCGGAGCGTGCGTTCGGCATCATCGAGCGCGAGGAGGAGTTCTCGCAGCGGGCCACCCGCTGGCGCTGGTGAGCCCCGGGTGACCGGAGCACTCCGCGTGCCCACCTACCTGCAGGCGTCGACCGACGCCGGCGGACCGGCGCGGGTGGCGTGGCTCGCCGCCCTGCCCGACCGGGTCGCCGCGCTGACCGAGCGCTGGGAGCTCGTCCTCGGCGAGCCGTTCGAGCCGGGAGGCAACTGCTCCTGGGTCGCGCCCGGCACCGATCGCGCCGAGCGAGAGGTCGTGCTCAAGGTGGCGTGGCGGCACAGCGAGTCGCTGCACGAGGCCGACGGGCTGGCGGCGATCGGTGGCCAGCGGGCGGTGGAGGTGCACGCCTTCGAGCACGTGGGCAGCGACACCACGGCCATGCTGCTCGAGCGGTGCCGTCCCGGGACCGAGCTGCGGAGCCGTCCCGAACCCGAGCAGCACGTCGTGATCACCGACCTGCTCCGGTCGGTCTGGGCGGTCGAGCTGCCGTCCGGTCATCCGTTCCGTCCCCTGTCGGTGATGGCCGACGACTGGGCGGCGGAGGCCGAAGCGAAGCTGGCCGGCGGCCCGGGACGAGTCGACGGCGGGCTCGCCCGAGAGGGTCTCGCGCTGTTCCGGGAGCTCGCCCATCCCGGACCGGCCGACGTGCTGCTGCTCACCGACCTGCACGCCGGCAACGTGCTGTCCGCCGAGCGCAGCCCGTGGCTCCTGATCGACCCGAAGCCGTTCGTCGGTGACCCCCACTACGACGTCCTGCAGCACCTGCTCAACTGCAACGGGTCGTTGCAGACCGACCCGATCGGACTGCTGCGCGAGGTCGCCGACCTCGCCGGCCTCGATGCCGAGCGGGTCCGCCAGTGGCTCTTCGCTCGCTGCGTCCAGGAGAGCCTGGCGGACGGCCCGCCGTGGCCGGGACTCGACGTCGTGCTGCACCGGCTCGGTGAGCCGTGAGGCCGGACCGTCAGGAGCCCTCGAGGAGCGAGACGCCCTCACCGGAGAGCTCGCGCAGGTAGTCGGCACGGCCGAGCAGCGCGCCGCACAGGGCGAGCGCAGGGCCGGAGACTGCTGCGCCCGACCCGAGCCGGAGGTCGAGGTCGGTCGCCTCGACGGTGAGACCGGCGGTCGAGCGCGCTCCGAAGCCCCGTGCTGCCTTGCGGCTGGCCACGAAGGACAGCGCCGTGCGGAGGGCATCCGGGGCGATCGTTCGCGCACGCCCGAGGGGACGCAGGATGTCGGCCCCGTGGACGATGACGTCGGTGAGCGGCGCTTCCACACCGAGGCCCGGGGGCGTGCGACGACTCGCAGCGTGGGATCGGAGCTCGTCCACGCAACGCTGCGGATCGAGGCGAGCGGCGAGGTCGCGCGAGAAGCGGTCCATCGCACCGTCGATGCTGCCTCTGGCCCGCACCACACCCACGACGAATGCAGGCGGACGCACCGACCACGGCAGGTTCAGGTGCGCGGCCACCACGTGGTTCGACCATCCCTCGCACATCGAGGGCTGCTCCCACTGCTCTGCGGTGAGCTGGTCGAGCTCGTCGGCCAGGTGCTCTCGCTCCGACGCCAGCACGGCGAAGAGGTCCATGGGCTCAGTCGGCCTCGACCGGTTCGAAGCTGACGGCGGCCGCTTCGACGACGCTGGCCGTCCGACCCGGGGCGCCCTGCCACCGCCAGTACGAGTCTTCCAACGTCGTCATGTCGCTCGACCCTACGCGCTCGCCTTCGCGTCGGGCTTGGGCTCCTTGGGGAGTCCGAGGACGCGCTCGCCGACGATGTTGCGCTGGATCTCGGCGGTCCCGCCCCAGATGGTCTCGGACCGGGAGAAGAAGAAGCCGGCCTGCAGCTGGCTCACGGGGTAGTCGTCCCGGCCGCGGGCGCGGGCCATGCCGGGCACGCCGCCCTCCTCGGCTGCCGTGCCGGTGAGGACAGTCGCCTCCATGCCGAGGATGTCCATGGCCAGCTCCATGACGTCCCGGTGGTACTCCGACCAGAACATCTTGTTGGTGGCGCCGAGGGCCATGACGCCCATGTCCTTGCTGTCGTGCAGCGTCGCCGACAGGCTGCGCCACCCGTTCACCTTCATGATCTGGACCTTGGTGTACGCCTCGGCGAGACGCTGGCGGATCACCGGATCGTCGATCTTGCCGTTCTCCCTGGCCTTGTCGACGATCGAGTCCAGCTCGCGCTCGAAGCGGCGGTAGCCGGTGGTGGCCGAGCTCCCCCGCTCGAAGCCGAGCGTGGTCATGGCGACCTTCCACCCGTTGTTGACACCCCCCACGATGGCGTCCTTCGGGCAGCGGGCGCCGTCGAAGAAGACCTCGTTGAACTCACCGGTGCCGTCGGGCTGGATGATCGGTCGGATCTCGATGCCGGCCTGGTCCATGGGGACGAGCAGGTAGGAGATGCCGGCGTGCTTGGGAGCCGACTGGTCGGTGCGAGCGAGGAGGAAGACGTAGTCGGCGTGCTGCGCCTGGGTGGTCCAGACCTTCTGGCCGGTGATCACCCACTCGTCACCGTCGAGCTCGGCCTTGCACTTCAGCGAGGCGAGGTCGGAGCCGGAGTTGGGCTCCGAGAACCCCTGGCACCAGGCGATCTGACCCGAGAGGATCTTCGGCAGGAACTCCTTCTTCTGCTCCTCGGTCCCCCACTGGAGGATCGTGGGGCCGACGAGCGTGTCGCCGAAGAAGTCGGCGCGCATGGGCGCGTTGGCCCGACTGAACTCCTCGTTCAGGACGACGGACTCCATGATCGACAGGCCCTTGCCGCCGTACTCCTCGGGCCACGACGCGCAGATCCATCCGCCCTCGTAGAGCTTCTTCGGCCACGCCTCGTTGAACTGCTTGCGGTCCTCGCCCTGCAGCGCGAACCCGTCGTCGAACCAACCGTCCGGCAGGTTCTCCTCCAGCCAGGCTCGGATCTCCTTGCGGAACTGCTCGGCCTCGGGCGGGTACGTCAGGTCCATGGAGCCATTGTGCTCCGCACCCCACCGCTCTGGCCAGGTCAGCGACCGAGCGCCTCCGCGGCCACGTCGAGCTCACCGAGGTCGATGTCGTCGAACGGGTCGCTGAGCTCCACGTCGGCGAACGGATCACCGTCGACCGGCGTCCAGTCGGTGCGTCGGACGAGCCACGCAGCTCCGAGGAGGAGCACCGCGCCCACACCGAGGCCGACCGCCACCCGCCCGCCCGGGGGCTCCGCATCGGCGAGCCCGGAGAAGGTGATCTCGACGGGCGCGGCCGCCACACCGGGCACGGCGATGGCGCAGGCCTCGCCCCGGCGACAGCTCGCGCCACCCGACCCGACCCGCCCCGGTGCCACCGGGTAGCGCACCCTCGCCGTCCCGCTGGCGGGCACGTCGACCGCCACCTCGTCGGCGGGGAAGCCGCACGCCGTCGGGTCGGAGGGACCGGGCGGGGCGCACACCGTCACGACCGCCGGTCCTCGTGGGAAGTCGACCAGGTCGACGACGACGTCCTCGCCGGCTCGCACCTCGCTCCCGCGGACGACGAGCCGGGGGACGGGTCGAGGCGGGCCGAACTCGAGCGGCACGCTGCGCAGCACCTCGTCGCCGTCGACGAGCGCGAGCACGCACGCCGCCGACGCGCAGTCGATGTCACCACCCGCCAGCTCGATGGTCCTGGTGAGCGAGACGAGGGTCCGGACCATGCCCTCGTCGTCGGGTTCCACCCGGAGCGCAGGCGCGCAGCGATCGGACCCGGCGACGCACTGCGCTACCTGCACCACCCGCCCGACGTCGGCCTCGACGAGGAGGAGGTCGCCGTCACCGAGGCCGACGATGGGCGGAGCGGGGATGGGGAAGTCGGCCCGCTCGTCCGGTTCCGGCAGCACCACGTCGACCTGACGGGTCCGCAGCGGGAGCCCAATCGCCTCGTCTTCGTCCTCGACACGTTCCTCGACGGCGCCGATCGCACCGAGCAGCACGACCGTCGACACCACGAGCAGCACCGACGCCGAGACTGCGGTGGCCATCACCCGCCTCCCTGGCACGCCGAGCGCCCAGGCGGCGAGGGCGCCGACGAGGACCAGGGGGAGGAGCATGACGGGCACGGCGCTAGGAACCCCCTGCGACGTCGCGACGAGAGAACGCTGCTGTCGCTGCACCGGCGACGACGAGTGCGT
>JBBSLC010000091.1:0-12233 GCA_038255685.1 Acidimicrobiales bacterium | reverse complement strand
GCTCGAGAACATCCTCGCCCTCGGCGGTGACGCCCCGACGGACGGGTCCGAGCACCCGACCGACTTCCGCTACGCCCTCGAGCTCATCGACCTGGTGCACGACGTGGCGGATCTGTCGATCGGGGTGGCCGCCTTCCCCGAAGGTCACCCACGGTCCACCGACAGGGAGACCGACCGGCGCCACCTCGCTGCGAAGCTGCAGCGCGCCGACTTCGGCATCACCCAGTTCTTCTTCGACGCGACCGACTACTTCCGCATGGTCGACGAGCTGGCCGCGCTCGGCGTGGACACGCCCGTCATCCCCGGCGTGGTGGGCTTCGTGAACGTCGAGGCGCTCCGCCGGATGTCGTCGCTGAACGGCGCTGCGATCCCGCCGGCCGTCGAGGCGCGCCTCGACCAGGTCGACGGTGATCCTGCTGCGGTGCGGGAGCTGGCGGTGGAGCTCGGCTCTGCCCTCACCGCCGAGCTGCTCGCAGGCGGGGCGCCCGGTGTGCACCTCTACACGCTGAACTTCGCCCGGGCCACGAGGGAGATCTGCGCCAACCTCGGCCTCGGGGCGGCGAAGCCGAGACTGCAGAGCTAACGGGGACAGCCAAGGGCTGCGTCGAGCGCGGAGCACAGCTGGTCGTTGCGCGCCGGCGGCAGTGTCGTGATGTGGCGTCGGAGCTGGCTCTTGCGCAACGTGTGGAGGTTGTCGAAGGAGGCAACGCAGACCTCGTCCATACCGTCCTCGGGGCCGAGCGGAAGCTCGCTCGTGAGGCCGCGCACCGTTCGGGTGCACGCCGCCACGACGACCGCGCCGATGCGGTCGGCGACGGGATCACGGGTGAGCACCAGCACGGGCCGGTCCCCGCCGGGTGTGGCAGCCCACCAGATCTCGCCCCTCACCACGGCGGCGTCGCCGACCACGCGGCGGGATCGTCGGCCAAGGCGAGCTCGTCGTCGGTCAGGGGTTGCGCGGCGTAGCGCATGGCATCTCGCTCGCACGCGACGCGATAGAGGTAGTCCTCGACCGCGGTCCTGACGGCTTCAGCCCGGGATGCGTGCCGCTGCGGGATGAGCTGGTCGAGGGCGTCGAGCAGATCGCCGGGCACCCGAACTGCGAGCTGGACGGTGTGCTTCCGTGCTCGTGTCATGCCTGAAGCATACCCTGAGGGTTTCTGAGCCGGCCGAAGGGGCGTCGCCCCGGGATCGCCACGGAGACGTCAGGGTTAGGCTCCGGGCATGGCCGAGAAGATCACCCTTGCCGACGGCGTGCTGTCCGTCCCCGACAACCCCATCATCCCCTTCATCGAGGGTGACGGCACCGGCGTCGACATCTGGCCGGCGGCCAAGCTCGTGCTCGACGCGGCGGCCAAGAAGCACGGCCGCACGATCGAGTGGAAGGAGGTGCTCGCCGGTCAGAAGGCGTTCGACGAGACCGGCGACTGGCTCCCCGAGGCCACCATCACCGATTTCCGTGACCATCTGATCGGCATCAAGGGCCCGCTCACCACGCCCATCGGCGGTGGCTTCCGCAGCCTCAACGTGGCCCTGCGCCAGATCCTCGACCTGTACGTGTGCCTCCGCCCGGTGCGCTGGTTCACCGGCGTCCCCTCGCCGGTGAAGCACCCCGAGCTCGTCGACATGGTGATCTTCCGCGAGAACACCGAGGACATCTACGCCGGCCTCGAGGTCGAGTCGGGCTCCAAGGAGGCCAAGCGCCTCATGGAGCTGCTCAAGGAGGAGTTCGGCTGGGAGATCCGCGAGGACTCCGGCATCGGCATCAAGCCGATCTCCAAGACCGGGTCGCAGCGCCTGCAGCGGGCAGCGCTCCAGTACGCCGTCGACCGGGGCCGCAAGAACGTGCACTTCGTGCACAAGGGCAACATCATGAAGTTCACCGAGGGTGCCTTCATGCAGTGGGGCTACGAGCTCGTCAAGGAGGAGTTCGACGACGTCGCTGTCTCCTGGGCGGACTGCGGCGGCAAGCCCGGCGACAAGATCCTCGTGCAGGACGCGATCGCCGACATCGCCCTCCAGCAGGTCCTCACCCGGCCAGCCGAGTTCGACGTGATCGCCACCATGAACCTGAACGGCGACTACCTCTCCGACGCACTCGCCGCCCAGGTCGGCGGCATCGGCATCGCCCCGGGCGGCAACGCCAACTACGTCACCGGCCACGGCATCTTCGAGGCCACCCACGGCACCGCCCCCAAGTACGCCGGCCAGGACAAGGTGAACCCCGGCTCGGTCCTGCTCTCGGGCGTGCTCATGTTCGAGCACATCGGGTGGAAGGACGCAGCGGACGACATCGTCACCGCCCTCGAGGCCACCATCGCCGACAAGATCGTCACCTACGACTTCGCCCGGATGATGGACGACGCCACCGAGGTGAAGTGCTCGGAGTTCGCCAGCGCGATCGTCGACCGCCTGTAGCTTTCGCCAGCGATAATCCGCTGGCGTGCTCCCGGGCGACCGGCAGAGCCGGATCGCCCTCCGCCTGTCTAGGAGCTCGCCTGTCTCCCGATGGGGTCCTGACGGTAGTGTCATCGAAGACCGCGAAGCGGCACGCGCCGCCAGGCTCAGGGGAGACCGACATGCAGGTACGGGACAAGCTCTACATCGACGGCGCCTGGGTGCCCTCCAGCGGGTCGGGCACCCTCGAGGTGACGAACTCGACCACCGAGGAGGTCATGGCGACGGTGCCCGAGGGCACCGCCGACGACGTCGACAAGGCGGTCAAGGCAGCCAAGGCGGCCTTCGCCACCTGGTCGCAGACGTCGGTCGAGGAGCGGGCCAAGTACCTGTCGCGCATCACCGAGGGCCTGCAGGCCCGCATGGACGACATCGCCACGACCGTCAGCCAAGAGGTCGGCATGCCCAAGAGCCTCAGCCTGATGATCCAGGCCGGGCTGCCCATGATGAGCTTCATGAACACCGCCCAGGTGGCGGAGACCTACGCGTTCGAGGAGACGGTCGGCAACAGCCTCATCGTCAAGGAGCCCGTCGGCGTCGTCGGCTGCATCACGCCGTGGAACTACCCGCTCCACCAGATCGCCGCAAAGGTCGCACCGGCGCTCGCCGCCGGCTGCACCGTGGTGCTCAAGCCGTCCGAGGTCGCCCCGATCAACGCCTTCATCCTCGCCGAGATCATCGACGAGGTCGGCCTCCCCGCCGGGGTGTTCAACCTCGTCACCGGCGTCGGCCCGGTCGTGGGCGCAGCGATGTCGTCGCACCCCGAGATCGACATGATCAGCTTCACGGGCTCCACCGCGGCGGGCAAGGCCGTGTCCAAGGCCGGCGCCGACACGATCAAGCGCATCGCCCTCGAGCTCGGCGGCAAGTCCCCCAACATCATCCTCGAGGACGCCGACCTCGAGAAGGCCGTCACCGACGGTGTCGGCAAGGCGTTCCTCAACTCAGGCCAGACGTGCTCGGCCCTCACCCGCATGATCGTGCCCCGGTCGAAGCTGGCCGAGGTCGAGGACATCGCCACCAGGGCGGCCGAGACCTACACGCCCGGCGACCCCTTCGGCGAGGACACCCGCCTCGGGCCCCTCGTCTCCCACGTGCAGCGCGAGCGCGTGCGGGGCTACATCCAGAAGGGCATCGACGAGGGCGCCAAGCTCCTCACCGGTGGCGTCGAGGCGCCTGAGGGCCTCGACAAGGGCTACTTCGTGCGTCCGACGGTCTTCTCCGAGGTCCGCAACGACATGACCATCGCCCAGGAGGAGATCTTCGGCCCGGTGCTGTCGATCATCCCCTACGACACCGAGGAAGAGGCCATCGAGATCGCCAACGACTCGGTCTACGGCCTCGCCGGCGGTGTCTGGTCAGCCGACAAGGACAAGGCGACGGCGGTGGCTCGGCGCCTGCGCACCGGTCAGGTCGAGGTCAACGGCGGGTCGTTCAACCCGATGGCACCCTTCGGTGGCTACAAGCAGTCCGGCCACGGTCGCGAGCTCGGCACCTTCGGCCTCGAGGAGTTCCTCGAGACGAAGTCCATGCAGCTGTAGCCAGCGCCCGTCACCACGACGATCGCATCGAGGGGCCGCTCCTGCCGGGGCGGCCCCTCGTCGCGCCGCCAACCAGGCCCTCCTTCTGGTAGAGACTCCGAGACGTTCCGACGAGGGGGAGCCATGGCGCGCACGGGCACGACGAGATCGGGTGGCCGACGTGGCTGAGACCGAGGCGGCCACGTCGCCCGAGGTGCCCGTCGAGGACCACTTCGCCAGCTTGTGGGAGCGCATCGCCGACGCCATCCCCGATGCAGACGCCGTGGTGCAGGGCTCCGTCCGCCGCAGCTGGGGTGACCTCGAGGCGCGCGCCTCGCAGCTGGCAGGTGCCCTCGCCGCAGCCGGGCTGACCGAGGGGTCCAAGGTCGCGCTGTTCCTCTACAACGCCCCTGCGTACATCGAGTCGTTCTTCGCCGCCCTCAAGGTGCGGGCCGTCCCCGTCAACGTGAACTACCGCTACCTCGACGAGGAGCTGCACTACCTGCTCGACAACGCCGACGCCGAGGCGGTCGTGTTCCACTCGAGCCTCGGCGACCGCGTCGCCGCGGTCCGGGACCGCCTCCCCCAGGTCCGCCTGTGGCTGGCGGTCGACGACGGTCCCGCCGACACCGGCGCTGACCACGGCGGCGAGGCGTACGAGGACGTGCTCGCGGCCGCGACCCCCGCACCACGGATCCAGCGCTCGGAGCACGACCTCACGCTGCTCTACACCGGGGGCACCACCGGCATGCCCAAGGGCGTGATGGGTGAGGTCGGCAACGGCGTGCGGGCCGGCCTCGCCGGGCTCGGCCCCCTCATCGGGATGGCGGCGGCCACCTCGGCGACCGCCGTCGAGGCTGCGTCCCGCCTCGTCGCCGAGGACGCCCAGCTCGGCTCGATCGTGCCGTGCCCGCTCATGCACGGCACCGGCATGGGCATCGGGTGCACGCCGACGATGTCGCTCGGCGGCAAGATCGTGCTGCTCGAAGGTCGCGGCTTCGATCCCGCCGAGGTGTGGGCGCTGGCGGCTCAGGAGCGGGTGACCGGGGTGACCGTGGTCGGTGACGTGTTCGCCCGACCGATGCTGCGCGCACTCGAAGCCATGGAGACTGCGGGTGACGACCTCGACCTCGCGAGCCTCAAGCTCATCGCCTCGGCCGGCGCCATGTTCTCCACCGAGGTCAAGGACGGGCTGTGCGAACGCCTCTCGGCGGTCGTCATCGCCGATCTCATGGCGGCCAGCGAGGGCGCGATGGGTCAGTCGATCCACCACCGGGGTGCCAGCAGCACGACCGGTCGCTTCGCCGTCGGCGCGCAGACCAAGGTGTTCGACGAGGAGGATGAGGAGGTCACGCCCGGGTCGGGGGTGGTGGGCAGGGTCGCTGTCGCCGGGGGCATCCCCCTCGGCTACTACAAGGACCCGGAGAAGACGGCGGCGACGTTCCGCGAGGTCGACGGTGTCCGCTACAGCTTCCCCGGCGACTGGGCCACCGTCGAGCCCGACGGGACCATCACCCTCCTCGGCAGGGGATCCCAGGTCGTCAACACCGGCGGCGAGAAGGTCTTCGCCGAGGAGGTGGAGGAGGTCGTCAAGACCCATGCCGCCGTCGACGACTGCCTGGTGATCGGCTTGCCGGACGAGACGTTCGGCAACCGGGTCGTCGCCGTCGTCTCGCTGCGCGAGCCCGTCACCGACGTCGTGCTCATCGCCCACACCAAGGAGCGCCTCGCCTCGTTCAAGGCCCCCAAGCAGGTGGTGGTGGTCGACCGGGTGCCGCGCGCCGCCAACGGCAAGGCCGACTACAAGACGGCCAAGCGGCTCGCAGAGGAGGGCTGAGCGCAGCGGTGGTGTGCCGAGGCCTGGTCGGTACATTCGGCTGACGACATCGACATGTGTCGATGTGAGACACCGAAGGTGGCTGCCGTGACCGACACCAAGACGTCCGCTCTCCCCGTCCTCCCCCTCCACGCCGGCGTCGTCGGCCCGACGATGGTCGTGACCATCGCCCTCGACACGCCCGACGACCGCACCGCCGCCGAGGCGGCGATCGCCGCTGGCTCCCACCTCCTCCTCGTCCCCCAGCTCGACACCCGCTCGTCGCGGATCGGCACCGTCGCCAAGATCGAGGACGTCGCCGACCTCCCCGGTGGGCGGCGGGCGCTCGTCGTGCGCGGCCTGCACCGTGCCAGGGTCGGCGCTGCTGTCGTGACCGATGAGCCCGGCCTCTGGGTCGCCAGCGAGGTCGTCGACGACGCCGCGCCGCCCTCGGAGGCCGCACGGGACACGGCCCGCCGCTACCTCGCCGTCGTCGAGGCCATCCTCGACCGTCGTGGCGCGAGCCGCCTGGCCGAGGGCCTCCGCGGCCTCAGCGACCCGAGTGACATCGCTGACACCGCCTTCTACTCCCCGGACCTCTCCCTCGAGCAGCGGGTGGCGGTCCTCGAGGAGCTCGACGTCGAGGCCAGGCTGGCACTCGTGCTCGGCATGGCCGAGGCGACCCTCGCCGACCTCGCCGTGCGCGACGACGTCAACCGCAACGTCGCCGAGGGCATGGAGACGGCGCAGCGCCAGGCCGTGCTGCGGCGTCAGCTCGACGCCATCAGGACCGAGCTCGGCGAGGGCAGCGATGACGCCGTGGGCGGTTACCGGGAGCGCTTGGCCGCATCGGCCGCACCGGAGGCGGTGCGCGCCGCGGTCGAGCGGGAGCTCGACAAGCTCGAGCGGACGGGGGAGCAGAGCCCCGAGCACGGATGGATCGTGACCTGGCTGGACACCGTCCTCGACCTCCCGTGGGGCGTCCACGCCGACGAGCGCCTCGACCTCGACGAGGCACAGGCGACGCTCGATGCCGACCACGCCGGCCTCGACGACGTGAAGGAGCGGATCATCGAGCTGCTGGCCGTGCGCAAGCTCCGAGCGGACCGGGCCGCCGCCCGCGGCGACGCCGACACCGTCACCGTCTTCAACGAGGCGGCTGCGCCCCGGAGCGGCGGCCGGGGGAGCGGGGCGATCCTGGCGCTCGTCGGTCCGCCCGGCGTGGGCAAGACGAGCCTCGGCGAGTCCGTCGCCCGTGCCCTCGGCCGCCCCTTCGCCCGGGTCGCCCTCGGCGGGGTTCGCGACGAGTCCGAGGTGCGGGGCCACCGTCGCACCTACGTCGGCGCCCGACCCGGTCGGTTCGTGCGGGCGCTCACCGAGGCAGGCGCCATGAACCCGGTGCTCCTGCTCGACGAGATCGACAAGGTCGGCAGCGACTGGCGGGGTGACCCCAGCTCGGCGCTGCTGGAGGTCCTCGACCCGGCGCAGAACCACACGTTCAGGGACCACTACCTCGAGGTCGACCTCGACCTCTCGGACGTCGTGTTCATCGCCACCGCCAACGTGCTCGACAGCATCCCGGGTCCGCTGCTCGACCGGATGGAGGTCGTGCGCCTCGACGGCTACACCGAGGAGGAGAAGGTCGCCATCGCCGGTGACCACCTGCTCACTCGGCTGCTCGAGCGGACCGGGCTCGAGCCGGGCGAGGTGACGTTCACCGACCCCGCCCTCCGGGCGATCGCTGCCGGGTGGACCAGGGAGGCAGGCGTGCGCGAGCTCGAGCGCCAGCTCGGACGGGTGCTGCGCAAGGTTGCGGCCAAGGTCGCTGCCGGGACGGTGACGACGCCCTTCGTCGTGGACGAGGACGTCGTCGGCGAGCTGCTCGGGCGGCCACGCTTCGTGCCCGACGCAGCGGAGCGCACCTCCGTGCCCGGTGTGGCCACGGGGCTGGCGGTCACCGGCGCAGGCGGCGACGTGCTGTTCGTCGAGACGACCTCGATGCCGGGAGAGGCCGGGCTCACCGTCACCGGCCAGCTCGGCGACGTGATGAAGGAGTCGGCAGCGATCGCCCGCTCCTTCGTCCGGGCCAACGCCGAGGCGCTCGGCGTGGACGATGCGGCCTTCGAGGGCCGTTCGTTCCACGTCCACTTCCCCGCAGGCGCGGTGCCCAAGGACGGTCCCTCAGCCGGCGTCACCATGACGACGGCGCTGGTGAGCCTGCTCACCGGCCGACCGATGCGCTCGACGGTGGCGATGACCGGGGAGGTCACGCTCTCGGGTCGGGTGCTCCCGATCGGCGGTGTGAAGCAGAAGGTCCTCGCCGCCCACCGAGCGGGGATCACCGAGGTCATCCTGCCGGCCCGCAACGAGGCGGACCTCGACGACGTGCCCGAGGCGGTGCGCTTGGCGATGACGTTCCACCTCGCAGCCGACGTCCGAGAGGTGTTGTCGTGGGCGCTGGAGCCCGCTGTGCCCACCGAGGCCGAGGTGCAGGTCGCCGCCTGAGCGCCCCTTCGTCACCGCACCCGGCTTTCTGGACGTTCGGCCACCCCTGCGGTGGTCGAACGTCCACAGAGGCCAGCGGGAGGAGACGGCTGTGCGGTCGGCGATGATGGAGGCGTGAGCGCGCCGACCACCGCAGGCGCTGCGCACGGCCTGCGGTGGCGCTGGGTCCAGTTCGCGCTCGCCATGACCGCAGGCGGGTGGGGGGTCGGCGCGATGATCACCGCCGGCGTCGGGGTCTCGCCCTGGGACGTGTTCGGGACGGGACTGGCCGAGACCGTCGGCATCACCGTCGGCACCTCGACGTTCATCCTCGGAGCGGTGCTCCTCGCCGTCTCCGTCGTCCTCGGCGAGCGCCTCGCCCTCGGCACGCTCGTCACCGGGCTCGGTTTCGGCCCCCTGGTCGACCTCGCGCTCCGGGTGCTCGGGCAGCCCGACCACCTCGCCCTCCGGGTGCTGCTCTTCGCCGTCGGGTTCTCGCTCGTGGCGACGGCGATCGTGGCGATGATGGACGCCGACGTCGGCATCGGCCCTGCGGAGACCTTCACCAACGCGGTCTGCAGGCGCACCGGCCTGTCCCTTGCCCGAGCTCGGACCTGCCTCGAGGTGACGCTCCTGACGGTCGGCATCGTCCTCGGCGGCGACCTCGGCCTCGGCACCGCAGCGTTCGCCATCGGCATCGGCCCGGCCGTCGCCTTCGGCATGGACCGCCTGGGTCGGCACCGCTCGCTGGACGACGTCCTGGCCCACGCCGGCCCCATCTAGGGGCGGCGCCAGAGCACGAGGGGGAGGACCGGGCCCGAGCCTGCCGTGAGGAGCGCCTCGCCCGCTGTGGTCATCGTCCACCCTGACGACAGCGTGTCGTCGACGAGCAGCACCGGCCCCGGTGGCAGGTCGCTCGCATCGGCTGCGAAGGCGTCCACGACGTTGGCGCACTGCCGCCACGAGTTGGCCATGGCCCGCTGCGGCGGGTCGTCCGGACGGATCCGGGTCAGGGCCTCGACGAGCGGCAGCTTCCCGAGCGAGGCGATCCGCTCTGCGATCGAGCGCACGAGCACCGGGTGCGAACGGCTCGGGACGTACGTGACGCTCGTCGGCCGCTCGACCCAGTCCCATCGCTTCATCACCGCTGCCAGCCCGGTCACGAGGTCGTCCTCGATCGGCTCGTCGGCGGCCAGCGCGGCCGTGACGAGGTCACCCCAACCGGGATCGTTGCCGAAGGCGAGCGCCCGACCGGTGTCGACCTGGCGGTCGCGCCGGATGTTGCCCTTGCGGGCCTCGCTCCCGCGCGGCCACTGCTTCCGAGCCTCGAGCACCACGTCAGCCCCACGGAGGTGCGCCAGGGCGGCGACGGTGCGGGCGGGATCGGAGGGGACGACCGCCACCTGGCCCGTGCAGCGATCGCATCGGCCGCAGTCGGCGGCCTCGGGGTCGTCGAGCGCTTCGCGCAGGAACCGCATCCGGCAGCCCTCGGTGCTCGCGTAGGCCCGCATGGCCGCCTGCTCTGCCTTGCGGTTGGCGGCGACGGCGGCCAGCCGCTCGTCGTCGTAGGTCCACGGCGCCGCCGTGCGGACCCAGCCGCTCCCTCGGCGCTCGACCGCACCCTCGACGTCGAGCACCTTGAGCAGCGCCTCCAGGCGGCCGCGACGCAGGTTCACGGCCTCCTCCAGCGCCGGCACGGTGACCGGCCCGTCGGACTCGACGGCGGCGAGGACCCGCTCGACGACGTCTCGTGGCGGGAAGGCGGTCGAGTCGAAGTACGCCCAGATGGCACCGTCCTCGGTGGCGGGGAGGAGGACGGCCCGGGCCGAGTCGATGGCACGGCCCGCCCGGCCGACCTGCTGGTAGTAGGCGATCGGGCTCGACGGCGAGCCGAGGTGGGCGACGAAGGCGAGGTCGGGCTTGTCGTAGCCCATGCCGAGGGCGGACGTGGCCACGACGGCGCGCAGCCGGTTCGCCGCGAGCGCGGACTCGATCCGCTCGCGATCAACTGGCGGGGTGTCGCCGCTGTAAGCAGCCACCGAGAGCCCCTGCGACGCCAGGAACGCCGCCACCCGCTCCACCTCGGCCACGGTGAGGCAGTAGACGATGCCGGCGCCCTCCTCGGCCTCGAGCGCCTCGGCCAGCCAGGCCAGCCGCTCGGCGGTGGTGGGCAGGTCGACGACCGAGAGGTGCAGGCTCTCCCGGTCGAGGGTGCCCCGCAGCGTCAGGGTGCTCGCCCCGATCTGAGCCGCCACGTCGGCGGTGACCCGCTCGTTGGCGGTGGCGGTCGTCGCCAGGACGGGCACCCCCTCGCCGAGCGAGGCGATGACGGTCGCGAGCCTGCGGTAGTCCGGTCGGAAGTCGTGCCCCCAGTCCGAGATGCAGTGGGCCTCGTCGATGACGAGCATGCCCACCGCAGCGCTGAGGCGGGGCAGCACGTCGGCTCGGAAGGTGTGGTTGTTCAGTCGCTCGGGCGAGATCAGCAGCACGTCGACGTCGCCGCTGGCGAGCTCGTCCTCGATCGCTCGCCAGTCGTCGACGTTGGTGGAGTTGATGGTGCGGGCGGCGATGCCCATGCGAGCCGCCGCAGCCACCTGGTCGCGCATGAGGGCGAGCAGGGGCGACACCACGAGGGTCGGGCCAGCGCCCTGGTCGCGCAGGAGCCTGGTGGCGATCCAGTACACGGCGGACTTCCCCCAGCCGGTGCGCTGGACGACGAGGACCCGTGACCGCTGCTCCACGAGCGCCTCGATGGCGACGAGCTGATCGGCCCGCAGCACCGCGGCCGGCCCGGCGAGCTCTGCGAGGAGCTCGGCGGCGCGTTCGGCGGTGGCAGCGGTCGTGGTCATCGCCCCACCCTCGCAGAGCGGTGTGACGGTCGTGGCGCCCTGCTCAGCGGATCACCCGGCTGGGACCCGATCGGATGCACGACGCCTGCCGAGCGCTCGAGCGCGCCACCGGATGCTGAGCCGCAGCGCGCCGAGTCGTGTCGCCGCCGCACCCGTCCTACGATCGCCTCACGACCTGACGCCGGTGAGGCGCAGGTGCCGTCGATCTCGAGGAGCCCGCCCGTGAAGACCCCCGTCCGCGTCGCCGTCACCGGAGCCGCTGGCCAGATCGGCTACAGCCTGCTGTTCCGCATCGCCGCGGGCGACCTGCTCGGGCCCGACCAGCCGGTCATCCTCCAGCTGCTCGAGATCACCCCGGCCCTCCAGGGTCTCGAGGGTGTCGCCATGGAGCTCGACGACTGCGCGTTCCCCCTGCTCGCCGGCACGGTCCGCACCGACGAAGCTGAGCAGGCGTTCGGCGATGCTGACATCGCCTTTCTCGTCGGGTCCCGCCCCCGCAGCAAGGGGATGGAGCGCGCCGACCTGCTCGAGGCGAACGGCGCCATCTTCACCGTGCAGGGCAAGGCGCTCGCCGCCGCCGGCGGGGCGGACCTGAAGGTCCTCGTGGTCGGCAACCCAGCCAACACCAACGCCCTCATCGCCATGAGCAACGCCGAGGGCGTCGATGCCCGTCGCTTCACCGCCATGACCCGCCTCGACCACAACCGGGCGATGGCCCAAGTCGCGCAGAAGGCCGGCGTGCACCAGAGCGAGGTCACCGACATGACCATCTGGGGCAACCACTCGGCCACGCAGTACCCCGACCTCTTCCACGCCAAGATCAGCGGCGAGGACGCAGCAGCAAAGATCGACGACCGGGCCTGGCTGGAGAACGACTTCATCCCCACCGTCCAGCAGCGTGGGGCGGCGATCATCGAGGCCCGTGGCAGCTCGTCAGCCGCCTCGGCTGCGTCGGCCGCCATCGACCACGTGCGCAGCTGGGCGCGGGGCACCCCCGAGGGTGACTGGGTCAGCATGGCCATCCCGTCGGACGGCTCCTACGGCGTGCCCGAGGGGCTCATCTCCTCGTTCCCCGCCACCTGCTCCAACGGCGAGTACCGGGTCGTC
>JBBSLC010000090.1:0-12638 GCA_038255685.1 Acidimicrobiales bacterium | reverse complement strand
GCTGTTCGACGACGTCGAGGAGCTCGACGCCGTCGGGCCGTGGGACGTCCTCGCCGCCTGGACGACCTACTTCCCCGACGACGGCTGGCGGGTGACGACCTTCTCCCGCACCGGCGGTCCCGTGCGCTGCGCGAAGGGCCTCGGCATCGTCGCCGCGCACGACATCGACAGCTGCCCGCCCCTCGACCTCGTGGTCCACCCCGGCGGTCGGGGCACGCGCCCCCAGCTCGTTGACGAGGATCACCTCACCTGGGTCCGGGCGCTCGCCGAGCGCGCCGAGCTGATGACGAGCGTCTGCACCGGCTCGCTGGTCTACGCCGCAGCCGGGCTCCTCCGTGACCGGCCGGCGACGACGCACTGGGGCTCCCTCGACCTGCTCGCCTCCCTCGACTCGACCATCGCCGTCCGTCCTGACGACCGCTGGGTCGACGACGGTGACGTCGTCACCTCCACCGGGGTCTCCGCCGGCATCGATATGGCCCTCCACCTCGTCGGCCGCCTGGCGTCGCCCGCCCGCTCGGCCGAGGTCCGCCGCTTCATCCAGTACGACCCCGCACCGCCTCACTGAGCGAGGTCAGCGGTAGGCGCTGGCTTGGAGCTCGTAGAGCTCGGCGTAGGCGCCGCCGGCGGCCACCAGCTCGGCGTGGGTGCCGGCCTCGACCACGGCGCCGTCGCCGACGACGAGGATCAGGTCGGCCATGCGGACCGTCGAGAACCGGTGCGACACGAGCACGGTGATCCCACCGGTCCCTGCCGCCACGGCCCTGGCTGCGCCGGCGTAGCGCTCGAACAGGGCGTGCTCGGTGTCGGCATCGAGCGCAGCGGTCGGCTCGTCGAGCACGAGCAGCAGGGGGTCCTCTCGCATCATGGCCCGGCCGAGCGCCAGCTTCTGCCACTGCCCGCCGGACAGCTCGTGGCCGCCCTCGAAGCTGCGCCCGACCTGGCTCTCGAGGCCGGCGGGGAGGTCGGCGGTGACGTCGGTCGCCGAGGCACGACCGAGCGCCGCGCCGACGGCGCCGGCGTCGTCGATGTCGGGGAGGTGGCCCACGCCCACCGTCTCCCTGGCGAGCAGCTCGAGACGGGCGAAGTCCTGGAACCCTGCCGCCATCCGCTCGCGCCAGCTCTCGACCGGGAGGCGGCGGAGGTCGACCCCGTCGACCAGGATCACGCCTTCGTCCGGGTCGTAGAACCGGCTGAGGAGCTTGACGATCGTGGACTTGCCGGCGCCGTTGTCGCCCACCACCGCCACCGTCGACCCCGCGGGGAGGTGGACGTCGACCCCTCGGAGGACCTCGGCCTCGGTGCCGGGGTAGCGGAACGCCACGCCGACGAGGTCGATCCCGTGGACGAGGCGCTCGGGCACGGGGGCCGGATCGTCGAGCACCACCCGGGCGGCACCGGCGTCGTCGACGAGGCGCAGGTACCGGCCGACGGTCTTGAGCGTGTCGAACAGCCAGCCGACCATCCAGTACACCGAGGAGACCTGGCCGTTCACCTGGGCGGCGAGGCTGACGACGAGCACGACCTCGACCACCTCGGCCCGCCCCGCCACCGCCTCGAGGGCCACGAAGGCGATGGCGCCGACGTAGCCGATGGCGAACACCGCCCAGCTCGCCGTGCTCAGCAGCGTCGCGCGGACGGAGGTCCGGTCGTGCTCGGCGTGGACCTCCTCGGTCAGCACCTCGAAGCGGCTGCGGAGCTCGTGGCGCAGCCCGAAGACCCGCAGCTCCTTGGCCGGCGCGCCGGTGGTGCCGAGCTCGAAGAGGTGCTCCGCCAAGCGGGACCGCTCGGCGGTGACCTCCTCCGCCTGCTTGTGCCACGCCCGCGTCCTGGCCGAGGCCCACAGCGAAGGGATCCCGAGTGCGGGAAGGGCGAGGAGTCGGAGGTCGACCGCGGCGAGCAGGGTGGTCGTGGTCAGGACCGAGACGAACGTCCCGACGTTCTCCACCAGTGCGCCGACTGATCCGCCGAGGGCGTGGCGCTCCTTCCTGAGCAGCTCGAGGCGGTCGAGGTGCTCGGGCCGCTCGTGGTGCTCGAGGCCCGGCATCCCGCTCGCCAGCCCGATGATCTCCCGGTCGACGAGCACGCTGGTGGCCTCCTCCATCCGGAACCGGAGGTCGAGTCGCACGAGGCTGGCCGCCAGGCCGGCGATCGAGACCAGCGACAGGCAGACGACCAGGAAGGTGGCCCGGTCGCCGTCGCCGGCGACGACGGCGGCGATCACCCGTGTGAGGAGGTACACGCCGAGCCCCTGGCTCGTGGCCGAGACGGTCGCACAGGCGAGTGCCGCCGACGCCCGCAGCGGGTCGGCTCGGAAGGCGAGTGAGGCCATGTACCACAGGGCCCGCCAGCGCCGAGACGGCGCCGCCTCGCCGTCCGTCGCCTGCTCAGCCATGGGCCAGCTCCGGCGAGGGGATGCCAGGGGGCTCGTCGTCGTGGAAGCGGGCGGCCTGCAGGTCGAACATGCGGGCGTAGGTGCCACCGAGGGCCATGAGGTCGTCGTGGGTGCCGTCCTCGGTGACCCGCCCGCCGTCGAGCACCACGATGCGGTCGGCGCGGCGCACGGTCGAGAACCGGTGGGAGATGACGATGGTGGTGACGCCACGGGTCAGCTCGAGGAAGCGGTCGTACAGCTCGGCTTCGGCTCGCACGTCGAGGTTCGCCGTGGGTTCGTCGAGCACGAGGATGCCTGCGCCGCCCCGCACCGCCAGCAGGGCACGGGCCAGGGCGACCCGCTGCCACTGCCCCCCGGAGAGGTCGACGCCGTCGGTGAAGCGCCGTGACAGCGGGGTGTCCCAGCCGTCGGGCAGCGCCTCGATGATCGACAGGGCGCCTGCCTGCTCCGCCGCCTGCCGCAGCGCCTCGTGGTCACCGGCGAGGGCGAGCGAGCCGAAGGCGACGTTGTCCCGCGCCGTCAGCTCGTAGCGGGTGAAGTCCTGGAAGATGGCAGCCACCCGTCGCTGCCAGGCGTCGGGGTCGATGGCGTCGAGCGGGGCACCGTCGACGGTGATGCGCCCCTCGGTCGGGTCGTGCAGCCTGGCCAGCAGCTTGACCAGCGTCGTCTTGCCGGCGCCGTTGACCCCCACCACAGCCAGGGACTGCCCGGCCCGGATCTCGAGGTCGAGCCCGGCGTAGACGTCGCGCTCGCTGCCCGGGTAGCGGAAGCAGACGCCCTCGAAGCGGACGGAGCGGCGTGGGAGGCCGACCGCCGGGAGATCGCCGGCGATCGCCTCACGGCGCGCCGCCATCAGTGCCTCGACCTCCGCGAACGTCGGCAGGATGGCGACGCCCTGCTCGAGCATCACGTCCTCGTTGCCGAGGGCGAGGATGCCCCGCAGGCCCCCCATCGCGGTCATGAGGATCGTGAGGCCGGCGAGGTCGACCTCGCCGCCGACGGCACCCCTGACGATCACGAGGTAGCCCGCCGTCGTGGCCGCGAGCACGGTCAGGAGCGGTGCCACCAGCCGTCGCTGGCCGGCAGCTCGGTCCCGCCACACCACGGCCATGGCGGCCAGGTAGCTCGACCGGTAGCGGTCAGCCACCCATGGCCCGAGCCCGAAGACCCGCGTCTCCTTGGCAGCCGCCGGACGCAGCGCCAGGTCGACGAAGTAGCTCGCCCGGCGCAGGTTGCCTGACTCGCTCATGCGGGCGCTCACCGAGGTGAGGATGTGGCGCCGCATCACCTTGCGCATCCACACCAGCGCCGCTCCCACGAGGACCGGCAGCCACCACCGGAACGCGCCGAGCAGCCCGATCGAGGGCAGGACCGCCAGGCGGTTGACGGCCACGCCGACCCCGCCGGCGAAGGCGACGCCGGGCGTCATGCCGGTGTCGACCGCCCGGGTGATCGCCACCTTGTCGAGGATCTCTGGGTCCTCGAGGTGGGCGACGCCGGGCGGGACGAGCGTGGCGTCGAGGATCCGGCCCTTCAGGTGGCGGTCCACCCGCCGGCCGGCGACCCAGGCGAGCACGTCGCGCGTGCCGGCGGCGGCATAGCTGGCGATGAAGGCCACCCCGAGGACCCCGAGGATGACCACGAGGCGACGGCCGTCCGCCGAGTCGAGCCCATCGGCGACCGCGTCGGGGACGGCGCCGACCAGCTGGCCACCCGCCACCGTGAGCGTGAGGCTGAACAGCGGCGAGACCACGACCAGGGCAGCCAGGCTGACGGTGAGCAGCCGTCCCGCCGCCGGGTGCAAGCGCACGAGCTGGAGGCGTGGCGAGTCCCGCCACCACCGCTGCACCCTCTCGAGACCAGACCCCATCGTCGACCACCCGTCCCGCGCACCGAGCGCGGACCGAAAGGGACAGTACGGACAGTCTGCCCCTCCGGCGACGGGATTCGACGCGACCCTCCCGAGCTCCTGCGTCGCACCTCGCGCCCGACGCAAGAGGCCCCCTCCGGAGAGGGGGCCTGACCTGCTGCTTCTCGGGTGGAGGTGAGGGGAATCGAACCCCTGACCTCTACATTGCGAACGTAGCGCTCTGCCAACTGAGCTACACCCCCGAGGACCGCCGACCTTAGCGGCCTCTCGTGAGGTCGCCGGCGTGGTCGGTCAGGAGCCGGAGCGGCGGAGCAGCAGGGCGGGCTCAGGCGCTCGGCGAGCCTGCTGGGGGAGGTAGCGGACCTTGAGCTCGCGCTCCTCGGCGGTGTTGCGCAGGCGCACGAGCAGGGCGACGTAGCCGGTCAGCAGCGCACCGAGGACCAGGGCCAGGCCGTGCATGACACCGAGGCCAGGGATGAAGCCGAGGAGGATCGCTCCCACGGTCGCGGCGAGGAGGCCGCTCAGGATGTCCTTGCGCCGCTTGCGCACGAGCGCCCGGGCCCGAACCGGCGCGCCGTAGGCGGGGAGGGCGTTCGCCGAGCGGGTCTGGGCGCCGATGCGCGTCGCTGGCGCCATCCCTGCTCCTGGGGTGGTGCGCTCGAGCACCAAGAGCTGCTTGCGGAACGCACCGATCGAGTCGGCGGGTCGGGCCTCCGCCCTGTTCCGCACGTGCTGGGGCACCAGCACCGCTGCCCACACCAGGGCGAGGATCAGCAAGACCACGATCTGCTGCACGCTCCTACCTCGAATTTTCTGTGAGAGGGACCGTACCTGGCGCTCCGGCAGCCACGGTGGATGGTCCGTTCGGTCGATGGGTACACAGGGCCGTCTCCGGCCTGGTGAACGTTACGGTTGTACTACGGATCGGGGGCGCGCTCAACCGCAGGCGGTGCAAACCGTCACGAATCGTCCTCGTCGACCTTGCGCCGGTAGGTCCCCGAGCGCCCCCCGGTCTTCTCCCACAGCGTCAGCTCACTGATCGTCAGGGTCCGATCGGCGGACTTGCACATGTCGTAGATCGTGAGCGCAGCGATGGAGCACGCGGTCAGCGCCTCCATCTCGACGCCGGTGCGGTCGACCGTCTCGACCTGGGCCTCGATCTCGATCCACGTGTCGTCGATCGTGAAGTTCACGTACACCGCGCCCACGAGCAGGGGGTGGCACAGCGGGATGAGGTCGGGGGTGCGCTTGGCTGCCTGGATGCCGGCGACGCGGGCCACGGCGAGCACGTCGCCCTTGGTCACCGCCCCCCTCGCCACGAGCGCCGTGGTCTCGGCGAGCATGTGGACCCTGCAGCGAGCGATCGCTCGCCGGTGCGTCGCCTCCTTGGGGGTGACATCGACCATCCGGGCCCTGCCCAGTGGGTCGAGGTGGGTCAGGCCGCGATCAGACATGGCCGGAGCCTAGGGCAGCGATCCTTCGCGAGCAGGCCCTCGCAGGCCGCGGCTCAGCCGCCGATGCGAGACATCGAGCGCGGGGGCTGGACGAACGTGACGGCGCCGATCTGGTGTCCGGCCCACTTGCCCGCGACGCTCGCCGAGAACGCCGCGGCGAGGTCGTCATCGGTGCCCCCGCCGCGCAGGATCGCCCGTAGGTCCGACTCGTCGTGGGAGAACAGGCAGCTGCGCAGCGAGCCCTCAGCGGTGAGGCGGACCCGGTCACAGGATCCGCAGAACGGCTCGGACACGCTGGCGATGGCGCCCACGGTCCCCTGTCCGTCGTCGTACGCCCAGACCTCGGCGGGTTCGGAGCCCCGCGCCGGGAGCGGGTGGAGCGGGTGCACCGCAGCGATGGCGGCGATGATCTCCTCGCCGGGGACGACCGCGCCTGGCGTCCACGTGTGGTCCTCGTCGAGGGGCATCCACTCGATGAAGCGGACCTCGACCCCGGCCGTGCGGCCGAAGGTGGCGAGGTCGACGACCTCGTCGTCGTTGACCCCCCGCATGCACACCACGTTGAGCTTCACCGGGTGCAGGCCGGCATCGACGGCAGCGGCGATGCCGGCGAGGACGTCGTCGAGCCGGTCGCGCCGGGTCAGCTCGAGGAAGCGGTCACGGCGCAGCGTGTCGATCGAGATGTTCACCCGGGACAGCCCGGCGTCGGCGTACGCCTGAGCCGAGCTGGCGAGCGTGGCGCCGTTGGTGGTCATGGCGACCTCCACACCGAGGGCCACGAGCTTGGCGACGAGGACGGGCAGGTTCGCCCGCACCGTCGGCTCCCCACCCGTGAGGCGGATGCTCTCGAACCCGAAGCGCTCGACGGCCACCCGGGCGATGCGCTCGAGCTCCTCGAAGGACAGGACCTGGTCACGGGGGAGCCACTGCATCCCCTCCTCTGGCATGCAGTAGGTGCAACGGAAGTTGCACCGGTCCGTCACCGAGATCCGCAGGTCGCGGTGCACCCGGCCGAAGCCGTCGACGAGGGGCTCGGTCACCTCACCAGCCTACGGGGACGCCGTGTGAACGGTCCCTTCAGCCGAGCAGGAGGACGGACACGTCCTCGCCGGCGCCCACGCCCTCGCCGTCGGGGAGCACGACGAGCGCATCGGCAGCCACCATGGCGGCGAGCTGGTGGGAGCCCTGGCCCGTGACGGGGGCGACGTGGTGGCGGCCGTCGGCGCCGAGGGAGGAGATCGCCCGCACGTAGTGGGTCTTGCCGTCAGGCGAGCGCCGCAGGTCGGCGTCGGCGACGCCGAGGATCTCGGGGCGGTGCAGCTCGGTGTGGCCGAGGAGGCGCCGCAGCGCCGGGCGGGCGAGCAGCTCGAAGCTGACGAGGGACGAGACCGGGTTGCCGGGCAGGCCGAACACCGGCGTCCCGTCGACCACGCCGAACGCGAACGGCTTCGCCGGGCGGATGGCGATCTGCATCCAGCGCATCTCGCCGAGCTCGTCGAGCACCGCCTTCGAGAGGTCGAAGTCCCCGACGCTCACCCCGCCGCTCGTCACGAGGGCGTCGCACGACGCCGCACCCTCGCTGATGGCGGCGACGAGGGCGTCGCGGTCGTCCCGGACGATCCCGAGGTCGACCGGCGTGCAGCCGGTCTGGGCCACGAGTGCGAGCAGCATCGGCCGGTTCGAGTCCCGGATCTGGCCCGGGCCGAGCGGGTCCCCGGGTGCGACGAGCTCGTCGCCGGTCGAGACCACCCCGACCTTGGGCCGACGGTGGGCCGGTGCCCGCGCCGCTCCGAGGCTCGCGAGGACGCCGAGCACACCCGGTGTGAGCACCGTGCCGGGGCTGAGCACGACGTCGCCCACGGCGATGTCGCTCCCCGCCCGGCGCACCGATGTGGCGTGCTCGACCCGCTCGGCGATCCGCACCGTCCCCGGTGCCGCTCCCACCTCGGTGAGCTCGACCATGACGACGGCGTCGGCGCCGTCTGGCATGGGCGCACCGGTCATGATCCGCAGCGCCTGCCCGGAGCCGACGGTGATCGCGCTCGCGGCACCGGCGGCGAGCGTGCCGAGGTCGGTGAGCTCGACGGGGGCGCCCTCGGTGTCAGCCGCGCGCACGGCGTAGCCGTCCATGGCGGAGTTGTCGAACGGAGGGACCGCGGCCTCGGCGGTGATCGCCACCGACGCGACCAGCCCGAGGGCGTCGGCGAGGCGCACGGCGGACGGGTGGAGGGGGGCGCAGGCGGCGAGCACGTGGGCCTGGGCCTCCTCCAGGGGGACGAGGGCCATCAGTCGTCGAACCCCTCGCTGGCCACGTAGGCCTTGAGGAACGCGCGGAACGCAGGCCCGAGGTCCTCCCGTCCGGCGGCGAGCTCCACCGTCGCCCGCAGGTAGTCGAGCTTGTCGCCGATGTCATAGCGGCCGTCTCGGAACACGTAGCCGTACACCGGACCCTCCTCGATGAGCAGGCCGATGGCATCGGTGAGCTGGATCTCGCCCCCCTTGCCCGGCAGGGTCCGGTCGACGGCGTCGAAGATCTCCGGGCCGAACACGTAGCGCCCCATCACGGCGAGGTCCGACGGAGCGTCGGCGGCGGCTGGCTTCTCGACGATGCCGGCGAGCCGCACGAGTCCCGAGCCGTCGTCGGGCCCAGGGGCGGCGCAGCCGTAGGAGGAGATCTCCGCCTGGGGGACCTGACGGAGGGCGATGACGGTGGCGCCGGTGCGCCGGTGGGCGTCGAGCATCCCGGTCAGCACGGCAGCGTCGTCGACCATGATGTCGTCGCCCAGCATCACCGCGAAGGACTCGTGGCCGACGTGGTGACGGGCGACGCCCACGGCGTGCCCGAGGCCCTTCGGCTCTCCCTGGCGCACGTAGTGGAGGGTCGCGAGGTCGGCGAGGGCCTCCATCTCGGCGAGGGCGGCGTCCTTGCCTCCCGCTCGCAGCTCGAGCTCGAGCTCGGGGCTGCGGTCGAAGTGGTCCTCGACGGCTCGCTTGTTCCGCCCGGTGATGACGAGCAGGTCCGTGAGCCCGGCGGCGACCGCCTCCTCGACGACGTACTGGATGGCGGGCTTGTCGACGACGGGCAGCATCTCCTTGGGCTGCGCCTTCGTGGCGGGGAGGAAGCGCGTGCCGAGACCGGCGGCGGGGATGACGGCCTTGCGGACCGGGGGGCGGGGTTCCATCAGTACACCTCTCTGGTGGCTGCTGCTCTCGTGGTCGCTTCGCTCGAGGGCGATGCCACCCGGACGGCGTCCTTCCCCGACGCCTTCGCCTCGAAGAGCGCGGCGTCAGCAGCCTCGATGAGCTGCGGCCGGGAGTCACCGTGCTCGGGGTGGCAGGCGATGCCGATGGAGACGGTGACGTCGGCGAGCCCGACGCCGGTGTCGAACGGCGCGTCGGCCACAGCGGCGCGGATCTGCTCGGCCACCACCTCGGCCCCGGCCGTGGTCGTGCGGGGGAGGATGAGGACGAACTCCTCGCCGCCGTACCGACCCACGAAGTCGACCTCTCGGGTGCTCTCGACCAGTCGCTGGGCGAACTCGACGAGCACGGCGTCGCCGCCTGGGTGGTGGAAGCAGTCGTTCACCGCCTTGAAGTCGTCGATGTCGAGGATGAGGATCGCGAACGGCTCGCCGAACCGGTTCGCCCGCTCCACCTCCTGCATGCACCGCAGGTCGAACTGGCGGCGGTTCCACACCGATGTGAGGCCGTCGGTCAAGGAGAGCCGGCGAGCCTCCTCGTGGAGGAAGGTGTTGTCGAGGGCGGCCTCGGCCTGACGGGCGAAGGCGACGAGGTCGTCGAGGTCCGCTGCGGTGAACGGCTCTGCGCCAGGGCTCCGATAGGCCCCGAGGACCCCGTACACCCGCCCGCGCGCCACGAGTGGGAGCGCGAGGGCGCTCGCTGCGGGCGGCTCGAGCGACGACGGGCCGCCCGTCTGAGGTGGCCACCGCAGCGGCCCGGCTGTCGCTGCCGACCCGACGACGCCCTCACCGACCGCCAGCCGCTCGCTCGGGAGCTCGAGCCCCTTGACCGCCTGCGGCTCGAGGTGGCTCCCCGCTGCGAGGTGGAACGTCGCGGCGTCGGCGCTCGTGATGAGGCAGGTGGTGTCGACGAGCACGTCGACGAGGCCGCCCCGGTCGTTGGAGACCTCGAGCGCCACCCCGAGGCGTCGGAGCGCATCTCTGAACTGGACCTTGCTCCGCTCGAGCTCGGCGACGGACACGCCGATGAGGCGAACGGCGCGCATCGTCGACAGGGAGACCCCGAGGGCGATGATCGCGCCGACGATCGCTCCGAGCACCCACCCCGGGGTGAGGCGGCCGTCGTCCCGTCGATCGAGGAGCACCACCAGGACGACGAGGAGGGGGAAGATGCCCGCTCCGATGGCGACGACGAGGAGCTGGCCGCGCGCGCCCAGGCGCTTCATGCCCAGATGGTACGGGACGGCGCCAGCAGTACACTGGCACCTGTCGCGACCGAGCCTGACGTCCATCTGACTCGTCGTCGGCAGCCATCCCGCCCCCGGAGGAACCATCATGCCCACCTACGAGTACGCATGCCGGAGCTGCGGCTCGCAGCTCGAGGTCGTGCAGTCGTTCACCGACGACGCCCTGACGACCTGCGGCGAGTGCGGCGGCCCGCTGCGCAAGGTGTTCGGCGCCGTGGGGATCTCCTTCAAGGGCAGCGGCTTCTACAAGACCGACAGCCGCAAGGGCTCGTCGAGCTCGAGCTCCTCGTCGTCCTCCTCCTCTGACGGGGGCGGCAAGGAGACGAAGGGCGCGAAGGAGACGAAGACCAAGGAGCCGGCGGCTGCAGCGAGCTCCTCGTCGTCGAGTGACTCGAGCTCGTCCTCGTCCGCCCCCGCCACGCCGAAGAGCCCTTCCTCCTAGATCGAGCCTTCCCGGGGCCGACCTCGGGCCCTACGGTGATGGTGCGCTTCCCCGCGACACCCACCCTCGTGGTCCGAGGAGCGCCATGGTCCCCGCAGCCCCATCCCTTCGTCGCCCCGTCCCGCCCCCGGGCTGGCGGGTGCCTTGGTCCCGCCTCCGTCGGCGTCCGTTCCTGTGGTGGGTGACGGCCCTCGGCCTGCTCGTGGGGACGATCGGCCTCGTCGGCGGTTCACTCGACGAGGTGGCTCCGGGCGCCGCCGACCTCGGCGCCGCCACGCCCGTGCTCGTCGCCACGCACACGATCGCCGTCGGCGAGGTGGTCGGCGAGGCGAACACCGAGGTCCGCTCGCTCCCGCGCGCCGCGGTGGCACCCGGCGGTGTCGGACCCGCTGCGATCGGGAGCCGGGCGACCCAGCCCATCCACCGGGGCGAGGTCGTCCACGAGCAGCGACTGGCGCCGGGGGGCCTCTCCACCCTCGCCGCCATCCTCCCGTCCGGCACCCGGGGCATCGCCGTGCAGGCGGGGGCGGGAGCGCTCGCGCTGGAGGCTGGCGATGTCGTCGACGTCATCGCCACGCTCGAGGTGCTCGACGCCGAGGGCGCGCCCTCCGTGGTCGTGGCTGCGTCGGTGGCGGTGGTCGACGCCGGCGGCGAGGTGGTCACCGTCGCCGTCCCGGTCGCGCAGGTACCGGCGGTGGCGTACGCCGTCACCGCCGGGCTCGTGACCCTCGTCCTCGTACCCGGGTGAACGACGACGTCAGCGGATGCCGGCGACGACGAGCGTGATGACGCCCGCGCCGACGATGCACCGGTAGACCACGAAGGGCGTGAACGTCCTCGTCCGCACGATGCGCAGGGTCGCCCAGACAGCGGCGTAGCCGGTGAGGCCAGCGGTGAGCATCCCGGCGGCGAACGCCGGCAGGAAGTCCGTCGGGATGCCGGACCCGCTGAGGACCTGGGCACCCTTGTACAGGCCAGCCCCTCCGATGATCGGCAGGCTCATGAGGAACGACAGCCGGGCAGCGGCGTCCCGCTCGAAGCCGAGGGCACGGGCGGCGGTGATCGTCACCCCCGAGCGCGACACGCCGGGCTGGAGCGCAGCCGCCTGGGCAACACCCATCACGAGGGCGTCGCGCAGCGAGAAGCGGTCCGCCTCGCGAGCCCCTCCGAGCCGGTCGGCGACGAGCAGCACGAGCCCGAACACGATCAGCAGCACGCCGATGAGCCACTCGGTCTCACCGATCCGGGCGAAGGTGTCCTCGAAGAGCACCCCGCTCAGTCCGGCGGGCACTGCCGAGATCAGCAGCAGCCAGGCCAGGCTCGCGTCGCGCGTGCTCGGCGTCGACGGACCGGGTGCGAGGTCGACACCTGTTTCGGAGGTGGCGCCCTCCTCGCCCGAGGCCGTGGCTCGGCGAAGGCGCCGCCGTCGGGGTCGAAGCGCGCCGAGGCCGGCGGTCGCGAGCCGCCGCAGGTCACTCCAGAAGTAGGCGACAGCGCCTACCAGCGTGCCGATGTGCAGGGCCACGTCGAAGGTCGTCTCGAGCTCGGGGTTGGCAGCGAAGTCGTCCCAGCCGAAGAGCCACGGGACGAGCTGGAGGTGGCCGCTCGAGGAGATCGGCAGGAACTCCGAGAGCCCTTGGGTGATGCCGAGGATGATGGCGTGGAGGATCGGCACGGGGTGACGGTCTACCCCATGGGAGACAGGCGGCAGCCGGGTGGCCGCCTCGTGCTCGTGGGCCGTATCCTCCCCCGATGCCCGTGGCACCAGGACTCACCGCCGAGGTCGAGCTCCTCGTGACCGATCAGGACACTGCCGTCGCGCTGCGGTCGGGAGACGTGGCCGTGCTCGGCACGCCCCGCATCGTGGCGCTGTGCGAGGAGGCGGCCATGGTGGCGCTCCACGGACAGCTCGGGGCGGGTGAGACGAGCGTGGGTCACGCCGTCCAGCTCGACCACGTCGCGCCGAGCGCGGTGGGCGCCGAGATCCGAGCCGAGGCGACCCTCGCCAAGGTCGAGGGCCGGAGACTGGT
>JBBSLC010000089.1:0-12657 GCA_038255685.1 Acidimicrobiales bacterium | reverse complement strand
GTAGCGCTCCATGTGGGTGCGGGCGAGGGCACGAGCCGTCGCCGGGTCGGTCTCGAGCACCACCGCCTGCTCGGGGGCGAGCAGGCGGTCAGGCCCGAGCGCGGCCCGAGCCACCGGGGTGTGCTCGATCGGGACGAAGTAGGGGTGGGCGCCGCCAGCCCGGTCCCGGGCCAGCTCGAGCATCTTCGGGCCGAGGGCGGCGAGGACCCGCACCGGCTCGCTGGCCGGCGGCGCCGCCATGAAGACCGCCGCGTCCATGGCGTCGAGGTAGGTGCGCATCGTCGACAGCGGCTTGTCGTAGGTCTGGCCCCGCAGCCCCTCGATCGCCGCCTTGTGGCTCACCCCGATGCCGAGGAGGAAGCGGTCCGGGTACGCCGACAGGATCGTCTTCTGACCCGCCGCCATCGACATGGCGTCCCGAGCCCACAGGTTGGCGATGCCGGTGGCGACGACGATCCGCTCCCCGCCCGCGAGCAGCAGGGCGGCGCTGCTCATCGCCTCCCGCCCGACGGCCTCGGGGATCCACACGGCTCCGTAGCCGAGTGCCTCGAGCTCGCCCACCGCCTCCTGGGCGCGGCTCATCGGCTGCAGGTCGAAGTTGAAGCTCCACACGCCGATGCGTCCGATGTCCATGGCCATCGGGCGATCCTTCCATGTGTGGTGGTCCAACCGACCCGGTGGGTCCACCGAGTCGCTGCGCGGACCTAGGGTGCGGGCAGCGGCGAAGACGACGAAGGGGACGAAGGGTTGAGCGAGGGGGACATCGCGCGACGCCCCGATCGGCAGGGTCCTCCCCAGGCGATCGCCCTCGCCGCCGGTGCGGGCACCGATGCCGTCGGCGTGGCCCGCCGCTGGGTTCGATCGACCGCAGCCTCCCTCGACCTCGTCCACCTGGCCGACGACGCCGAGCTCGTCACCGCCGAGCTGGTGACGAACGCCGTCTTGCACGCAGGCACGGCGATGCGACTCAGCGTGGAACCCGTCGGCGATGGCCTCCGCATCGAGGTCCACGACGGAGCCCCCGACCGGTTGCCCGTCACCTCGGGGACCGGGCTGCTCGAGCTGTTCGAGCTCGACGACCTCGACGACGTCACCGGTGGGCTCTCGGCGCTCGACGTCGAGACGATGACCGGTCGGGGCATGACCCTCGTCGAGGCCGTCACCGAGTGCTGGGGCGTCGACGTCGGCGTGGGCACCAAGGCGGTGTGGGCCGAGCTGGCGACGGGGTGCGGGGACGACGATCGAGCACGCAGCGCAGCGGTGCCGGCCACCGGGGCGGCTGCGGTGCCCGGCGTGCCCGTCTGGGTGGTGGGCGTCCCGGTCCGCCTCGTGCTGACCGCCGCAGCTCAGCTCGACGACCTCGTCCGAGAGCTCGGCATCACGAGCCTGCCCACCTCCCTGCCGCCCGACATCGTCGACGTCGCCGCCAGGTTCGTGACGATGACCGCCCTCGTGCGCGACCCGTTCCGCGTCGCCGCTCGCGCCGCCGTCGAGCGCCAGCAGCGCCTGCTCGACGTCACCTTCACCGTCGGCGGTGAAGGCGTCCAGGCGCTCCGGGGCTTCCTCGCCGTCCTCGAGCAGATCACCGACCTCTCGGTGCGAGGAGAGCTCCTCTGCCTGGCACCGCCGCCGGAGATCATGGCCTTCCGACGCTGGGCCGTCGACGAGATCGCTCGACAGGCCGAGGGGGTCGCTCCGACGCCGTGCCCGTTCCCCGTCGTGCCCGCCGACGATCCGCACGTGACCCGGGCCGCTCGCGCCGCGGCGCTCGCGCTCGACGGGGTCGACGCACCCGAGGTCGAGGCCGAGGGGTGGCTCGCCGCCGCACGCGACGACCTGGCCTCGGCGACCGACCTGGCCGACGTGGTCACGGCGCTCGTCGCGGCCGGGGGCGCGCTCGGTGCCGTGAACGGCTCGCTGTGCCTCCTCGCTCCCGACGGTTTCACCGTGGAGCTCAGCGCCGAGGTCGGCTACGCCACCGAGGTGCGCGACCACTGGACGACGTTCCCCATCACCCTCGACGCGCCGGCGAGCGAGGTGATCCGCACGGGCCAGGCGATCTTCCTGCGCACCGCCGAGGAGCTTCGCAGCCGCTTCCCCGTCTTCCGGGGCACGCCGGTCATCGGCAGCGAGGCGCTCGCGGTCGTGCCCATCACCGGCAGCACCCAGGTGCGGGGCGCCATGCTGATGGGCTTCGCCGAGCGACGACCCTTCGGCCCCGACGACCAGACGCTCCTCCGGGCACTCGGCGCCCTCGTCGGGACCGCACTCGCCGCATCTGACCCGTCGCGCCGACCAGCCGAGATGCCCTAGAACCCCTTGGCGATGTTGCCGAACCGGGTGAGGTGGTCGAGCCAGGCGAGGCGCACCATCGCCGTCGGGCCCGAGCGGTGCTTGGAGACGAGGATCTCCGCCGTGCCGCCATCGGGTGAGTCCGGGTTGTAGACGCTGTCGCGGTACAGGAACATCACCACGTCGGCGTCTTGCTCGATGGCACCCGACTCACGCAGGTCCGACAGCATCGGCCGCTTGTCGGCGCGAGCCTCGAGCTGGCGGGACAGCTGGCTGAGCGCCACCACCGGGCACTCGAGCTCGCGAGCGAGGACCTTGAGCCCTCGGCTGATCTCGGAGATCTCGACCTGGCGGTTCTCGGCGCTGCCCCGGCCCGTCATGAGCTGCAGGTAGTCGACCACGATCAGCGCGAGGTCGCCCTCCTTCGCCTTGAGCCGGCGCGCCTTTGCCCGGATCTCCATGATGGTGAGCTGGGGGTTGTCGTCGATGAACAGCGGCGCCTCGGCCAGGCGACCGATGGCGTGGCTGATCTTGGGCCAGTCCGTCTCGGCCAGGCGGCCGTTGCGCATCCGCGAGCTGTCGACGCGCGCCTCGGACGCGATGAGGCGGGTTGTGAGGTCAAGGTGGCTCATCTCGAGGGAGAAGAACAGCACCGGGCGCCGAGCCTGGAGGGCGGCGTGGGACGCCATGCCGAGGGCAAAGGCCGACTTGCCCATGGCCGGGCGGGCGCCGACGACCACCAGGTTCGAGGGCTGCAAGCCCGACAGCACCTCGTCGAGGTCGTCGAAGCCGGTGGGCAGCCCGGTGATGGTGTCGCCCCGCTCGAAGAGATCCTCGAGGTGGTTGAGGCTCTTCTCGAGCAGCTCGCGGATCGGGGCGAGGGAGTCGACCACGCGCCGCTGGGCGACGTCGAACATCATCGCCTCGGCCTGGTCGACCGCGCCGGCGACGTCGCCGGGCAGGGAGTAGCCGAGCTCGGCGATCTCGCCGGCCACGCCGATCAGCTTGCGGAGCAGCGAGTGCTCCTCGACGATGCGTGCGTAGTGGGCGGCGTTGGAGGTCGCCGGCGTGCGGGCCTGGAGGGTGAGCAGGATCGCCGGGCCACCGATGGCCTCGAGCACCCCCGCCCGGCGCAGCTCGTCGGCCACGGTGACGGGGTCGGCCGGCTCACCCGCCGCGTAGAGGCGGGTGATGGCGTCGAAGACGTGGCCGTGCGCCGGCTTGTAGAAGTCAGCGGCGCTGATGCGGACCTCGGCCGCTGCGGTGATCGGCGTGGCACCGAGGAGCATGGCGCCGAGGAGGGACTCCTCGGCCTCGAGGTCGTGCGGTGGCACCCGACCGGGGCTGCGGAGCTGGGGTGGGGACTCGGTCATCGCCATGTGCTGGACACCTTCGCCTCTCCGGCTTGGGGATCGCTAGGGGCGCAACCCTGTGTCTTGCGTGTGGATGAGCGGCGCCCCATGTGGACGACGGCACCCGTGCCGGGGCGCGCACCTCCAAGGGTGCGCCACCCGACCAGACGTGGCGCGGATGCCGGCCACGTCGGGCCGGCATCCGCAGCGCGTCCTAGGAGGTGGTGACCTCGACGGTGACGGGGAACTCCACGTCGCTGTGGAGGCGGACGGTCACCCGATGGGTGCCGACCTCCCTGATGGGCTCGTCGAGGTGCAGCTTGCGCCGGTCGAGCTCGATGCCGGTCTGGGCGAGCACCGCCTCGGCGACGTCGACGGTGGTGACGGAGCCGAAGAGCTTGCCCTCGGCGCCGGCACGGGCGGTCAGGTTGATGACCTGGGGCACGAGGCGGGTCGCGACCTCCTCGGCCGCCCCCCGCTCACGAGCATCCTTGACGTCACGAGACCGGCGCATGACGGTGGCCTGCTCGGATGCACCTTTGCTCGCCTTCATCGCAAGGCCACGGGGGACGAGGTAGTTGCGGGCGTAGCCGTCGGCGACGTCGATCACGTCGCCCTTCTTGCCGAGGTCGGCGATGTCGGTGCGCAGGACGACCTCCATCACGAGTCCTCGCCGTCGCCTGCAGCCTCGACCTCGACCGCTTCGCCGTCGAGGGTGATGCCGGAGTCCTCGCCACCGCTCGCAGGACCGCGCGGCGGGGGCGGGGGCGGGCCGGTGCGGCCCTCGCCCTCGGGACCACGTGCGTCGTCGCGGTCACGGGGCCCGCGTGCGCCCTCTTCGCGGTCGCGTCCACGGCCGCCACCCCGACCGCCGCCACGGCTGCTCGTCACCTTGGTGGCGTAGGGCAGGAGGGCGAGCTCACGGGAGAGCTTGATGGCCATGGCGACGTCGCTCTGGTGCTGCGCGCAGTTGCCGGTCGTGCGGCGGGCCTTGATCTTGCTGCGGTCGGACATGAACCGGCGGAGGAGGTTGACGTCTTTGTAGTCGACGAACTCGACGCTGTTCTTGCAGAAGATGCAGACCTTCTTCTTGATCTTCTTGCCGTTGTCCTTGGGCTTGCGCTCGGAGCGGCTCGAAGTTGCTTTGCGTGCCATCTAGAACGGCTCCTCATCGTCATACGCGGGGGGTGTGTTGGCGACGGGGCGAGCGGCGCCACCGCCACCACCGGTCGCGCCACCGCCGCCACCGGCGCCGTCACGGCGCTCGTTGCGGGTCACGGTGGCGGTGGCCCAGCGCAGGCTGGGCCCGATCTCGTCGGCGACGATCTCGACGACGTTGCGCTTCTCGCCCTGGGGGGTCTCCCACGAGCGCTGCTCGAGGCGACCCGTCACCACGACCCGTGAGCCCTTGGTGATCGACTCGCCGACGTTCTCGGCCATCTCCCGCCAGGCGACCACGTTGAAGAAGGAGACGGACTCCTCCCACTCCTGGGTCTGGCGGTTCTGCCAGCGGCGGTTCACGGCGAGGCCGAACTCGGCCTTGGCCGCACCGCCTGGGGTGTAGCGCAGCTCGGGGTCGCGGGTCGCGTTGCCCACGATCGTCACGGTGTTGTCAGCCATCTCGGTGCCTCCGGTGCTCAGTCGCGATCGCGGTCACGGTCACCCCGGTCGCCGCGGTCACCGCGGTCGCCACGCTCACCGCGGTCGCCTCGGCGGCCGCTCGCCATGAGCTCTTCGATGGCGCTCGGCGGCAGGGTGCGGCCGCCGGCGGTCTCGGGGATCCGGACGATCTTGTGGCGGATGACGTCGTCCGCGAGGCGCAGGTTGCGCTCGAGCTCGTCCATCGTGGCCGGCTCGGCGGTGGCGGTGAGGAGGACGTAGTAGCCCTCCTGCTTCTTCTGGATCTCGTAGGCCAAGCGGCGCTTGCCCCACTTGTCGACCCGGTTGATCGTGCCACCGGTGGACTCCACCTGGGCGGTGCTCTTGTTGATGACCGCCTGGACGGCGGACTCCTCGAGCGCGGGGTCGAGGACGAACATGGCTTCGTAGGGCCGCATGAGCGAGCCTTCACCTCCCTGTGGACCCGGCACGGTGGCTCGGGGCTCCCGACGGTCGGGAGCAGGGCTTGCTGGTTTGAACGAGGCATCGTAGGCCGTGGTCTCCACGGGTCACAACCTACGGAGGGGGTGTGACAGCCCTCAGGGGCGTGGCTCGCCGAAGGTGACGGTGGCCCCGGGGACGATGCCGAGGCGGCCCAGGTCGCCCCGGACCACCTCGATGGCGTGCAGGTACGGGCCTGCCGGGGGGAAGGTCGGGCAGGCCGATGCATCGGCCTCGGGGCACGGGTCCATGTCGGTGCTCGACACGAGGGCGCCGTCGGCACCGAGGTAGGCGATCGACAGCGGCAGCACGGTGCGGAACATGTAGAACGCCCCGGTGCCGGGCTGGTCGAACCGGAAGACCATGGCGTCGTAGCCCGCCAGGTCCTGTTGGGCCATCAGCCCCTGCGCCCTCGTCTCGGGCGTGGCGGCGAGGTGGGCGCACCCGTCGAAGGCCGTGGACCCGTCCTGGCTCAGGACCTGGAACGGGATCTGGCCAAAACCCTCGATCGGTGCCACCTGCGCACGGTCGGGTCGAGTGCAGCCCCCGAGGCCGTCAGCCGGGAGGGTCGTGGACGCCGGCGGAGCTCCTGCCGCCGGCGACGCGCCTGTCTCCGGCGACGCCCCCCGCGCCGGCGCCAGGACCGGGTCGGCAGGCCCGTCGGCACCTTGCAGCAGGAACGCGAGGACCCCGAGCGCCACCACCACGTAGATCGCTCGACGGAGCCATGCGGTCCGCGAGGCCACGCGAGCATCGTCGCCGGCGTCGTCGTCGCTCACGTCCCCATCGTGGCACCGACCACCGAGTCCCCTCGTGCGCGCCGCCGACGCGTCGGCCGCACCGAGCTCCCCGGGCTCGGCGAGCCGCTGCTCGGCAGAGCGGACTGGGTCAGGCGCTGCGGTAGGCACCGCCGTAGAGCGCGCCGACCTCGAGCTCGTCCTCGGCTGCGGGCACCTCGACCGCAGGAGGCGCCGGCACCGGGGTCGACAGCTCGTCGAGCCCGAGCTCGTCGGCCACCTCGGGGGCGAGGTGGTAGGTCTCGGCCTCCGCCGGGAACGCGCCGGAGCGGACGTCGGCGGCGAAGGTGGCGAGGGCGGCGACGCCGTCGGCCTTGAGGCTGGCGTAGCGACGCACGAACTTGGGGGCGATGCGGTCCTCGAGGCCGAGCACGTCGTGCAGCACGAGCACCTGGCCGTCGCAGTGGCGTCCGGCCCCGATGCCGATGGTGGGCACCGGCACGGCCTCGGTGATCATGCGGGCCACGACATCGGGCACGCCCTCGAGGACGATGGCGAAGACGCCGGCCTCCACGAGGGCAAGGGCGTCATCCACCAGCGAAAGGGCGGCGCCGGCCTGCTTCCCCTGCACCTTGAAGCCACCCATGGCGTGGACGGACTGGGGCGTGAGCCCGATGTGGCCCATGACCGGGATCTCGGCGGCCACGAGGGCCTCGACCATCGGGGTGCGCTTGGCTCCGCCCTCGAGCTTGACGGCGGCAGCGCCGGCCCGGACGAGGGTGGCGGCGTTGCGCACCGTGTCCTCGACCGAGACGTGGTAGCTGAGCCACGGCAGGTCGGCCACCACGAGCGCCCTCGGCGACGTGCGGGCCACCGCTGCGGTGTGGTGGGCGATGTCGGCCACGCTCACCTGCAAGGTGTCGTCGTAGCCGAGCACGACCATGGCGACGGAGTCGCCGACGAGGAGCAGGTCGACCCCGGCCTCGTCGGCCATGCGGGCACCGGGCGCGTCGTACGCCGTCACCATCACGAGGGGGGCGTCGCCGTTCCTGACCTTGCGCGAGCGGACGGACGGGGCGGTGGTGCGCGAGCGCGGTCCCATGGCAGTGCCTCCTACCGTCCAGCGCCAGGAAGGCTGCCAGCGGCAGGTCGAGCGTACCCCTACCACCCCGATCCACACCATGCCGGCACCGGCCCCGAACACGTCTCGGCACGCAGGCGCCCGGGGTGCGCGCACTGACGTGCCCAGAGCCACGCCGACCCGATCCACGCACCCCGCTACGGTCGGACAGGTGGGAGCGACCAGTGAGCGGTGCGACAGCTGCGGCGGCGAGGCGAGCGACGTGGTCGCCCTCCACCGGGTGTACGTGACCCCCGGCGCGTGGGACACCGAGGAGAAGGTCGAGGTCCTGCCCGACGTCGAGCGCTGGTGCAGCGCCTGTCGCTCGCACTACCCCCACCAGGAGCTGACCGGGGGCTGAGGGAGGCTCAGCGCTCGAGCGCTCGCTCCATGCGGCGCAGCGACTCGACGTTGCGGAGGTGGATCAGCCCGTCGAGCACCGGGTTGTGGAGCGTCTTCGCCGGGCCCTCGATGGGGACCTCGTCCATCACGACCTCGCACCCGCCTGGTGCGTCCTCGGCGGTGATGGTGACCCTGGCGGCGCCTGCGGGCCATCCCCTCGCCTTGAGGACGACGTCGCCGCCCTCGGCGAAGGCGAGCACCTCGGTCTCGTCGTTCGTGGCAAGCGGCCCGACCCCGATCGTGTGGTGGAACCGGGAGCCGACCTCGGGCCACCCGGGGTCGACGCGGCGGATGCGCTTGGCCCCGACGACCCACTCGGCGTAGCGGTGGCCGTCCGCCAGGAGGGCGTAGACGGCTGCTGCGGGCTGGGAGAGCGTGCGACGGGTGACGGCCATGGCCGTGGTGTGCCCAGCGCCGGCGAGCGCCACCCCCACCAGCACCGACCTACGGGATCGGCGACGGAGGTGTCGTGGTGGTGGTCGGTGGCGGCTCGGTCGTCGACGTGGTCGCCGGCGTGGTGGTGGTCGGCCTCGTCGTCGTGCTCGTCGTCGCCGGCACCTCGGTGGTCGTCGTCGTCTCGGTGGTCTCCGCCTCGGTCGTGGTCGTGGTCTCCTCGGGCACCTCGGTCGTCGAGGTGGTGGTCGTCTCCTCGACCTCTTCGGGCTCAGTCGTCGTCGTGGTCGTCACCCCGTCCTTCAGGATCCCACTGCCCTTGAGCGGCTCCCCGCCGTAGGGCGGCGGCGCCACGAACGAGCCCCGGTACTCGTCCCGGTCAGCCGCCACCTGCATGAAGCGGCGGAAGGCGTCGGCCGGCAGCGTCCCCCCGGTGACGTCGATCCCGTGCACGCCCTTCATCTGGCGCGACTGGCCCTCGGGGTAGCCCATCCACACCGCCACCGAGATCCCCGGCGTGTAGCCGACGAACCACGCGTCGCCGTTCTCCTGGGTCGTGCCCGTCTTGCCGGCGATCGGCGTCCCGAGGCCGGCACGACGTCCGGTGCCCTCCTCGACGACCTCCTGGAGGACGGCGTTGATCGTGTCGGCCTGCTCGGGGTCGAGGACCCGCTCCTGCTCGGGTGCGCCGTCGAGCAGCACGTTTCCCTCGGCGTCGGTGACGCGGATCACGACCGAGGGATCGATCTGGACGCCCCGCGTGGCGAAGGTCAGGTAGGCGTCGGCCATGTCGAGCACCGAGACCGTCGTGGTGCCGAGGGCGATCGACAGCCCGACCCGCGTGGGGTCGATCTCGCCGATGCCGAGGCGCTGCGCCGTCTCGGCGATCGCCGGCGGGCCGAGGGCCTCGGCCATCTGTGCGTACACGGTGTTCGAGGACACGCGCGTCGCCTCGATGACGTTGATGCGGCCCTGGCCGGCACCCTCGTAGTTGGACACCTCGTAGTCCACGCCGTTGTTGGCGCCCGGGAAGGTGAGCCTGGCCGGGGAGTCGAGGGCGGACTCGACGCTGAAGCCCTCGGTGACGGCCTCGGCCAGCACGAACGGCTTGAACGCAGAGCCCGCCTGGCGGCCGCCGCCCCCACCCGAGGTGCCGACGGCGAAGTTCACCTTGCTCTCGGCGAAGGACCGTCCCCCGACCATCGCCTTCACCCGGCCCTCCGCGTCGAGCGCCACGAGGGCGCCGGCAGGGTCGTCGGGCTGGTTCAGCGTCTCGGTGTAGACGGCGTCGTAGGCCGCCCGCTGCAGGCCGAGGTCGAGGGAGGTGTACACCCGGAGACCGCCGCCGTTGACCCGCGCGTCGCCGAAGCGGGCAGCCAGCTGGGCCCGCACGTACTCGACGAAGTACTCGGTCCCGATGTCCTTGCCGACGATCCTGTCCTGGACCACCGCGTCGCGGTCCCTGAAGCCTGCGAGCTCGATGACCGGCACGGAGGCGAGCTCGTCCCGCTCGTCCTCGCGCAGCGCACCGACATCGACGAGCGAGCGCAGCACGAGATCCCGTCGGAGGTCGGCCGTCTCGGCGAAGCGGCTCGCGTCGGCGAGCTCGGGGGCCCGGATCAGGCCCGCGAGGTACGCGGAGCGGGCGACGTCGAGCTCCGATGCGTTGATCCCGAAGTAGGACTTGGCTGCGGCCTGCACGCCGTACGCGCCCCGGCCGAAGTACACGGTGTTGACGTAGCGCTCGAGGATCTCCTCCTTGTCGTAGCGCTGCTCGACCTTGACCGCGAGCGTCGCCTCCTTGAGCTTGCGGACGATCGTGCGCTCGTCGCCCACGAAGACGTTCTTCACGTACTGCTGGGTGATCGTCGAGCCACCCTGGAGCGGACGGCCCCGCAGGTCGGCGATCGTGGCTCGGAGGATGGCCGTGGCGTCGACGCCGGGATGGCTGAAGAAGTCCCGGTCCTCCGTGGCGAGCACGGCGTCGATGAAGGCGGGCGAGACCTCCGTGAGGTCGACCGACACGCGGTTCTCGCCCGTCGACAGCTCTGCCAGGCGGTTGCCGGCGGCGTCGTAGAGGAACGTGGTCTCGACCGGGATCTCCTCGTCCGGCAGGGGCACGCTCGCCACCACGTAGCCGGCGCCGACGAGGGCGGCGGTGCCGAGGAGGGCGGCGGCGAAGAGCGACCTGCGGAACCGCCAGAGGATGCTGCGCCGGCCTGACGCCGGACCGCTCTTGCCCGCCGTGCGCCTCACCCCAGCTGTCTTGCGGCCGCCGCCCGCGCGGGACGCGCCCGTGCCGGGACCGCCTTCGCCGGGACGGCCCTTCGCCGCCCCTCGACCGGGAGCCCCGCGATCGGCGGGACGGCGCGCCGGACGCGAGGGCGGTGGGCGCTTGGCAGGGGTCATCGGCGTGGGGCCGGGATCAACCCCCGGGCGGCCACGACGCTACCAACGCAGCCGCAGCGGCCATCGTCGCCACCAGCGCGAGGCCGACTGCCACCACCCCGGCCCGACCGTCGGGCGACCCACTGGGGAGGTCCGCTCCCTCGAGGTGGGTGACCGCTTCGCTGAGGGCACGGTCGAGCGCCGCTGAAGCCGGCACCCCCGAGGGGCCGGGGCCTGTCGGCGCCAGGGCCACGACGGCCACCAGGCCCGCGCCGAGGGCAGCGAGCACCGACAGCGTCCAGTGGTCGAGGACCAGCGGGCCGACCCAGCCCCACGTCGTCGGGGCGACCACGAGCCAGGCGGCGACGACGAGGGCGGGGACCGTGCCGAGGCGGTGGCCCGACCACGTCCTGGCGGGCGGCGCGACGGGTCGATCGTCGGGATCGGGTGACCCTCCCCCGGGAGAGGCCGCCGGCCGCGCATCGACCGGAGCTCCCTTCTCCGACGGACCGAGGACGGCAGCATCGGCGACGTCGCGGCGCGACGGGGCGACGAGGGGCGATGTCCGACGCGCACCGCCGCCGGCTCGGGACCCTGCGTCAGGGCGAAGGGAGGCATCGAGGGGAGCCGGCGCCCGTGCGGTCAGCGGCGCACGGCGCCGAGGTCGACCGGCCTGCGAGCTCGGTGCCGCTGGTCCATCCGCCATGATCGGGCGCCCTCCCTCGGCCGACGGGGGGTCCCCACCGAGGCGCGCCCGCACCGTGGGGTGGACGACGAGCGCCGTCACGGCGCCGAGCGCAGCGAGCACCACACCCGAGGGCCGGCCGACTGCGAGCAGCGCACCGCCGAGCGCAGCTGCACCCGGCAGGGCGGCAAGGGCGGCGATGGGCGCGAGGGTCGTGGCTGCGATGACGGCGGCGGCGGCGAGCAGCCAGGCTGCGCCCACCGCCCCGTCACCCGGCACCAGCGCCGCTGCGGCCGCCCACAGGGCGAACCCAGGCGCCAGCAGGACCGGTGAGCGCCGGGGAACGGCCACCACGGCCACGGCGCCGAGCGCAGCGACGATCGCCACGCCCTCGCCCCACTCGGCGAGCGCGGCTCCGGCGGGGACCACGAGGGCGAGTGCGGGGGCGAGCACCACGGCCCCGGTGCGCCGGGGTCGCAGGCCAGCAGCGACGGCGACAGCGACGGCACCGGCGAGGAGGGGCACGCCCACGTCCAGGGCGTCGTCTCGGGCCAGGTCGAGCGCGAACGAACCGGTGCCCGAGGCCAACCAGGCGAGGGCGAGACCGGCGAGCGCGGCGCCGGCCAGGCCGACGGCGGCAGGGACGAGCCCGGCGTCGTCCTCCGCTCGCGCCCCGAGCGCGACCACGGCACCCGCCACCAGCAGCCCGATCACGGACTCCGCCGCCGAACCCCCACCTGCGCCCGCAGCCAGGCCGGCCACGGCGATCCCCGCGGCGAGCGCCCCGGCGAGCGCAGGCAGCCTGCGCGCAGGGTGGCTGATCGACGCGAGGGCGATCCCTGCGCCGACGCCGGCGGCGGCGACCGGCCCGCCGCCGGTGAACGGGCCGGCTGCGACCTCGCCGCCGACCAGCACGGCGAACCAGCAGGCACCAGCCACCGCCCCCGACCCCCGCACCACCGTCCGAGCGTCGGCTGGCGCCACCAGGCGGGTCGCGGCCGCGGCGACGAAGGGGACCACGAGCGCGAGGACGAGCAGCGCGCTCACGTCTCCCGCTCCTGGCCTGCGGCCGGGCCGCTCGGGCCACCCTCGCTGCGCTCGCTCATGTCGTCCGCTCCGGGCCTACGGCCGGGCCGCTCGGGCCACGCTCGCTGCGCTCGCTCATGTCGCTGCACCGGCGAGGCCGAG
>JBBSLC010000088.1:0-12680 GCA_038255685.1 Acidimicrobiales bacterium | reverse complement strand
GGGCCTCCCGCCGGGTGGGGCGGTCGAGGCGCAGGGTCAGGAGCGCGAGCGTGGCGTGCGGAGGCCGGACCTCATCCGTTCACCGACCAGGCGGATCCTCGTCGTTCGAGATGCCGATCATGTCGATGCTGCCCTCCCGTTGCTCGACGGATTGGGGATGCCTCGATCGTCCTCCTCCCGGTCGCAGCCGTCAAGGGGGTCTTCGACGGGCACGGTCGCACCCTGCCCGTAGGGTCGGGCGATGCCCGCTGCCAGCCCACGACCGAGCGCCGTGCCGAGCGTGCTCGGCCGTGGTGTCGTCGTCCTCGACGGCACCGGTGCACCCCCGCCGTGGGAGGCGTGTCGTGTCGTGCGCGTCGACGAGACGGTGCTCGGCGATCCCTCGACGGTGGTCGCAACGCTCCACGAGCACTGGGCTGCGCGCAACCCGGTGGTCGTCGAGCTCGCCGTCGACCCCTCTCGCTTCCGCACGGCGGCGACGGTCGGCGCGGCGCCGTGGTCACTCGGTCCTGCGTTCGAGCCGTGGCACGACCGGTTGCACTTCCTCGTCTGGGCGAACAGCTACGACGCCAGGGATGGTGAGCCGGTCTGGTGGTGGGCCCGCAAGGCGGAGCGCCTCGGCCTCGCACCCTGCCCGGAGGACGAGGCGGGCGACGGCGCACTCGACGGTGTGGCCGTCTGGGTGGACGGCGGCCCGCGCGGCCCCCTCGACCTCGCCGCGCTGGACGGTGGTCGCCTCGTCCACCGAGAGGCGGTGGAGGCAGGTCGGCTCCACCTCGAGCCCGTGGCGGTCCCGCCGGCGGCTGCGCTCGCCCCCGACCAGCTCGCAGCCGTCGGCCACGGGGCCGGTCCGGCCCGCATCGTCGCCCCGGCGGGATCAGGGAAGACCAGGGTCCTCACCGAGCGGCTCCGCCACCTCCTCGTCGACCGGGCGTTCGACCCGAGCTCGGTGCTCGCGGTCGCCTACAACAAGCGAGCACAAGAGGAGATGCTCGCTCGCACGACCGACATCAGGCCCCGCGTCCAGACGCTGAACGCGCTCGCCTACGAGATCCTCGGACGCGCCAGGGGCGCTCGCCCGAGGGTGCTCGAGGAGATCCAGGTGCGCAACATCGTCGAGGAGCTGGTCCCGAAGGGCCGCCCGCTCGCCAACACCGATCGTCTCGCCCCCTACCTCGAGGCACTCACCGCGGTGCGCCTCGGCCTGCGCGACCCGGCCGAGGTCGAGGCGTCGAGAGAGGACGTGCCTGGCTTCGCCGCCGCCTTCGACCCGTTCCGACGCCGCCTCGAGGACATGGCGGCTGTCGACTTCGACGAGCAGGTCTACGCCGCAGTCGAGGCACTGCTCGTCGACGGCGAGCTCAGACGTGCGCTCCAGGCGGGCTGTCGCCACCTCCTCGTCGACGAGTTCCAAGACCTCACCCCTGCCCACGTCCTCCTGCTGCGCCTCCTGGCGCTACCTGGCCTCGACGTCTTCGGCGTCGGTGACGACGACCAGACGATCTACTCCTACGCGGGCGCCGACCCGCAGTTCCTCATCGACTTCGACACCCTGTTCCCGGGTGGCGGCGCCCACCCCCTCGAGGTCAACTACCGCTGCCCGGTGGCGGTGGTCGATGCCGCCAAGAAGCTGCTCGGCTACAACCACCGCAGGGTCGCCAAGGAGATCAGGCCGGGTCCTGGTGCCGAGGGCCTCAAGACCGCCCTCGCCGTGCGTCGCCACCGACCCGAGGCGGGGGCCTCCCAGCTCGTCGAGGTGGTCGAGGGCTGGCTCGCTGCCGACGCACCACCTGGCGAGGTGGCGGTGCTGTCACGGGTCGCCTCCCTGCTGCTCGCACCCCAGGTGGCCCTCGTCGAGGCGGGCGTGCCGGTCATCCCGGCACTCGACGGGCGCGTCCTCGACCGCACCGGCACCCGGGCCGCCCTGGCCTACCTCAGGATCGGGCTCGACCCCGACGACGTGGTGGGAGCGGACGTCATCGAGGTCTACCGACGACCCACCCGAGGGCTACCCGGGTGGATCACGAAGTGGTTCGAGCGGTGCCGATCGATCAGCGACGTCCGAGCTGTGGCCGACCGGGTCGACGACGCCAAGGTGGCGGGCAAGGTCACCTCGATCGCCGACGACCTCGAGGCCGTCGCTCGCGTGGTGCGCAGCGGCACGACGCGCGACGCGCTGCTCGCCATCCGGGATCGGGTCGGCCTCGGTTCGGCCATGGACCTGCTCGACTCGTCGAAGGGTGGCCAGGCAGCGAGCCAGCTCGACGACCTCGAGGCACTCGTCCAGGTCGCCTCGCTGCACCCCGACCCCGCGGGCTTCGAGCCGTGGCTGCGCAGCCTGCTCGACCGAGGTCGCCCTCCGGGTGGCCCTGGCGTCACGCTCGCCACGATCCACCGCGTGAAGGGCCAGGAGTGGGACCACGTCGCGGTCTTCGGGGTGACGGACGGGTTGCTCCCGCACCGCCTCGCCGAGGACCACGAGGAGGAGCGACGCGTGCTCCACGTGGCCATCACCCGAGGTCGGCGCCGGGTCGTGGTCCTCGGCGACGCCGAGCGCCCCTCACCGTTCCTCGATGAGCTCGCCGGCACGGCACCGGCGAGCACCCCCGGGCGAGCCGCCGAGCGTGCCCGACGAGTGGCGAGCCCTGGTGCCGTCAGCGGAGGCTCGACGAGCGCGAAGGCGGCGAAGGTGGCGTCGGAGCAGTGGTTCGAAGCTGACGTGGGCACCGAGGTCGTCGCGACGGGTGGCATCGCCGGGGCAGTGCGCTCCTTCGACCACGAGGGCGTGCTCCTCGCCCTGCCCGGTGCCGGGTCGCTGCGCGTGCGACCAGGTGAGCTCGTCTCCGTCGGCGGTCGACAGGTCGTGCTCGTGGCGCCGGGCACCCTGGCGCTGCGACGGGCGCTCGCGTCGTGGCGCACGGCTCGCTACAAGGCCGACGGCGTCCCGTCCTACGTGGTCGCCAGCGACAAGGTCCTCGACGCGCTCGCCGTCGCACGCCCGGCGACGGCTGCGGACCTGCTGGCCATCAGCGGCATCGGGCAGGCGAAGGTCGACACCTACGGGGAGGACATCCTGGCGATCATCGCCGACGCCCGCTGACCGTGGCAGGGCTGCGGCTCAGCGGGCTCCAGCGCTAGCGCCGGAAGCGCAGGGCGCGTGAGGGCTCGGCGGTGAGGGCGTCGCAGGCCCAGTTGACGTCGAAGCGGATCGGCAGCGACTGGACGAGCCAGACCTCACCGCCGCCGAAGGACCTGTGGGCGCCGCACCACCTGGGCGCCGCCTCGTCGCTCGGCGCGCCGGCGACCCACACCGGCAGGTCGACCTGCATGTCGCCGGTGAGGCGTCGCCACATCCGTGGGGTGGAGTAGACGCCCACCTCGAGGCCGGCCTCCTCCAGGGCCTCGATGGCGCCGAGCACGACGTCCTGGTTGGCGCCGAGGTCCGACGACCAGTAGTTGGCCTCCTCGACGTCGAGCCACCACATCGGTGCGGAGGCACCCTGCGCAGCGGCGTAGCCGAGCGCATGAGCGATGGTGTTCGCGCCGTAGTTGTAGGAGCGGCACCGCCGATCGTCGCTCGCGCACGTGCCGCGAGGACCGTCGGCGGCCTCGGGGGTGTCGCCCCGTGGCGCAGCGATGTTGACGTAGAGGCCGGCGCCGCTCCCCCCGGTGAGGGACCACTCGTGCTGCACGCCGAGGCAGCGGTTCGTCGAGAACGGTCGACCGCCGGTGACGCCCACGATCCCGTGGCCGTAGGGCGGGGCCGGCATCGGGCCGTCGCACTGCGGCCACGAGATGTCGTGGCCGTACCTGCTCGTGAGCGCCTCGCCTGCGGGGCCGGGGCTGTCGAGGCCACCGGCGATGCCGACGACGGGCGCGAGCTTCCTGCGGTCGCCCGCTGAGCCGAGGAACGGCGCATCGCCGAAGGCGAACACGCCGCCGTCGGCGGCGACGAGCCAGTAGCCCTCGCCGGAGTGCGAGCGGTCGACGTCGACGATGGGGTGCGCACCTGGGCTCCCGACGGCGGAGCCCTTCCACGGGGCGTCGCCGAGGGCGAAGACGCCACCATCGGCTCCCGACAGCGTCAGCCCGAGGCCCGACGGCGACGGCGCGGCGGCCACGATCGGTGCCATGAGCGGCGTGTCGGCCAACGAGACCAGCGGCGACGCATCGCCGAAGGCGAACACGCCGCCGTCGGCGGTCACGAGCCAGTAGCCGCGGCCGCTCGGGGTCGGTGCCAGGTCGACGACCGGCTGGTTCAGCGCGAGGCCGGCCAAGGACCCGGACCAGCTCGCATCACCGAAGGCGAACACGCCGCCGTCCTCGGCGACGAGCCAGTAGCCCCCGCCGGACGGCGTCGCTGCCATCGAGGTGATCGGGGCCCGCAAGGCCTGGCCCGAGGCCGAGCCGTGGAACGCTGCCTCTCCGAACGAGTAGACCGCCCCGTCCTCCGCTGCCTGCCAGTACCCGTCACCCGTCGAGCGGGCGGTGGCGACCACCGGTGAGGTCGTGGTGAGCGCGCTGCCGCCGAAGCGGGCCGAGCCGAACGGCGTGACGTCCCCGTTCGTCGACACGAGGTGGTACCCGGGGTCGGTCGGAGGGAGGGCGATGACGGGCGGCGCGGTGCCCGCACCTGCGACAGCACCGGTCGCACCGCTCCCTGCTGCCTCGCCCGAGGAGGCACCGTCAGCAGCGCTGGCAGCGGACGCTTCGGCTCGAGGCAGCGCGGCTGGTGTCGAGGTCCCGGGCGCGGCGAGCTCGGCGACGGCGGTGAAGGTCATCACCGCGCCGATGGCTGCGGCAGCGACGAGGCGACGGGCGAAGCGACCCGTCCGGGCAGGGCTGACCAGCCGCCCACGACCGCCGAGGCGGCGAGCGGCGACGGCTCGTGCACAGCCCGCGCACTGTCGGAGGAGCTGGTCGGGAGGGAGCGTGGTTGACATGACCGCCATGGGTGTCGGTTGCGGACAGAGCCTTCTGAACTGGCACCTGTCGGATGCAACCGCGCGACATCAAGGGGTCAGATCGACCGAACCTCTCTGAGGGGACCTCGACGCCCCGTCATCAGTCGTCGTCCTTGTCTCCGCCCTTGCCCTTGCTGCGCCCCCGCCCGTCGTCATCGTCGTCATCGTCGGCGGGTGGTGGCGGGGAGGTGGTCGGAGGCGGCGTGGTCGTCGGGGGCGCCGCTGTCGTGGCTGGCGTGATGGCCGCCAAGCCCTCCTCGACGTCGGCCGCTGCCTCGAGGATGCGCTCAGCGGCACCGTCGGAGAGGGAGCCCTCGGCCTGGAACCGACCGACCTCCTCGCGGAGCGCCACGAGCTGCAGCGCCGCCGCGCCCGGATCGTTGGCTGCGGCTTGGCGGACGGCGGCGACTCGTGCCGCGAGCGGTGCTGCTGCGGCGTCACCGACCCCCGAGCCGCCATCACCACAGGCCATGAGCAGCGCGACGGTGACGACCAGGGCGGACCCCCGACGGAAGCTGCGGGTCTGCACGCTCACGGTTGCACCGCCTCCTCGAGGGACCGCAGCCTGGCCTCGAGCTCAGCCGGGAGCTCGGGGCCCGTGGGTGGCGCAGTGGGCTCGTCATCGCCGCCGCCGACGAGGAGGAGGACGACGAGGATGAGGACGACCACTCCCGCGCCGAGGGCGGCGAGCGCGGTGCCGCTCGGACGCCTGGATCGCGCAGGTGCGAACCCGATCGTGCCCCGAGGTGCGGGGCCGTCGGAGGGGGGGGAGGTGCCGACGGCACCCGGGGGGACCTGGACGTGCCCCTCGGGTGACGACGCAGCAGGTGCAGGCGCTGGTGTGATCGGCAGCACCGCCGTGGCAGGTGCTGCTGTCCGCAGGACGGTCGTGCCCGGCACCGGCGCTGCCACACCTTCCTCGAGGGCGGAGCGCATGGCCGCTGCGGTCTGGAACCGGTCGCCCGGTTGCTTGGCCATCGATCGTTCGATGGCACGGACGAGCGCAGCATCGGCATCGGGCCTGGCGAGCTCGAGCGAGGGCGGCTCCTGGCACCGTGCGGCGTCGGCGGCGGCGACAGGGGATGGGTCGTCGAAGGGCCGGTCACCCGTGAGCGCTTCGTGGAGGACGACACCGACGGCGTAGACGTCGCTCTGTGCTGTCGCTGGCTGGCCGAGGATCCGCTCCGGGGCGAGGTAGGAGGGGGTGCCGATGACCATGCCGGTCGCCGTGTGGTCGTTCCCCTCCTCCATCTTGGCGATGCCGAAGTCGGCGACCTTCGCGGTGCCGTCGTCGGTCAGCAGCACGTTGCCCGGCTTGATGTCACGGTGGATGATCCCGGCATCGTGGGCGGCCTCGAGGGCGCGCAGGACCTGGTCGGCGACGGCGCGGACCCGGGCGATCGGCAGGGGACCGGTGGCGATCTCGTCGGCGAGCGTGCGGCCGGGCAGGCGCTCCATCACGATGTACGCCACGCCGTCGTGCTCGCCGGTGTCGAAGACACCGACCACGTTGGGGTGCACCAGCTGTGCGGCGGCCATCGCCTCGTCCTCGAAGCGCTGCCTGGCGCTCGGGTCGACACCCTGGTGGAGCAGCTTCACGGCGACGGTGCGGCTGAGGCGGTGGTCGACAGCGGAGCGCACCTCGCCCATGCCCCCGCGACCGAGGGTCGGCCCGAGCTCGTAGCGGCCAGCGAGCAGCTCCGATGCGTCGTCCACGGGTCCATCTTGCCCCACGGCTGCCGGTCGTCCCTCAGCCACCGAGGGAGCCGTCGGCCACGAACAGGTCGCGCTGCGAGCCGTCGGAGCCCTGGTCGAGCACGTACAGACCGTCGGCGTCGTCTCCCACCGTCACGAGCTGCGATCCCCGATCAGCGCGACCGGCGGTGCGCCTGCAGCAGCGCGCCGGGTCGCAGCCTGCACCACGACGAGCGCGGTCGCGAGCGCCACGAGGGATGGACCGAGCGCGTCGAGGCCACCGGCGCCGATGGCGAGGGCGACGGCGCCTGGCAGGGCAGCAGCGCCCACCCCGGCGGCAGCGAGCTGGTGGCCGATGGCGTGCGCCGCTCGCTCGGGTCCGAGGCGCTCGGGGGTCAGGGACACGAGCGTCGGGAACACCGGGGCGAGGCAGAGGCCGATGAGCGGGAGCGCTGCTGCTCCCAGACCCGCAGGGTCGAGCCAGAGCACGACGGTGCCAGCCAGCGCGCCGAGGGATGCCGACGTGAGCAGTGGAGCGGGAGCGAACCGATCGGCGCCGACCGCCAGCAGCAGCCGGCCGGCGGTGAGCGCGGCCCAGTAGGCGGCGACCCAGAGCCCGGCGGCGACGGCGGTGGTGCCACGCTGCTCGGTGAGGAGGCTGTAGGCCCACTGCCCGGTGGCGATCTCCAAGCCGGTGTAGACGAAGAACGCAGCTGCGGTGAGGACCGCGACGGCTCGTCGATCGTCAGCTCGACGCGCTCCGGGCTCCGCAGGTGCAGCGACTGGCGGAGGGAGCCAGCGGGTGCGCGTCCTGAGGAACGAGCCGAGGAGGAGGAGCTGGCTCACCACGAGGACGAGGTAGGCCGCCTGCCACGAGCGGCCGACCTGCAGCAGTGCCGTCACCAGCAGTGGCCCTGCGGTCGCCCCGATGCCGAAGGCGGCGTGGAGGAGGCCCATGGCCCGTCGTCCGTGGTGCACAGCGACGTGTGCGTTGACACCGGCGTCGACGGCGCCGCCGGCGGCCCCGACGGCGACGGAGGCGGCGATGAGGAAGGCCCACGGTGCTGCGAGGGCGTAGGCGATGAACCCCGTGGCAGCGGTACCAGCGGATGCAGCGAGGAGGCGCCCCGTCCCGAAGCGTCCGACGAGTGCACCGTTGCGCGCCGTGACGACCAGGTACCCGACCGTCTGGGCGACGAGGAGCACGCCGAGGGCGGAGACGGGCTGGCGGAGCTCGGCCCGGATCGACGGCCATGCCACGCCGAGCGTGCCGTCGGGCAGACCGAGGGCGACGAACGCCGCCAGCGCGAGGCCGTAGAGGCCCCGTCTGGTCACGTCACCGACTCGCCACGTGCGCGGTCGTCAGCTGAAGGTGATGACCGACCGGGCGACCTCGCCGCCCTTCATCGCCTCGAACGCCCCGTTGATCTCCTCGAGCGGGACGCGCGCCGAGACGAGCTCGTCGAGCTTCAGCTTGCCGTTCAGGTACATGTCGACGTAGCGGGGCATGTCGGTGCGGAAGCGGTTGGATCCCATGTTCGAACCCTGGATCCGCTTCTCGCTCAGGAACATGTAGCCCGGCAGCTCGATGCTCTGGCCGAGGGGGATCATGCCGATGACGGTGGCCGTACCGCCCGCCTTGAGCATGAGGAACGACTGCTCGGCGGTCGCCTTGAGGCCGATCGCCTCGAACGAGTGGTGCACGCCACCGCCGGTGAGCTCCATGATCTGGGCCACGGGGTCGCCGTCAGCGGCGTTGACGAGGTCGGTTGCGCCGAAGCTCTCCGCCAGCTTGAGCTTCGTCTCGTTCATGTCCACCGCGATGATCCGCCCGGCACCGGCGATGGCCGCGCCCTGGATCGCGTTGAGGCCGATGCCCCCGGCGCCGAGCACCGCCACGGTCTCGCCGGCTGCCACCTTGGCCGTGTTGAACACCGCGCCGAGGCCCGTCTGGACGCCGCAGCCGATGAGCGCAGCACGGTCGAGGGGCATGTCGTCGCGGATCTTCACGATGGCGTGCTCGTGGACGAGCATCTGCTCGGCGAAGCTCGACAGGTGCAGGAACTGGAAGACGGGCTCCCCGTCCTTGGTCAGGCGCTGTGCCCCCTCGGGGCTACGGCTCAGGCCCTCCTTGGTGCACAGGCTCGGGCGGCCCGAGGTGCAGTACTCGCAGCTGCCGCAGAAGACCGACAGGCACGTGATCACGTGGTCGCCCGGCTTGACGTAGGTGACGTCGCTGCCCACGGCCTCGACGACGCCGGCCGACTCGTGGCCGAGCACGGCCGGGGTCGGGTACGGGTACTTCCCCTCCATGAAGTGCAGGTCGCTGTGGCACACGCCGGCCGCGGCGGTGTTGATCAGCACCTCTCTCGGCCCGGGCCCGTCGATCTGGACGTCGTCGATCTCGAGTGCGCCCGGGATCGCCCGCAGGACCGCTGCCTTCACGTCGTTCCCCCTGTTGCCGCTGCTTGAGCGGCTGAGGTTAGCCGTTGCCCGTCGGGGCCAGCCCGGCGTAGTCGGCCAGCGCAGCAGCCACGTCGAGCACCCGCACGCCGACCACGTCGGCGGCCGCCTCGAGCCACGGGGGCCTGCCCTTGGCTGCGACGCTGATCGGGTGCTCCAACGGAGAGAGCTGCGCTGCCTGGCGAGCGAAGCTGGCGGCGTAGTCGGCCGGGCGCACGTCGCGGGTCAGCTCGACGAGGGCGTACGGGTCAGGAGCCGACCGGGGCGTGTCCGGGGCGAGCTGCACCACGCTCGGCGAGGCGGGCGCGCTCGGGCCGCCGAAGAGCCCGGGACCATCATCGAGCACGGCGCCCCGGACCAGCGCTGGGCGGGCACCGGCGAGCAGGAGCGCGAGGTAGGCGCCGAGACCGCGCCCGAGCACCGTGGCCGGCCCGAGCTGCCCGAGGGCGGCGTCGGCGTCGGCCATGAGGACCTCGCACGTGTAGCCACCGCCGGTGGGGACGGTCGAGCCACCGTGGCCGGTGAGGTCGAGCGCGTGCACGGCGCCCGGCCAGGTCGCAGCGACCGGCGGGACACCGCGTGGGGATCGCTCCCCGAGCCCGTGGAGCAGGAGCAGCACCGGGCCCCGGGCGGCGCGCAGCTCGTGGAGGGCGAGGTCGACCTTGGCGTGGCGGACGATGGTGGTGGTCACGTGCCCGCTCACGGGTTCGCCGCGAGGAAGTCGACGACGAGGCGGGCAACGTCGACCGGGCGCTCGATGTGGACGAAGTGCCCGGTGCCCGGCAGGGTGACGAGCTCGGCGCCGGGCGGGAGGTAGGGCCGTACGTCGTCGGGGAGCGTGCCCCAGCCCATCGGCTCGATCTCGAGGCCGAGCACGCCGAGGAAGGGCATGCCGAGGCCCGGCATGCGCAGCAGCGACCACTCGGGGCGCCAGGGCCCGAAGCCACCCATCCGCATCGCCGGGTCGATCTTCCAACGCCAGCCGTCGGCGTCGCGGCGGGCGCCGACCGTGACGAGGTAGCGCAGCCAGGCGATCGGCAGGCGCGGGTTCATGCGGCCACGGCGCTGAGCGAGCTCCTCGAGCGTGCCCGGCCTGCGCTCGGCCTCCGCCGCGGTGCGACGGTGGTCGAGCCATGCAGCGAGCTCACCGGCGAGCAGGCGGGTGCGCTCGGTGTCGGAGACGTCGGGTGGTGTTCGCTTCGAGGGGAGCCCGTCGAGGTTCACGAGGTGGCTGACCCGGTGGGGGCAGGCGTCGGCGAGCTGGAGCATGAGCCCGCCGCCCTTGGAGTGGCCGACGACGGGCACGGCAGCACTCGACACGGAGTCGAGCACGGCGACGGCGTCGCGCACGTCGGCGTCCCAGTTGTGCATCGAGGCGTGCTCGGAGTCGCCGTGGCTGCGCTGATCCCAGGCGACGACCCGGAAGCCCGCCTCGGCGAGCATGGGAGCAAAGACGTCGAACGTCCCGGCGAAGTCGAACCCGCCGTGGGCGAGCACGAGGGGCGGCGCGGCTTCGTCGCCCCACTCGTAGACAGCGAGCCGCAGGCCTGCGGAGAGCACGGCGCGGGACCGATCAGGCCGCCTGGCCTCCGGGAAGGCAGCGCGCGCGGCAACGACCTCGTCACTCAGCTCTGCGTCCGCCGCCCCGATCACCACGGCCGGAGAACCTACCGTCGGCTGCGCACGGCGCCGACAAGGTGGGCCCCGTCGTGGGCGGTGACGAGTGCCTCAACAGGTTGGTGGGGTAAGCAGGGGCGCATGACCGATGACCACCTCGAGGACCACGCCATCGGCGTCGAGCTGCAGATCACCGAGCTGGTCGAGCAGCGCGAGCGAGCCCTGGTGCAGGGAGACGAGGCGAGAGCCGCCCTCCTGGGCCGCGAGATCAGCGTCCTGCAGGAAGACCTGATGGAGACGTCCGAGCAGATCGCCGACCCGCACTACGTCCCCGCCGAGGTCCATGCGCCGGAGGCCGACGAGCACCTCGAGGGGCTCTGAAGGGCCTCACCCGGTCCCCCCTGAGGTCAGGTCACCGCTGACCAGGCGGCGTGCCACAGGTGGTCGTAGCCGAGGATGTCGAGCTTGACCGAGAGGCGGTCGGCAGGTGACGGGTCGGCGCTGAGACGCTCGTCGAGGTCGGCGGGGTCGGGAGCAGCCAGGAGGAGCTCGGCCATGGCGTCGGGCACCGGGTAGCCGGAGCGGGTGGGGTCGTCGACGTCGAGCAGCGCCGCGAGGTCGCTGCCCGCATCCTCGCGACCGGAGTCGTAGGGGCGGACGTGGCTCGCCTGGTAGCGCACGACGGCGACGGCCAGGGCGCCAGGGGAGAACCGTCGTGCGAGCACGACTGCGGGCACACCGGGCTTCGACGCGGTCGCCCCCGGCGAGCGGACCTCCCAGTTGACGACGCCGGCCACGACCTCGGCGACGTGCGCAGCGGCCGGCCCGTCCTCCCAGCGGAGGATGACCTCGTCTCCGCTCCCGGCCTCGACGTGGATCGCCCTGCCGGGGAGCCCCCGAGCCAGCGCCTCCTCCAGCCTGACGCACAGGGCGTCGGCGGTGATCCGCGTCGGCCGGGACCGGAGGAACACGTTGGGCACGAGCCAACCCTACGGTCGAGCGCCACCTTCGGCCCGGCGGCCCTGCCGCCGAGCTGCGGAGCCCGTCGTAAGGTCCGGGGATGGCCAGTGCGATCCCCTCCGACACCCCCAACCCCGACGCGACCAAGTACACGCTCGACGTCACCTTCGACGAGATGGTGACCTATTCGAGCGCCGAGGACGCAGCCTCCCACCCGTTCGCTGCTGCGGTCTTCGCTGCACCGGGGGTGGCGTCGCTGTTCGCCACCGCCGACTTCTGCACGGTGACCCGCACCCCGGGTGCCGACTGGGAGCCGATCACCGCCGCCGTCCAGGCAGCGGCGGCCGAGCACCTGTAGCCGTGCGCTCCGATGGGGCGGCGGACGACGGCGTCGGCCTGCTCGAGGGCATGGCGACGACCCGTGCGATCCGTCGCTACACCGCCGAGCCGATCTCCGACGACGACCTCGCTGACGTCTTGTGGGCGGCGACGCGGGCGCCGTCGGGCTCGAACCGCCAGCCGTTCCGCTTCCTCGTCCTGCGCGACGGCCCGGCGGCGATCGACGCGAAGGGCATCCTCGGACGCAGCTTCCGCGCCGCCTGGGCCGAGAAGGTCGACGCCGACGGCTACCGGCAGGGGACCGGTGGCAGTGCGGACTCCCCCAAGGCACGCATGGCGACGACCATGCAGCGCTTCGTCGACCGCTTCGAGGAGACACCGGTCGTCGTGCTCGCCTGCCTGGGACGGCATCGTGCCGCCCACCTGAGCGAGGGCGCCTCGGTGTACCCGGCGTGCCAGAACCTGCTGCTCGCGGCTCGGGCGAAGGGCCTCGGCGGGGTCATGACGATGTGGCACGGGCCGGTCGAGACGGCGCTGCGGGCCGCGCTCGGCATCCCCGACGACATCGTCATCGCCGCCACCATCGCCCTCGGCCACCCGGAGGGCAGCCACGGACCAGTGCGCCGGCGACCCATCGGCGAG
>JBBSLC010000087.1:0-12756 GCA_038255685.1 Acidimicrobiales bacterium | reverse complement strand
GAGGGCGAGGCCCTCGACCATGATCTGCATGCCGAGGTAGGTCATGTCCCACCGGCTGTCCTGGATGATGTCGTCGAGGAGCATCTTCAGGTGGGCGTTGACCGGGTAGTGGCCGGAGAGCTTCGTGTCGAGGTACTTGGCGAAGACCTCGACGTGGCGGGCCTCGTCCATCACCTGGGTCGACGCGTAGTACTTGGCATCGATCCACGGCACGCTCTCGATGATGCGGGCCGTGCAGACCATGGCGCCCTGCTCGCCGTGCATGAACTGGCTGAGGGTCCAGTTCTGGCTCTCGATGCCGAGCTCGATCCACTCCTTGTCGGTCCACTTGGCGAAGGGGGTGCCGGTGAGGTCCATGCCCTGGCCGCCGATGCCCGTGGTGCCGCCCTGGTTGGCGATGACGACGGCCTCCTGGTCGACCTCGATCGACCAGTCCAGGTCGGTCTCGCCGTTCCACATCGAGGTCTTGGCCTTCTCGTACAGGCGGTTCAGCTTCGGGCGGGCGCCCTTCTCGTAGTCCCAGGTGAAGATCGTGTCGAAGTGGGAGGTGACGTGGGCGACGGTGGCGTCGACCTCGGTGTTGGAGATGGAGAGGATGGCTTCGAGGTCGTTGATGTCCTCGCGGCCGATGAGCTCTTCGTTGGTGGCCATGGTGGCTCCTCGGTGGGTTGTCAGGCGGGTGGTGGAGCAGGTGCTGGGGGTGCTGCGGTCGAGCGGTCGTCGAGCCCGGACAGCAGGTAGCTGCGGGTGAACCGCCGGACGTCGGCAGCGTCGGTGAAGTCGTAGGAGGGGCTCGGCGACATCGTGTAGGAGAGGACGAGGCGGGTGACCCACTCCCCGGTCCGCAGTGCCAGCTCCTCGCCGACGAAGCGGGCGAGGTGAGGGGCGACGAGCGCAGCTGCCCCGGCGAGGACCTGGTCGAAGCGACCGAAGGACACGTGGGGCAGCACCTGCTCGGGTTCGTGGACGAGCAGGTACTGGAGGGCATCGTGGCCGGTCAGGGTGCGCGCTGCGAACGTGATCCCGACGACGAGGAGCGCCTCGAGGTCGTCGGCCGCATCGAGGTGCTCGGCGAGGTCGTCGGCGAAGCGACCGAGCTCATCGGCGACGATGGCGTCGAGGACGGTGTCCTTGCCACCGGGGAACGCCCGGTACACCGTCGCCCGGCTCACACCGGCCTCGCGAGCGATGTCGTCGAGGGAGGTCTTGGCGACGCCCCACCGCGCCAGGCAGCGCATGGCGGCGTCGAGCACCCTGCGCTCGACGCCGTCGGTCGACGTCCCTGGCGTCGCGCCATCGCTCATGGTGATCGTGGGCATCGATGAGACACTACGAACGGTTACGTCTCATCGTCAACCCCCAGCCGGGAGCCATCGGTCACAGCCCGGGCGCGACCCCCGCCACGATCCCGGCGAGCACCTCGGAACGGACGAGCTCGCCGACCTCGTCCCGATCGGTGAGGTCCCAGCGCCCGGGCGCTCCCACCAGGCTGAGCACCATGCGAGCGACGTACTCGGCAGCCGCATCCACCTCGATGTCGGACCTGAGATCCTCTGCCTCGAGGTGGGGCGTCAGGAAGGCGGCGATCGGCGGCAGCAACCGGTTGGCCTCGACCGAGAGGTTCGGGAGCAGCCGGTCGGGCTCTGTTGCGAGCAGCTTCTGCAAGACCTCGTGGCCGGCCACGGCAGCGTGGGCGTGCAGCAGCGCCTCGGTCAGGACCTCTGCAAAAGACGACGACGTGGCGACGGCATCAGCGAGATCCAGGAAGAAGTGGGCGACCTCGTGGCCGACCGTCTCCCTGACGAGCTCGTCGCGCCCGCCGGGGAAGTGGCGGTACACCGTGGCGCGGGAGATGCCCGCCTCCCGGGCAGCATCCTCGACGGTGACCCGAGCCAGGCCCGACCGGGCGATGCAGGTGTAGGTCGCGGTCAGGATGCGGTGCTTCGCCGGAGACGGGGGATGTCCGATCGCCGCCGAGGTGCAATCCGTCACCGGAACGAGGCTACTGCGGAGGTGGCGGTCGGCCTGGCAGCGCCCCACCTAGGCTCATCGCGTGGACGAGGCCAAGCGACGACGCCGCCTCACCCTGCTCCTCGTGCCGATCGGCTGCCTGGTCGTTGCATCCAACGTCGGCAGGGCGCTCTTCGCCACCCTGGCGACCGAGCACCCGCTGCTGCTCCTCGCCCTCGACGCCCGCAACGCGAGCGTGCTGGCCGTCTCGGGCTCGCTCGACGCCGTGTCGTACTACGTCGTCGGCACGCTCCGGCTCTTGGTCTCCGACCCGCTCTTCTACCTGCTCGGCTACTGGTACGGCGAGGCTGCCCTCGCCTGGGTCGACCGGCGCGGCGGGTCGATCGGCCGGTTCCTCCGTGACGCCGAAGGGTTCTTCGGGAAGGCGGCGTACCCGCTCGTCTTCCTCGCGCCGAACAACTACATCTGCCTCTTCGCTGGCGCGTCTCGGATGCGACCCGCGGTCTTCCTCGTGCTGAACCTCTCGGGCACGGTCGCCCGGCTGGCGCTGTTCCGCTACGTCGGCGATGTCTTCGACGGGCCTCGAGACTCGATCCTCGGGTTCATCGGCGACTACCAGCTGCCGCTGACGATCTTCGGCATCGTCGTCATCGGGGGCCAAGCCCTGTGGGACAGGCGCAAGGGGACCGACGAGCTCAGTGCGCTCGGTGAGCTCGAGGACGAGGTCGTAGACGGCAGCGCCGGTGGAGCGCAGGGTCCCGGCGGCAGCTCGACGCCGGCCGAGGACCGTCCCTGAGCCGGAGGTCCACCAGGCCGGTCGGACACCGCACCCAGATCAGTAGACCGTTCTCGCAGACGGATCCCCGAGCTTGAGGCGGACCGTCGCTCGCAGGTCGGGTCGACCGAGGGCCGTCCGAGCCCGCTCGAGGACGTCGGTCTCGATGCGCTGGCGGACGGCGTGCACGTCGCCGTCGTCGGTCACCGATGCCCGCACGTCGAGGCCGATCGCATCGCCTGCGGGCACCACCCGCACGCGAGCGCTGGTGATGTCGGGGTCGTCCTCGAGGTCACGGGTCACGGCTGCGCTCACCGCGGCGGTGTCGAGGGTGCTGCGTCCGGGACCGTCGCCCGTCGCGACCGCCAGGCTCGACAGGGACGGTGAGGACGTGAGCTGCTCCTTCAGCCAACGCGCTGCGGCCAGCGCGACCAGCAGCGAGACGCCAGTGACGACGGCCCAGAACCACTGCCGGTTCTCCTCCACGAAGCGCTCGAGCCCGGGCGTCAGCAGGGGGTCGTCGGCCTGCTGCTCGCCGAGGGCTCCTGCGCCACGGAGGAGGCCGTAGCCACCGATCCCGAGCAGCAACAGGCCGAGCAGGGTGACGACGAAGCGGTTGACGCGGTCGAGTGCCCTCATGTCTGCCTCCTCGAGGTGACCTTGGCGCGAGCCGCCAGCGGTCGTGCCAGGTCGAGCTCGTTCAGATGGTCCTGCGCGGTGCGCTCGAGGCGCTGCTGCACCTCGTCCACCTCGCGCTGGGGTGTCTCAGCGGTGACGTCGACCGCGCGTGGTCCGATCTTCGCCTTCACCGCGGTCGCGCCGTCGACGTCGCCCAGCCGGGTCGCGAGCCAGCGCTCGATGCCGTGGCGATCGAGGTCCGCCCGGACGCCATCAGCGCGCGAGGCCATCTCGAGCGCCGGCGGACGGCGGCGAGCGAGCTCGAGGACGAGCAGTGCGAGGCCCGCCAGCGCCAAGGCGAGGAAGAGGAGGCGAGCGCTGCGGTCCTCCCAGGTGGTCTCCCGAGCACTTGCCAACCAGCCGTCGTGGGGGAGCAGCCAGGGCTCTCGCCCGAGCGCGGCGAGGACGACCTCGACCGCCACCACCACCCCGCCGACGGCGAGCGCCAGTGCGAGCAGGGCGCTCACGATCCGGTTCGTGCTGCGGACGGCATCCATCAGATCACCCTCGGTCGGCTGCGTCGGGTCTCTCCCGGAAGGTCGGCGACGACGATGTCGACGTCGGTCACGACGTGGCCGGTCAGCTCGCCGACCCGCCGCCGGACGTGCTCCCGGACCGCCATCGTCACCTGGTGCACGGGGAGCGGCCATCGGATGGAGAGGCGAAGGTCGATCGCCGCCCTGCGGGCAGCGACGTCGGCCGATGCTCCACCCGACGACGTCGAACGCAACGTGGCGAGGAGCCCTCCGAGCCCCGTCGCCTCGACGCCCTCCACGCCGTCGACCTCCGACGCCGCCTGCCTGGCGATCGCAGCGATCACACCCGGCGCGATGGTCGTCTTTCCACGCTCGGGGCCGGCAGGGGCGGCACCGGTCGAGACGGGTGCTTCGGCGGTGGGGCTGACGGCACGGGACGTGCTCGTCGTGAGGTCGTGCGATGCGCTGCTCACGAGAGCTAGCTGCTCTTGCGGTTGCGGTCGATCAGGTCCGTGACGACATCGAGCTCGCCCTGCACGGCCTTCATGACGAAGAAGCCGATCGCCCCGAACAGGGCGACGATCAGCATGTCGCCGAAGCCCATCAGGACGAAGGCGAAGCCGAGGACGAGGCCGGTGAAGAGGCCGACGTAGGTCTGCTGCACGGTGTGCTCCTAGCGCTGGGGTGTCGGTGGCTGGGGTGTCAGGTGTGCGCGCCGCCGCCGCAGCACGCTTCGGGTGGGACGGGTCACTCGACCCGTGGGTGGAAGCGGCGGTCGTAGCGCCGCCGCAACGGACGGAGGAGGGTTGCGCTGCGACCCGGGCGGGCGACGACCGAGACGGGCTCGCCCGCACGTCGTCCGACGGAGAGCAGCTCGTCCCGTGCGACGACGAGTCGACGGAACCGCTCCGGGTCACCCCCCACGTCTGGGTGGTGACGAGCAGCGAGGGCCCGCCAGGCGCGGGCGACCTCGCCCGCCGACGCACCAGGCGCCAGCCCGAGCTCGATCCACGGATCTGCTCGCTCCCGTGCCGACGGCGGCGCAGCGCTCATGACGGTGCCGGCACGGCGATCGGGCGATCGCCTGTGGAGGGCTCGCCACCAGCGCCGCCACCAGCAGGCAGCTCGCCCTGGGGATCGCCGATGTCGTCCACTGCGACGGCGACCGCTCGACGTCCGACGAGGGGCGCAACGGCTGCCCGAACCTCGGCGGCGACCTCTGCAGCCGTCACGCCCCAGCGCACGGCGACGTGCACCTCCACCTCATCGGATCTCACGCGCACGCCCGCGACGCGCCTGCCGGGCAGGTACGTCGCGACCTGCTCGCCCACGGCGCCGCCGACGAGGTGGGTCACCGATGGGCATGCGACCGTGGCGGCGGCGACAGCGTCGACGTCGACGTCCCCCGCAAGGGGGTCGGGCGTTGGGTCCGAGTCGCTCACTGCACCCGGTCGGGCGTGGTGGGCTTGGGCTGGTCGGACTCGTCCTCGAGGTAGATGTCGTCGACGAAGACGTTGACCTCGGTGACCTCGAGCCCCGTCATGCGCTCGATGCGCTGGGTCACGTTGTCCCGGACCGCCTTGCTGAGATCGACGATCGGCACGCCGTACTCCACGACGATGTCGAGGTCGACCGCCGCCTGGCGCTCGCCGACCTCGACGTTGACGCCCTGCGAGACGGTGTGCTTGGAGGAGCCGATCTTCTCCTTCAGCGCCCCCATGGTCCGGGCCGTGCCCGATCCCATGTTGTGCACGCCGGAGATCTCCCTTGCGGCGATGCCGGCGATCTTGGCGACGACGGAGTCGGCGATGCTCGTCTTGCCGTGGTCGGTGACGAGGCCACCGGTCCCACCCCCGGACGAGGGCTTGGTCCCGCCGGCGTTGGCGTTCGTGGTCATCGTGTCGGTCATCAGCAAGGCTCCTGGTGTCGTGGGGTCGAAGGGTTCGGCTCTTCGACCATGCCCCGCGGACCTCGTCGGAAACGCCTGCCAGGGCGTTGACCCAGGGCTACCGTCGCAGCCCATGACCGATGTCGACCCCTTCGCCCCCGCTCGTCCCGAAGGGGGTGGCTCGAGCGCAGAGCGGCTCCGACGCCTCTTCGACCTGGCGTGGGAGCAGCGGCTCATCGACATGCCTGAGCTCGCGACGTTCTTCGGCGTCGCTGGCCACGGTGACCGGTGGGGCGACCTGTCACCCTCCGCGGTGGCCGAACGGGGTCGGCGTGCCGCGCTCCCCCTCGAGGTCCTGCACACCATCGAACGAGCGGAGCTCGACGAGGCCGACCGCCTCAGCTGGGACGTGTTCGAGCACCAGGCGAGCAGCGACGCCGAGGCGGCGAGGTTTCCGAACGAGCACCTTGCGCTCATCGGACCCCTCGGCCACCCGGCGGCGGAGGTCGCGCAGACCCTCGCGGCGATGCCGATGCGCACCGCCGACGAGCGCAGCGACGTGCTCGCTCGGCTGCGGGCGGTCCCCGACCTGTTCGACCAGGTGATCGAGCTCCTCGACGAGGGCGTGGCGCTCGGTGCCACCCCTCCGGCGGTGACGCTGCGCGACGTCCCTGACTCCCTCGCCGCGCACCTCACCGTCGGCGACGACGCTCGACGCAGCCCGCTGCTCGCCGGCGTCCGGGACCGCCAGGGCGCCCCGCCGGTCGACGACGACGAGCTGCTCGCCGAGGCCGCAGCGATCGTGCGCGACCACATCGACCCCGCCCTCCGCCGGCTGCTCGACAACGTGCGCGACCGCTACCTCCCCGCCGCCCGGTCGAGCACCGGGATGGCAGACCTGCCGCAGGGACCCGAGTGGTACGCCGAGCGGGTCAGGACCTACACGACGACCGACCTCACCCCCGGCGAGATCCACGAGCTCGGCCTCGCCGAGGTCGCCCGGGTCGGTGCCGAGATGGACCAGGTGATGGCGGGAACCGGGTTCGAGGGCACCCGCCAGGACTTCGCCACGTTCCTCCGCACCGACGAGCGGTTCCGCTTCGCGACCGAAGCCGACCTGCTCACCTCGTACCGAGACATCGCCAAGCGCGTGGACCTGCGCGTCGCCCAGCTGTTCCGGACCATGCCCCGCCTGCCCTTCGCCGTGGTGCCGGTGCCGGCCGAGTCGGCGTCGACCGCACCGATGGCCTTCTACCTGCCGGGGTCACCCGACCAGGGACGGCCGGGCCAGTTCTTCGCCAACACCTCCCACCTGGAGAGCCGGGTCTCGTGGAACATGGAATCGGTCTGCATCCACGAGGCGGTCCCCGGCCACCACTTCCAGATCACCTTGGCCCAGGAATTCGGCGAGCTGCCGCTGTTCCGGGCGAACGGGCTCTTCACGGCCTACGTCGAGGGTTGGGGGCTCTACTGCGAGGGGCTCGGCGGCGAGCTCGGCCTCTACACCGACCCGTACCAGCACTTCGGTGCGCTCGACGCCGAGATGCTGCGATCGATCCGGCTCGTGCTCGACACCGGGATCCACGCCCTCGGGTGGGAGCGCCAGCAGGCGATCGACTACTTCCTCGAGCACTCGGTCACGCCTGCGCAAGAGGTGATCGTCGAGGTCGACCGCTACATCACGCTGCCCGGCCAGGCCCTCGCCTACAAGGTGGGCGAGCGTCGCATCACCGCACTGCGGGCCGAGGCAGCGGCGGCGGCGGGAGCCGGCTTCGACGTGCGCGACTTCCACGACGAGGTGCTGCGCCACGGTGCCCTCCCCCTCGACACCCTGACCGCCCTGGTCCGCCAGCGCTTCGGCGTCGCCGCCTGAGCACCGCCCTCGGTCAGAGACCGAGGATGGCGTCGAGGCCGACGGTGAGACCGGGTCGGTCGGCCACCGCCTTGACCGCCAGGATCACCCCGGGCATGAACGAGCTGCGGTCGTAGGAGTCGTGGCGGATGGTGAGCGACTGTCCCGTCGCACCGAGCAGGACCTCCTGGTGGGCGACGAGGCCCCGCAGGCGCAACGAGTGCACCGGGATGCCACCCGGCCCGCGCCCGCCCCTGGCACCTTCGACCACGTGATCGACGGTGGGGTCGTCGGCCCAGTCAGCGGACGCTGCCGCCATCCGCTGTGCGGTGAGCATCGCCGTGCCCGATGGGGCGTCGACCTTTGCGTCGTGGTGGAGCTCGACGATCTCGGCGGTGGGGAACCAGGGAGCAGCGAGCTCGGCGAAGCGCATCATCAGCACCGCGCCGATGGCGAAGTTCGGCGCCACGACGCAGTTGCTCCTCGTGAAGCTCGAACGCAGCTCGTCGAGGTCGTCGTCGGTCAGGCCGGTCGTGCCGACCACCGCGTGCACGCCGTTCTCGGCGCACCAGCGCAGGTTCTCCCGCGCTCCTGCCGCATCCGTGAAGTCGACGGCGACCGTCGCGCCGGCGTCGGTGAGCGCGCCGCCGTCCATCCCGATGTGGAGGTCGCAGTCGATGCCGGTGACCGAGCGGAGGTCGAGGCCCTCGTGGTGCGGGTCGACGGCGCCGACCAGGTCGAGCGCAGGGTCGGCGCACACGGCCTCGCACACCGTGCGCCCCATGCGCCCCGCCGCCCCGAACACCCCCACCTTGATGGTCATGACCCCCAGTCTCGCCCACCTCGACGGGGCCGGGCACCTCGTCGCCGAACGGCGTTCGTTCTCTGTCGCGCGGGACGGGGAGGGCGTCAGTCGGCGATGATGCGCTCCAGGGTGAGGTCGGGCTTGTCCTGCTCGACCCTTGCCAGCCAGGCCAGGCTCTCGAACAGCGCGAGCATCGTGCCGTCGGCCCGTTCGAGGACCTCGACGCCGGTGCTGCGGCGCAGCTCGGGGGCGGAGGTGGCGTCGGTGCGGCGGGCGACCTTGTACGAGGTCGGCAGCAGCTCGACGGGTGCGCCGAACTCGTGCTCCAGACGGTGGGCGAAGACCTCGAACTGCATCGGCCCGACGGCAGCCAGGATCGGAGCGGCGTCGCCACGGTCAGGGTGGCGCAGCACCTGCACGACGCCCTCCTCGTCGAGCTGGGCGAGGCCGCGGCGGAACTGCTTGTAGCGACCGCCGTCGGTCGGCCTGGCCACCACGAACTGCTCGGGGGCGAAGCTCGGGATGCGGGCGAAGCGCACCGGGTCGGCCTCGTAGAGCGTGTCGCCGATGCCGAGGCCAGAGGCGTTCACGAGGCCGATGACGTCACCGGGGAACGCCTCCTCGATCGTCTCGCGGTCGGCACCGAAGACCGTCGACGCGTACTTCGTGGCGAAGGGCTTGCCGCTCGGCTCGTGGGTGACGGTCATGCCCCGTTGGAAGTGCCCCGAGCACACCCGCACGAAGGCGATGCGGTCCCGGTGGGCGGGGTCCATGTTCGCCTGGATCTTGAACACGAAGCCGGCGAGGGGCGCGTCGAGGTCGCGGGGCTTGCCCTCCACGTCGGGCTTCGGCGAGGGCGCGGGCGCGAGGTCGACGACCGCGTCGAGCAGGAGGCGGACACCGAAGTTCGTGAGTGCCGAGCCGACGAAGACGGGGCTCGTGATGCCACCCAGGAACGACTCGACGTCGAGGTCGTTGCCCGATGCCGACAGCAGCCCGATCTCCTCCTGCGCATCGTCCCACGCCGCACCCTCACGGGCGGCGGCCGCGACCGGGTCGAGCACCTCTTCAGCAGCCTCGCTCGCGCCTCGTGCCGACTTCGTGAAGCGGATGAAGGTGCCGTCGCGCCGGTCGACCACGCCCCGGAAGTCGCCGGGGATGCCGACCGGCCACGTGACCGGGGTCGGGATCAGGCCGAGCTGGTCGCTGATCTCGTCCAGGATCTCGAGGGGCTCGCGACCCGGCCGGTCCAGCTTGTTGATGAAGGTGAGCAGCGGGATCCCACGGTCGCGGCACACCTCGAAGAGCTTGCGCGTCTGTGGCTCGATCCCCTTGGCGACGTCGAGCACCATGACGGCGGCGTCGACCGCGGCGAGCACGCGGTAGGTGTCCTCGGAGAAGTCACGGTGACCCGGGGTGTCGAGCAGGTTGATCGTGTGGTCGCGGTACGGGAACTGGAGCACGGTCGAGGAGATCGAGATCCCCCGCTTCTGCTCCATCTCCATCCAGTCCGACGTGGCCGAGCGCCGACCGGCGCGTGCCTTCACGGTGCCCGCCGACTGCAGGGCGCCTGCGTAGAGGAGGAACTTCTCGGTGAGGGTGGTCTTGCCCGCGTCGGGGTGGCTGATGATGGCGAACGTGCGCCGGCTGGCGGCCTCGGTCGACGGGAGGACAGCCACTCACGCCACCCGACGTGCGACGAGGTCGCGCTTGGGGACCGAGCCGATGACCGCCACGGTTCGCTCCTCGGGACCGAGCACCCGCTCGACGACCCGGGCGACGTCGGCGATGGTGACCGACCGGAACCGCTCGACGAGCTCGTCCACCTCGATCACGCGGCCGTCGAGCAGGACTGCCTTGCCGATCCGAGCCATGCGGCTCCCTGCGTCCTCGAGGCCGAGCACCGTGGAGCCCTCGAGGTAGCCGAGCGCGACCTCGAGCTCGCGCTCGGTGATGCCGTCGGCGAGGAGCCGGTCGAGCTCGGCGTGGACGAGGCCGAGCACCTCGACGGCTCGGGTGGGGGCGGTTGCGGCGTAGACGACGAGCGAGCCGGCGTCGCACCACGAGGTGGCGTAGGACCAGACGCTGTAGGTGAGGCCCCGCTTCTCCCGGATCTCCTGGAACAGCCGGCTCGAGAGGCCGCCGCCGAGCACCTGGTTGGCGACGGCGAGGGCGATGCGGTCGGGGTCGCTCCGGGCGAGGCCTCGGACGCCCACGGTCAGGTGGACCTGCTCGGTCCGGCGCCGCAGGACCTGGAGCGGGCGGGCCGCGGCGAGCGGGGGTGTGCGCACCGGTGCGACGCCACCCTCCATGTCACCCATCCGGTCTGCCACGCCCCGGACGACGTCGTCGTGCTCGACGGCGCCAGCGCAGGCGACGACGAGGTTGGCCGGGAGGTACCACTCGCGGTGGAACGCAGCGATGGCTGCACCCTCCATCGCCTCGATCGTCGCCCGCGTGCCGAGCACCTCTCGCCCGAGCGGGTGGTCGGGGAACTGGGCCTCGGCGAGCACGCCGAGCACCCGGTCGTCGGGGGTGTCCTCCTCCATGAGGAGCTCCTCGAGGATCACCTGGCGCTCGGCCTCGAGCTCGGCGGGCCGGAAGGCTGGGCGCGCCACCACGTCGCACAGGAGGTCCAGGCCGAGGTCGAGGTGGCCGGCCGGGAGCCGGGTGTCGAACGCCGTGTACTCGAGCGTCGTGTACGCATTCATCTCACCGCCGACGGCGTCGATCGACTCGGCGATCTCGGTGGCGGAGCGAGCCTCGGTGCCCTTGAACAGCAGGTGCTCGAGGAAGTGCGAGGCACCCGCCAGCGCGGGTGCCTCGTCGCGGCCGCCGACGCCCACCCAGATCCCCGTGGAGATCGAGCGGGCGCCGGCCACGGCCTCGGTCACGACCCGGATCCCGTTGGGGAGCCGCGTGGTGCGGATCATGCCGTCCGCTCTGGGCCTGCGGCCGGGCCGCTCGGGCCCCGCTCGCGGCGCTCGCTTCCCGGTGGGCCGCCGGGGGCGGTCGCTGTGGTCAGCGGCGCGGCCCGCCTCGGCGTCCGCCGCGGCCCCGGTCGCCGCCACGGGGGCGGTCGCCCGCCGGTGCGCCGGCTGCCTCGGGACCGAGGTCGCCGAACGTGTCCTTCACCTCGGACTCGAAGGTGTCCTCGAAGGAGACGGTGGTGACGCCACCGCTCGCCGGCGCCTCGTCACGAGGGGCACGCTCCTCACGGGGCGCACGCTCCTCACGGGGTGCGCGCGGCTCGCGCTCACGACGGGGGGCGCGCTCCTCGCGGGGCGCCCGCTCGGCACGTGCCGGACGGTCCTCGCCGCCGCCGCCGCCGCCCTCGCCACCATCGGCGTCGTCGCCGATCGGCGAGAGGGAGACCTTGCCCTGCGGGTCGATGTCATCGACGCGCACCTCGATCGTGTCACCGAGGTTCACGACGTCTTCGACCTTGTCGATGCGCTTGCCCTGGCCCAGCTTGGAGATGTGGAGCAGGCCATCGCGACCCGGGAGGATGTTCACGAACGCACCGAACTTGGTGATGTTCACGACCCTGCCCTGGTACGTGGCGCCGACCACTGCGAGCGGCGGGTCGAGGATCAGCTCGATGCGGCGACGAGCCTCGGCGACGGCGAGGCCGTCCTTGGAACCGATCGTCACCGTGCCGACCATGCCGTCGTCGTCGACGCCGATGTCGGCGCCCGTCTCCTGCTGGAGGGTGTTGATGACCTTGCCCTTGGGGCCGATGACCTCACCGATCTTGTCGATCGGGATCTGGAAGCTGACGATCTTCGGTGCCGTGTCGGCGACGTCGTCCCGGGGCTCGGCGATGCAGGCGTTCATGACCTCGAGGATCTGCATCCGGGCGTCGTAGGCCTGGCGCAGGGCGTCGGCGAGCACGTCGGCGGGCAGGCCCTCGATCTTGGTGTCGAGCTGGAGCGCGGTCACGAACTCGGCGGTGCCGGCGACCTTGAAGTCCATGTCGCCGAAGGCGTCCTCGGCCCCGAGGATGTCGGTGAGGGTGGTGTACTTGCCGTCCTCGTAGATGAGGCCCATGGCGATGCCGGCCACCGGGGCCTTGATCGGCACACCGGCGTCCATCAGCGACAGCGAGCTCGAGCACACCGAGGCCATCGAGGTGGAGCCGTTCGACGCGAGGACCTCGGAGACGAGGCGCAGCGCGTAGGGGAACTCCTCCTGGGAGGGCACGACGGGCAGGAGGGCCCGCTCGGCGAGCAGGCCGTGGCCGACCTCACGACGCTTCGTGCCACCCATGCGGCCGGTCTCGCCGTTCGCGTAGGGAGGCATGTTGTAGTG
>JBBSLC010000086.1:0-12983 GCA_038255685.1 Acidimicrobiales bacterium | reverse complement strand
GACCGGCTCGCACCGCAGCGCGAGCACCGCCGCCCACGGCGCCGCGATCGAGGCGGCCCTCACTGCGCTCGGCGCTGCCGGCATCGAGCTCCCGGTCGACGAGCTCCGGCTCGTCGACGACGCTCGCGGAGGCTCAGCGCCGATCGAGCGACCGTCCTGAGGCTGGCTCAGCCCTGCCCACGCCTGGCGCCGAGCCGACGCCGGGAAGGGCTGGACCGGCTCGCTGGTTGGGAGAGGCATGGAGCTCGACTTGACCCCCGACGCCGCTGCCCTCCTAGAGAAGCGGGGCGGCACGCTCGTGATCGACCTGATCCGACCCACCGGTTGAGGCAAGGTCGCCGAGGTGGCGGTCGCCACCCGAACAGCAGGCCGGAACCTGACGCCATACCGGACGCTCCGACAGGGTGAGCTGCGCGTGCTCGTCACCCCCGACCTCGCCGACCTCGCCAGCAACCTGCGGGTCTCGACCCGGCGCTGGGTGACGCAGGGTTTCCAGGTCGAGCTCGACGACGACGGCAGCTGCACTCGCTGACCGAGCCAACCGGACCGGCTGTCACACGTCCTCGTCATGCTGCGGCGATGGCGATCTGCGACGTGTGGCCCCGCTGCGCACCAGCGCCGACCCGTGCCACGGCACGGCAGGCCCGACGGCCCAGCAGCAGCTACGGGGCGTCGCCGCCGATCACGACGGTCCAGGGACGGACCCGCCAGCTCGTCACCAGGCCTGCGGCCACGTAGGGGTCCTCGCTGGCGAAGGCCTCGGCGGCCGCAGCGGTCTCACCTCGGAAGACGAGCAGCGCACCGTCCGGAGGCTCGGCCAACGCACCCGCCAGCACGAGGTCGCCACGCTCCTGCGCGGCGCGGGCCAGGCCGAGGTGCTCGTCCCGCAAGGACGACCGGCGCTCGAGGTAGTCGTCGGCGAGGTCGTAGAAGAGGATCCAGTGCATGCCCGGCATCCTGCCAGCGCAGCGTGCAGGTCAGCGCAGCCGCACGCAGCAGGTCACTGAGGCCCGACGACGCGCCGGGTGAGAGCCCAGCCTGACCTCAACCGCCGGCGGTCTCGATCCGGCGGCGGTGGTCGGCGTGGACGAAGGCGGTGGCCTCAGCCTCGGGCAACGGCCTCGACCACAGGTAGCCCTGGCCGTACTCGCAGCCGAGCTCGTCGAGGGCCGCGAGCTGCTCGGTCGTCTCGATCCCCTCGGCGATGAGGCGCAGCCCGAGCGAGCGGCCGAGGTTCACGACGGCCGACACGATGACGTCGTCCTCGTCATCGGTTCCCAGGCCCGCGATGAACTCCCGATCGATCTTGAGGAAGTCGACGGGGAAGCGCTTCAGGCGACGGAGGGACGAGTACCCCGTGCCGAAGTCGTCGATGGCGATCTTCACACCGGTGGCTTGCAGCGCCCGCAGGGCGCTGGCGGCCGCAGGCGTGTCCATGAGCGCTGACTCGGTGACCTCGAGGCAGATGCGATCGGCGGGCACGCCGCAGCGGTCGATGGTCTGCTCCACCGACGAGGCGAGGCCCGAGTCGGCGAGCTGGTGGGCCGAGACGTTGACCGACACGGTGAGCGGGTGGTCCGGGACGAGCTCGAGCCACCGGCCGAGCGCCTTGCAGGCATCGGTCAGGACCAGGCTGCCGAGCGCCCCGATGAGGTCGTTCTCCTCGGCGATGGCGATGAACTCGTCGGGCGCCATCAGCCCCCGCACGGGATGGGGCCACCGCACGAGGGCCTCGAAGCCGAACAGGGCGCCGGTGACGATGTCGACCTCGGGCTGGAACCAGGTCGCGAGCTCGCCCTCGGTGATCGCCTGCTCCAGCTGCCCAGCGATCTCGTGCCGCTGACGGGCGCGCTGGTGGGCCACGTCGTCGAACAGCTCCACCCGACCCCGCCCTGCCCCCTTGGCGACCCGGAGGGCGCTCTCGGCGTTGCGGAGCAGGGCGTCACCGTTCCTGCTCGAGACCGAGGTCGCCACGCCCATGCTGGCGGTGAGCGTGCGCAGCTCGCCGCCCAGGCGGAAGGGCGCCTTCAGCACCTGCAGCACCTTCTCGGCCACGACGTAGACCGCCGAGGCATCGACGAGGTCCTCGCAGCAGACGACGAACGCATCACCCCCCAGGTGCGCCAGCATGTTGCCGGCGTACACCACGCTGCCGAGCAGCGCAGCCACAGCACGGAGCACCTCGTCGCCCTCGACGTGGCCGACGAGCTCGTTGATCGACCCGAAGTCGTCGAGGTCGAGGCACAGCACCGTCGTGATGCCGCCTCTGAGGGCTGCGCGCGTGAGGGCGCCGTCGAGGTGGTCCAAGACCATGCTGCGGTTCGGCAGCCCGGTGAGGGGGTCGTGGAGCGCCTGGTACGCGACCTCGGACTCGAGCCGGCGACGGTCGCTGATGTCGACGGTGGCGGCGACGATGCCGTGGAAGCCGATGTCCTCGTCGTCGAGGCGCTCGACGATCGAGTGCACGGGCACGACCGACCCGTCGCTGCGCCGGGCGTCGTACTCGCCGTGCCAGCGGCCCCGGAGCAGGACGGCGGCCCGGATCTCGTCGGACCGCTCGTCGTCGAGCGCACCGATGCGCAGCTCGGCGACCGTTCGGCCGAGGGCCTGATCAGCCGTCAGGCCGAAGATCGCCGTGGCCCGGTCGTTCCAGTAGACGACCGCCCGGCGCTCGTCGGTCACGACGACCGAGGTCGGGAGGACGTTCATCAGCCTCGACTCGAGGCGGCGGCTGATCTGCGCCCGGCGGCCCTCGGTGACGTCCGAGCCGGTGACGACGATGGCGGCGACATCCGGGTCGTGGAGGAGGTTGGCCGCGACCACGTCGAGCTGGCGGCGACGACCTTCGCCGTCGATCACCGTGAGCTCGACCCGCTCCGTGGCACCAGGTGTGGAAGCGACCGCGCTGAGCGCGATGGCGGCACGCTCCCGGTCAGCCGGGTCGATCCGGTCGAAGGCGGTCTCACCGAGGACGACGTCGACCTCGAGACCGAGCAGTCGGCTCGTCGTCGGCGAGCGGCGCCGAACGACACCGTCCTCGCCGATGAGCGCGAAGATCGGCATGGACTCGTCGAACGGCAGGTGCAGACGACGCTCCTCCTGCTGGAGGCGCAGCTCCGCCTCCTTGAGCGACGTGATGTCGAGGTGGGTCACGATCACGCCACCGAAGCCGCCCAGCGTGGTGACCCGGAGGCTGTACCAGCGGTCCGCGCACGGGTAGTCGAGGTCGAAGCGCGGCGCCGCCCCCGACAGGACGGAGCGGATCCCCGCTGCCGACTCGGCAGCGCCGTCGGTGTCCTCGCCGGCCGCCATGTCACAGATGGCGAGATAGCTCACCCCCGCCCCGGTGGTGAGCGCCGCTGCCCCACCCAGCCGAGCGGTGGCGTCCCAGGCGAGGTTCACCTCGATGATCTGGCCGAGCGGGTCGAGCGCAGCCGACGGTGCGTCGATCAGGTCCAGGGCCTGGCGCACGAGGATCCCGGCCCGGCTGGAAGCCATCGGAGGCTGGACGTTGCGCGCGCGGGTCGCTTCAGCACCCACACCAGGCCTCATCGGCTGGTCCGCTGGCGACATGAGCGCCTCCTCAAGGCGGTTCTACCAACTCCGTGCTCGCACTGTGCTCGAAAAACCCTACCTTCAGTACTGCCGACTCCACGTTCCGGAGGGCGCCACGACCCGGCCCCGCTGCTCTCCGAACTGGCGGTCAGAAGCGACCCGCACGGTCGGATCCAACCGCCAGCTCGGTCGTGGGCTGTCCGGGGGCGCGCAACGGCCCGCCCCCACCGAGGTGGAGGCGGGCCGTCATCAGGCGAAGCGAGCTAGGCCTGCTGGATCTTGATCTCGATGTCCACCCCGGCCGGCAGCTCCAGGCGCTGGAGGCTGTCGACGGTCTTCGGGGTGGGCTCGAGGATGTCGAGGAGGCGCTTGTGGATGCGCATCTCGAAGTGCTCCCGGCTGTCCTTGTACTTGTGGGGGGAGCGGATCACGGTGTAGCGGTGCTTGTCGGTCGGCAGCGGCACCGGGCCCCGGACCGTGGCCTGCGTGCGGACCACCGTCTCGACGATCTTCTTCGTCGACTGGTCGATGATCTCGTGGTCGTAGGCCTTGAGCCGGATGCGGATCTTCTGAGCCATGGTGTCGCGCTTCCCTGCTACTTGAGGATCTTCGTGACGCGACCGGCGCCGACGGTGCGGCCACCCTCGCGGATGGCGAACCGCAGACCCTCGTCCATGGCGATGGGGTTGATGAGCTCCACCTTCATGGATGTGTTGTCGCCCGGCATGATCATCTCGGTGCCCTCGTTGAGGGTGATGTGGCCGGTGACGTCGGTGGTGCGGAAGTAGAACTGCGGCCGGTAGTTCTGGAAGAACGGCTTGTGGCGGCCGCCCTCCTCCTTGGTGAGGATGTACACCTGGCCCTCGAACTCGGTGTGGGGCGTGATGGAGCCGGGCTTGCACAGCACCTGGCCGCGCTCCACGTCCTCCTTCTTCGTGCCACGCAGCAGGGCGCCGATGTTGTCGCCGGCCCGGCCCTCGTCGAGGAGCTTGCGGAACATCTCGACACCGGTGCAGATCGTCTTGGTCGTGGGGCGGATGCCCACGATCTCGACCTCGTCACCGGTGTTGACCTTGCCCTGCTCGACCTTGCCGGTGACGACGGTGCCGCGGCCGGTGATGGTGAAGACGTCCTCGATGGGCATCAGGAACGGCTTGTCGAGCTCGCGCTCGGGCTCGGGGATGTAGCTGTCGACGGCGTCCATGAGCTCTTGGACCTGGGCCGACGCAGCCTCGTCGCCCTCGAGCGCCTTGAGCGCCGAGACGCGGATGACGGGGGTGTCGTCGCCGGGGAACTCGTACTCGTTGAGCAGCTCACGGACCTCGAGCTCGACGAGGTCGAGGAGCTCCTCGTCGTCCACCGCGTCGGCCTTGTTGAGGGCCACGACGATGGACGGGACGCCGACCTGGCGGGCGAGCAGCACGTGCTCGCGCGTCTGGGCCATGGGCCCGTCGGTGGCCGACACCACGAGGATGGCACCGTCGACCTGGGCCGCACCGGTGATCATGTTCTTGATGTAGTCGGCGTGGCCGGGCATGTCGACGTGCGCGTAGTGGCGGTTCGCCGTCTCGTACTCCACGTGGGAGATCGTGATCGTGATCCCGCGGGCCTTCTCTTCGGGGGCGTTGTCGATCTGGTCGAAGGCCATGGCCTTGCCACCGCTCTTCTCCGCGAGGACCTTGGTGATGGCCGCGGTCAGCGTGGTCTTCCCATGGTCGATGTGGCCCATGGTGCCCACGTTGAGGTGCGGCTTGTTCCGCTCGAACTTCTCCTTAGCCATGGTGTGACTGCTTCCCTCTCCTGGATGATGCGAACGATGGACTGTACTGGCGCTGCGTCACTCGAGCCGCACTCACTCGCCACGGACCCGGGCGATGATCTCCTCGGCGATCGCCTTGGGGACCTGCTGGTACGAGTGGAACTGCATGGAGTAGCCGGCGCGACCCTGGGTGCGTGACCGGAGGTCGTTGGCGTAGCCGAACATGTCCGACAGCGGCACCTGGGCCTTGATGATCATGCTGTTGCCCCGCTGCTCGGAGCCTTCGACCTTGCCACGGCGGGCGTTGAGGTCGCCGAACACGTCACCCATGTAGTCCTCGGGGGTGACGACCTCGACGGCCATGATCGGCTCGAGGAGGGCGGGGCCGGCCTTGCGCGCCGCCTCCTTGAAGACCATGGAGCCGGCGATCTTGAACGCCATCTCCGAGGAGTCGACGTCGTGGGCGGAGCCGTCGGTGAGGATGGCCCGCACGTCGACGACGGGGTACCCGGCGAGCACGCCGGTGTCGAGGCTCGACTGGATGCCCTGGTCGACGGACGGGATGTACTCGCGGGGGACCTTGCCGCCGGTGATCTTGTCGACGAACTCGTAGCCCCCGCCGGGCCCGGTGGGCTCGAGGGTGATCACGACGTGGGCGAACTGGCCCGAGCCGCCGGTCTGCTTGACGTGGCGGTAGACGACGTTCTCCGCTGCTGCGGTGATCGTCTCGCGGTAGGCCACCTGGGGCTTGCCGACGGTGGCCTCGACCTTGAACTCGCGGAACATGCGGTCGACCAGCACCTCGAGGTGCAGCTCGCCCTGGCCGGAGATGACGGTCTGGCCGGTCTCCTCGTCGGTGCGGACCCGGAACGTGGGGTCCTCCTCGGACAGCGACAGCAGCGCCTTGGTGAGCTTGTCCTGGTCGGACTTCGTCTTCGGCTCGATGGCGACGTGCACGACGGGCTCGGGGAACTCGATCGGCTCGAGGACGATCGCCGACTTCTCCTCGCACAGCGTGTCGCCGGTGGTGGTGCCCTTGAGGCCGATGGCGGCGACGATGTCACCGGAGAACACGGCGTCGACGTCCTCGCGGGTGTTGGAGTGCATGCGGAGCAGGCGCCCGATGCGCTCGCGGCGGTCCTTCGTCGAGTTGTAGACGTAGGAGCCGGCCTCGAGGGTGCCGGAGTAGACCCGGAAGTACGTGAGCTTGCCCACGTGGGGGTCGCTCATGATCTTGAAGGCGAGGGCGGCGAAGGGCTGCTTGTCGTCGGCGGAGCGCTCGAGCTCCTCGATGCCCTTGGTGTCCATGCCCTTCACGGACTCGAGGTCGAGGGGGCTCGGGAGGAAGTCGACGACGGCGTCGAGCATGGGCTGGACGCCCTTGTTCTTGAACGCCGAGCCGCACAGGACGGGCACGCAGTGGTTGGCGATGGTGCCGGCGCGCAGGGCCTTGCGGAGGTCGTCGGCGGTGATCTCCTCCTCGCCGACGTACTTCTCCATGATGTTGTCGTCGAAGCTGGACAAGACGTCGAGCAGCTTGCCGCGGTACTCCTCGGCCCGGTCGACGAGGTCGGCGGGGATGTCGGTGACCTCCCACTCCTCACCCTTCTCGCCATCGGCGTCGGCCCAGACGAGGGCCTTCATGCCGATGAGGTCGACCATGCCGGCGAAGTGGCCCTCGGCGCCGATCGGCACCTGGACGACGGCGACGTTGGCCTGGAGGCGGTCCTCGATGGAGTCGACGGCCGCGTAGAAGTCGGCGCCGATGCGGTCCATCTTGTTGATGAAGCAGACGCGGGGGACCTTGTACTTGTTGGCCTGGCGCCACACGGTCTCGGACTGCGGCTCGACGCCGGACACGGCGTCGAACACCGCCACGGCACCGTCGAGCACGCGCAGGGAGCGCTCGACCTCGACGGTGAAGTCGACGTGGCCCGGCGTGTCGATGATGTTGATGGTGTGGTCCTTCCACATGCAGGTGGTGGCCGCGGAGGTGATGGTGATCCCCCGCTCCTGCTCCTGCTCCATCCAGTCCATGACGGCTGCGCCCTCGTGGACCTCACCGATCTTGTAGCTCTTGCCGGTGTAGTAGAGGATCCGCTCGGTCGTGGTGGTCTTGCCCGCGTCGATGTGGGCCATGATCCCGATGTTGCGGGTCCTGACCAGAGGGGTCTCTCGCTTGACGTTGCTGGCTTCAGCCATGTCCCATGCCGTTCTTGACTCGTGTGCGTGTCCTGGGCCGTTCAGCCGACGACCGGGCCCGAGGGGCCCGGTCGCTGGTGCGCCGGGCTGGCCCCGGCTCGATGTCGGGGGTGCCGCTAGAAGCGGTAGTGCGCGAAGGCCTTGTTCGACTCGGCCATCTTCTGCAGGTCCTCACGGCGCTTGATGCTGGCGCCGATGCCGTTGCTGGCATCCATGATCTCGTTGGCGAGGCGGACCGCCATCGACTTCTCGCGACGCTGGCGGCTGTAGCCGATGACCCAGCGGATCGAGAGGGTGTTGGCCCGGCGGGGGCGCACCTCGACGGGCACCTGGTAGGTGGCGCCACCGACGCGGCGGCTCTTGACCTCGAGCGCGGGCTTGATGTTCTCGATCGCCTTCTTGAGGGTGGCGATGGGCTCGGTGCCCGTCTTCTCCTCGATGATGGTGAGTGCGTCGTAGACGATCTTCTCGGCGGTGGAGCGCTTGCCGCGCTGCAGCACCTTGTTCACGATCTGGGTGACCAGGACCGACCGGTAGATGGGGTCGGGCATGAGGTCTCGGCGAGGTGCCGGTCCCTTGCGGGGCATGTCAGCTTCCCTTCTTGGCGCCGTAGCGGCTGCGGGCCTGCTTGCGGTCGCGCACGCCGGCGGCGTCGAGGCTGCCGCGGATGATCTTGTAGCGGACACCCGGGAGGTCCTTCACACGACCGCCACGCACGAGCACGATCGAGTGCTCCTGCAGGTTGTGGCCCTCACCGGGGATGTAGGCGGTGATCTCCATGCCGCTCGTGAGGCGCACGCGGGCGACCTTGCGCAGCGCAGAGTTCGGCTTCTTCGGGGTGTTGGTGTACACGCGGGTGCACACGCCACGGCGCTGGGGTGCGCCCTTGAGGGCGGCGGTCTTGCCCTTGGCGGGCTTCGACTCTCGGCCCTTGCGGACCAGCTGCTGGATGGTGGGCACAGGCGTCCTTACTGGAGGTGGTGATGCGTGCGAGGAACGGCCGTGGCAGCATTCGCCTCCGAGCCGACTTCTCATGCTAGGGGTGCACCGTCGCCCACGGCAAACCTGGCGCCCGCTCAGTCGTCGGGATAGCCCTCTGGGTTGGCTGACTGCCAGCGCCAGGCGTCAGCGCACATGCGGTCGAGGTCGAGCGCCGCCTCCCAGCCGAGGAGCTCGCGTGCCAGGGACGGGTCGGCGTACGCCTGCGCGGCGTCGCCGGGACGGCGGGCGACGACCTCGTGTGGCAGCTCCCGGCCGACGGCCTCAGACGCTGCGGCGAGCACGTCGAGCACGCTGCTGCCCCGCCCCGTCCCGAGGTTCACCGGCCGAGCCCCCTCGATGCGGGGGAGGGCCTCGAGCGCGGCGACGTGGCCCTCGGCCAGGTCGACGACGTGGATGTAGTCGCGCACGCCGGTGCCGTCGGGCGTCGGGTAGTCGTCGCCGAACACCTCGACCCGCTCTCGTCGCCCCACCGCCACCTGCATGGCGAACGGCATGAGGTTGTTCGGACGGCCCTGGGGATCCTCCCCGATGCGGCCGCTCTCGTGGGCGCCCACCGGGTTGAAGTAGCGGAGCAGAAGCATGCGCCAGCCCGCCTCCGACGCAGCGAGGTCGCGCAGGATCTCCTCGATGAACAGCTTCGTGCGGCCGTAGGGGTTCACGGCCCGCAGCGGGGCGGACTCGTCGATGGGGACGGTGTCGGGGTCGCCGTAGACGGTGCACGATGAGGAGAACACCAGGTCCCGCACGCCCGCCTCGCGCATCACGTCGAGCAGCACGAGGGTGCCGCTGACGTTGTTGTCGTAGTAGCGCAGCGGGGCCTCGACCGACTCCCCGACGGCCTTCAGGCCGGCGAAGTGGACGACGGCATCGACCGGTGCGGCGGTGAACGCCGCCGCCAGCGCTCCGCGATCCCGGATGTCGGCCTGGTGGAAGGTGACGGGCCGACCAGCCAGGTCCTCGATGCGCCCGAGCACCGCCCGCCTTGCGTTGGCCAGGTTGTCGACGATCACGACGTCGTCGCCGCGGTCGAGCAGCGCCACGGCCGTGTGGCTCCCGATGTAGCCGGCCCCACCGGTGAGCAGCACGCGCATGGCCCCATCCTCGCCGATCGGGCGCTGTCGCACCCTCTCGGTACGGTGGCGCCACTTCCCCTGTCGTCTCGATCGCCGGGCCGTTGCGCCGGTACGACCAGGAGGAGAAGAATGGACCCGATGCGTGATGCCGACCTCTACCGGGGGCTCGAGGAGAAGCTCGGCACGACCGTGGCGACCAGCCTGATGGAACGGCTCCCGCCGGCGCCGCCCGACCGCCTCGCCACGAAGGACGACGTCGACGTCGTGGCTCGCGACCTGGCGTCCTTCAGGACCGATGTCGGCCAACGGTTCTCGTCCTTCCGGACCGAGGTCGATCTGCGGTTCGACAAGGTCGACCAGCGGTTCGACAAGATGGACGAGCGGTTCGCGCAGGCCGACCAGCGGTTCACCGGGATCGAGGTCGCGATGGCGACGCTCCAGGGCGAGATGCGCATGCTCGGAGAGCAGATGGGCACGATGCAGGTCGAGCTGCTTGCGACGGTGCGCGGCGAGCTGATCACTGGGCTCCACGTGCAGAGCCGCCAGATGGTGCTCGCCCTCATCGGCTCGCTCGTGGGACTGAGCGGTGCCGCCTGGCTGCTCTCCCAGCTCGCCGGCTAGGCCCTCCCACGCGCGACGAGGGGCGCCCTCTCGGGCGCCCCTGCTCGTCGCTGCAGACGATCTGGTGGTGCTGGAGCCTGGCGAAGGACGATCCGGCGAAGCCGGACGTCCGGGAGCCAGCCGGCGGATTATCGCTGGCGAGAGATCACGAAGCGCCCTCGACGGGGAGCTCGATGACGTTGCTGGCACCGTTGCCTGCCGCCGCCTGCTCGGCGGCGATGATCGCCTCGGCGTCGGCGTAGGCGTCGTCGCCCTGGGTGGCGAGCCAGGTGGCGAGGTCGCCCTCGCCGTCCTCCTCCGACGTCCAGAACTTCATCGGCTCGTAGTCGGGGGCCTGGGTCGTGAAGTCCCGGTACGCCTCGGCGCCGGTCCCTGCGGGGATCAGCTTGCCGATGATGATGTTCTCCTTGAGCCCGAGCAGGCCGTCGGACTTGGACTCGATGGCGGCCTCGGTGAGCACCCGGGTCGTCTCCTGGAACGAGGCGGCCGACAACCACGACTCGGTGGCAAGGGACGCCTTGGTGATGCCCATGAGCTCGGGACGGCCCTCGGCTGCGACCTTGCCGTCCTGCACGAGCAGGCGGTTGGTCTCGGCGTAGACCCGTGCGTCGGCGCGCTCCCCCGGGAGGAAGGTGCTGTCACCCGGCTCCTGGACCGCGACCCGGCGGGTCATCTGGCGCACGATGAGCTCGATGTGCTTGTCGTGGATCGACACGCCCTGGTCGCGGTAGACCCGCTGGACCTGGTCGACGAGGTACGTCTGGGTCTCCCGGACGCCCTTGATCTCCATGAGCTCCTTGGGGTCTCGGGGACCCTCGACCAGGGCGTCGCCGGCGGCGACCTCCTGGCCGTCGGTGACCTCGAGGCGAGCGGCGTTGGGGAGCGGGTAGGCCTCCTCCTCGCCCTCGTCGTTGACGACGGTGACCGTGCGGCCACGACCCTCGTCCTCGACGATGCGCACGACACCCGACGTCTTGGCGAGCGTCGCCTTGCCGCGCGGGCTGCGGGCCTCGAACAGCTCCACCACGCGGGGGAGACCGCCGGCGATGTCGCCGCCACCGGTCGCCACACCACCGGTGTGGAAGGTCCGCATGGTGAGCTGGGTGCCGGGCTCGCCGATGGACTGGGCGGCGATCACGCCGACCGCCTCGCCGAGCTCGATGTGGCCGCCGGTCGCGAGGCTGCGGCCGTAGCACGCCGCGCACACGCCCTGCTCGGCATCACAGGTGAGCACGGAGCGGACACGGAGCCGCTCGACGGCGTCGTCATCGCGCAGGGCGACGAGGTCGGCCGGGTCGAGCATGCGGCCGGACTCGAAGACGGTGCCGTCCGAGAGTGTCACGTCGTCGACGAGCGTGCGGCCGTCGAGCCGGGTCTCGAGGTAGCTGCGGACACCAGCGGTGTCGGCGCCGACGTTCTCGATCCACAGACCTCGGGTGGCGCCGCAGTCGGCCTCGCGGATCACGAGCTCCTGGGCGACGTCGTGGAGGCGCCGGGTCAGGTAGCCCGAGTCGGCGGTCCGCAGGGCGGTGTCGACGAGGCCCTTCCTGGCTCCCGGGGTGGCGATGAAGTACTCGAGCACCTCGAGGCCCTCACGGAAGTTCGACTTGATGGGGCGGGGGATGAAGTCGCCTCGGGGGTTGGTCACGAGGCCGCGCATGCCGGCGATCTGGCGGATCTGCAGCACGTTGCCTCGAGCACCCGACGTCACCATCATCTCGATGGGGTTGAAGCGGTCGGCCTGCATCGTCTTCTGCATGGCCTCCTGCACCTCGTTGGTGGCCGAGGTCCAGATCTCGACCTCCTTCTGCCGGCGCTCGCCGTCGGTGATGATGCCCCGCTTGAACTGCGTCTCGACCTTCTCCGCTTCCTTCTCGTAGGTGTCGAGGATGCCCTTCTTCTCCTTCGGCGTCTGCACGTCGTCGATCGAGAAGGTGAGACCCGACTGGGTTGCGTAGCGGAACGCCAGGTTCTTCAGCGCGTCGACGGAGTCGGCGACCTCGGACTTGGTGAAGTCGGTGCAGAGGCGCTCGACGATCGCACCGATGGTGGTGGTGCGTCGGCCGATCACGTCGTTGACGTAGCCGTAGCCCGTCGGGAGCGCGGTGTTGAAGATGACCCGGCCGGCCGTGGTCTTGACGTACACCTTGTGGCCGTTGCTGGCGGCGTCGTCGACCAGCTCGGGGATGCGCACCTCGATCGGGGCGTGCAGGGCGACGTGACCCTCGTCGTAGGCCCGCTCGACGTCACGGACGTGACGGAAGACCTTCCCGGCGCCGACGGCGTCGGGGTTGATCATCGTCAGGTAGTAGAGGCCGAGGACCATGTCCTTGGCCGGCGTGATGATCGGGCGGCCGTTGGCGGGGGACAGGATGTTGTTCGCCGAGAGCATGAGCACCCGGGACTCGGCCTGCGCCTCAGCGGACAGCGGCAGGTGCACCGCCATCTGGTCCCCGTCGAAGTCGGCGTTGAACGCCGTGCACACGAGCGGGTGGATCTGGATGGCCTTGCCCTCGACCAGCACCGGCTCGAAGGCCTGGATGCCGAGGCGGTGCAGCGTGGGCGCCCGGTTGAGCAGCACCGGGTGCTCGCGGATGACGTCCTCGAGGACGTCCCACACCGCGGGGCGGCGGCGCTCGACCATGCGCTTGGCCGACTTGATGTTCTGCGCGGCCTCGGTGTCGACGAGGCGCTTCATGACGAAGGGCTTGAACAGCTCGAGGGCCATCAGCTTGGGCAGGCCGCACTGGTGCAGGCGCAGCGTCGGGCCG
>JBBSLC010000085.1:0-13266 GCA_038255685.1 Acidimicrobiales bacterium | reverse complement strand
TTCGGCTCGGCGATCGCCTCGTGGAAGCCGCGGGCCGCTGCGATGCTGGCATGGGTGTCGCGTGCCATCTCGGGTGCGAGCTCGAGGGAGACGAACCCGTCCCGGCCGCCGCTGCGGTCGTAGACCGGTCGCAGGAGGCTGAGCGTGTCCTCGATGTCGGTCGTGACCATGGCCCAGTAGGCGTCGGGGACGGTGGCGCCCTCGCTGCGCAGCCGATCGAACTGCTCGTCGTACGCCGAGCCACCGCTCATCGCCTTCTGGAAGATCGACGGGTTCGAGGTCACGCCGCGGACGCCCTTCTCGACCCAGCGTGCGAGCTCACCGTCGACGAGCCAGTCGCGTCGCAGGTTGTCGAGCCACGGGCTCTGGCCGTGCTCGTCGAACAAGTCGTGCAGCTTCGTCACGGTCAGCCCTCCTGGAGCTCGTCGAGCAGCTCGCGCGCCCGGTCGGCGACGTTGTCCGGGGTGAAGCCGAGGCGCTCGAGCACCTCACCACCGGGTGCCGAAGCCCCGAAGCGGTCGATGGCGACCACGTCGTCGGCCCAGCGCTCCCACCCGAACGACGAGCCTGCCTCGACGGCGAGGGTCGGCGCCTCGGGGATGAGCACCTCGTCCTGGTAGTCGTCGTCCTGCTCGGCGAAGAGCTCCCAGGAGGGCATCGACACCACCCGCACGGCGATGTCATCGGCGGCGAGCAACCTGGCTGCCTCGACGCACACGTGCACCTCGCTGCCGGTGCCGATGAGGATCAGCTCCGGGTCGCCGCCGTCGGGCTCGACGAGCGTGTACGCACCTCGCAGCACCCCCTCGTTCCCCGCAGTGCCCTCGAGCACCGGCACGTCCTGGCGGCAGAGGACGAGGCCCACCGGCCCGTCGACGTCGACGGCGACCCGCCAGGCCTGTGCCGTCTCGTTGGCGTCAGCGGGGCGGAGGAGTCGCAGGCCGGGGATGGCCCGCAGGCCCGCCAGCTGCTCGATGGGCTGGTGCGTCGGACCGTCCTCGCCGACGCCGACCGAGTCGTGGGTCCAGACGAACACCTCGTGGGCGCCGGTGATCGACGCCAGGCGCACCGCCGGCTTCATGTAGTCGGAGAACACGAAGAAGGTGCCGCCGACCGGGATCACCCCACCGTGCATCGCCGCGCCGTTCATCGCCCCCGCCATCCCGTGCTCGCGGATGCCGAAGTAGATCTGACGCCCGCCCGGTTCGCTGCTCGAGTGCGGCTCCCCTGGGATCGTCGTGTTCGTGTTGCCGGTGAGGTCGGCCCCACCACCGATGAGGCCGGGGACGACGTCGAGGATGGCATCGAGGACCTTGCCGCTCGCCTTGCGGGTGGCGACCTGCTCACCAGCGGTCCAGGTGGGCAGCGACGACTCCCAGCCCGGCATGCCCCGGCCCTCGAGGCACGCATCGAGCACGTCCGCCCCCTCGCCGAGCGCTGCCTTGCGCGCCCGCCAGGCGGCGCTGAGCTCGCCGCCGCCCGCTGTCTGCTCCCGGTACAGCGCGACGACGTCGTCGGGGACGAAGAACGTCTCGTCGGCGGGCAGGCCGAGGATCTCCTTGGTGAGGCGCACCTCGTCGGCGTCGAGGCCGAGGCCGTGCGCGCCGTGGGTGTCGGTCGCGTTCGGCGCCGGGAACGCGATGTGGCTCCGGAGCACGATGAGGGAGGGCTTGTCCTCGACGGCCATGGCCCGGCGCAGCGCCGCCTCGAGGGCATCGCAGTCCTCGGCGACCTCACCGATCTCGTCGACGTCCCAGCCGTAGGCACGGAAGCGCATGGGGACGTCCTCGCTGAAGGACAGCTCCGTCGGCCCATCGATGGTGATGTGGTTGTCGTCGTAGACGTACACGAGGCGGCCGAGGCCGAGGTGGCCGGCGAGCGAGGCAGCCTCGTGGCTGATCCCCTCCTGCAGGTCTCCGTCACCGCAGAGCACGAACACGTGGTGATCGCAGATCTCCGGACCGAAGCGGCTGCGCAGCCACCGCTCTGCGATGCCCATCCCGACGCCGTTGGCGAAGCCCTGGCCGAGCGGGCCCGTGGTCACCTCGACACCCGGCGTGTGGTTGCGCTCGGGGTGTCCCGGCGTGCGGCTCTCCCACTGGCGGAACGCCTCGAGGTCGTCGAGGCCGAGGTCGTAGCCGCTCAGGTGGAGCATGGAGTAGAGCAGGATCGAGGCGTGCCCGTTCGAGAGCACGAAGCGGTCACGATCGGGCCAGTCGGGGTTCGTGGGGTCGTGGCGCATGACCCTTGTGAACAGCACGTGGGCGAGCGGTGCGAGGGCCATCGCCGTGCCCTGGTGCCCGCTGTTCGCAGCCAGCGGGGCGTCCATGGCGAGGCCCTTCACGACGGCGATCGCACGCTCGTCGAGCTCGGTGTAGGCCGTCGTTCCAGGGCTGCGCTCGGTCACCGGGCCACACTACCCAGGGGTCCTCGGGGCACCTGCCGGCCCCGGCGGCGCACGCCGGGCGGGTTCCCTTCCCCCAGGCCGGCGAACGCCCCTCGCTACGCTCGTCGACATGGCCACCGCCGAAGCTGCGCCGACGACGCGCGAGGCGATCGTCGCCGCCGCGACACGAGCGTTCGCTGACCACGGCTACGACGGGTCGTCACTCGCGGACATCGCTGGCGCCGTCGGCATCCGTCGACCGAGCCTCCTGCACCACTTCGAGTCGAAGGAGGCCCTGTACCGAGAGGTCTTCGCTCGGGCCGTGGTCGACTTCGGCCTCCGAGTCGAGGACGCGGTCGCCGGGCCGCTCGAGGGCTGGGCCAAGGTCGACCACGTGCTCGATGCAGCGTTCGAGTTCTTCGTCGCCAACCCCGACTTCGTCCGCTTGGTCCGGCGCGAGGCGATCGAGGGCGGGGACCAGCACGGCATCGACATCGGCGCCGCGCTCCGCCCCTACTTCCAGCGAGCCGTGGGCTTCTTCGAGCAGGAGATGGACGAGGGGCGCTTCCGCCGCCAGGACCCCGAGCAGATGCTGCTCACGGGCTACGGCGCGCTGCTCAGCTACTTCAGCGACGCCCCGTTCCTCGAAGCCCTCATCGGCGAGGACCCGCTCTCCGACAAGGCGCTCGACCGGCGCATGGCCCACGTCCGCTCCTTCTTCCGAGCCGCCCTCCAGCCCTGACCGACCGCGGTACGGTCCGGGCCATGGCTCGGGTGCAGGTGGGGGACGTCGACGTCGCGTACGAGGTGCAGGGGGAGGGCGACCCCTTCGTGCTCGTGCACGGGAGCACGGGCGGCGCCCGGCACTGGGCGCAGGTGGCGCCGTCGCTCGGCGACCACCAGCTCGTGCTGCCGGACTACGCCGGCGGTGCCGACACGACCGACCCAGGCGGCCCGCTCGAGGTCGACGACCTCGCCGCGCAGGTGCTCGGTGCCGCCGACGCAGCGGGCGCCGAGCGCTTCCACCTCGCCGGCTGGTCCCTCGGCGCCGTCGTCGCCGCCGCCGTCGCCGCCCAGGCGCCCGGTCGCGTGCGCTCGCTCGCCCTCGTCAACGGGTGGGCGAAGACCGACGCCCGGATGGCCTTCACGATGGACCTCTGGCAGCGCCTGCTCGCCACCGACGCCGAGCTCTTCGCCCGCTACACCTTCGCCGACGGGATGACGGCGGGGACCTTCGAGCTGCTCGGGCCTGCAGTCGAGGACCTCGTCCCGGTGACCGCCGAGATGTTCTCGCCGGGCTCGTCTCGCCACGCCGAGCTGAACACCCGCATCGACATCACCGAGCGCCTCGGGTCGATCACTGCGCCGACCCTCGTGGTCGGTGGGCTCGAGGACCGCTGGATCCCGATCAGCCACAGCCGCCACCTCGCCGAGGCCATCACCGGCGCCCGGCTCGTCGAGCTCGAGTGCGGCCACCTCGTTCCGACCGAGCGGGCCGCCGAGCTCGGCGGGCTGCTCGCCGATCACGCCCGAGCAGCCGCTTCCGGCTGAATCTGGCGCGTAGGCTCCGCCGCCATGTCGAGAACCCTCTCCGAGGCTGACTCCAAGGCGCTGCTGGCCGGGCACGGCGTTCCCGTGCCCGACGAACGTGTCGTCGCCACCGCGAAAGACGCAGGCGCTGCCGCCACCGAGCTGGGGTTCCCCGTGGTCGCCAAGCTGTGCGGTGACGCGATCGCCCACAAGACCGAGCGTGGCCTCGTGCGCCTGCGCCTCGGCGATGCCGCTGCTGTCGAGGAGGCTGCGGCCGACCTGCTCTCCCGAGCGACCCCCGAGGACGGCGAGGTCGGCGTGCTCGTCGCACCGATGGTGCAGGGCAACCGCGAGCTCATCGCCGGACTGCACACCGACCCCCAGTTCGGCATGACGGTGATGGTGGGTGTCGGCGGCGTCCTCGCCGAAGCCGTCGGCGACGTGACCTTCCGACTCGTGCCGCTCTCCCGCACCGATGCCGAGGACATGCTCGACGACCTCGCCACGAGCGCACTGCTCGGTGCCTTCCGGGGCGAGGCGGCGGTGCAGCGGGACAAGGTGGTCGACGTCATCGTCGGGCTCGCTGCGGTCGCCGAGGCCGACCCCTCGGTCATCTCGGTCGACCTGAACCCCCTCATCATCACCGCCGACGGCGCGCCCGTCGCCGTCGACGCCCTCGTGGAGGTGGCCTCGTGACCAGCAGCGCACCGAGCAGCAGCGCGGTCGAGCGGTTCCAGCCCATGTTCGACCCCAAGGGCGTGCTCGTCGCCGGGGCGAGCACCCACCCCGGCAAGTTCGGCTTCGTCGCCCTCCACAACATCCTCGCCGGTGGCTACGCAGGGAAGGTCTTCGCAACGAACCGGGAGGGTGGCGAGGTGCTCGGCATCCCGTGCGCCACCTCGGTCGACGACCTCCCCGATGGCGAGATCGACCTCGTCTTCGTGTGCACGCCAGCCTCGGCCAACCCCGAGCTGCTCCGCCAGTGCGCAGCGAAGGGGATCCGCGCCGCCTTCGTGACGTCGGCCGGCTACGGCGAGGCCGGGGAGGAGGGCAAGCAGGCGCAGGACGACCTCGTCGCCCTCGCCGACGAGCTCGGGATGGTGCTGGCCGGTCCGAACGGCCAGGGGCTGGCATCGTCCCCGTCCTCGCTGTGCGCCCAGATCGTGGCGCCCATCCCGCCCAAGGGCCGGATCGGCGTGGCAAGCCAGTCCGGGAACTTCGTGTCGAGCTTCATGAACTACGCGGTGCAGACCGGCGTGGGCATCAGCCGAGCGGTCTCGGCCGGCAACGCAGCGGCGACCGGGGTCGCTGACTACCTCGACTTCTACGCCGACGACCCCGAGACTGCCGTGGGCCTCGCCTACGTCGAGGGCATCGCCGATGGCCGGGCCTTCGCCGAACGGATGCGCTCTGTCGCCGAGCGCCGTCCGCTCGTGCTCCTGAAGGGCGGTGCCAGCTCAGAGGGCCAGCGTGCGGCGGCAAGCCACACCGGCTCCCTCGCCAGCGACGACGCCGTGTTCGACGGGATGTGCCGCCAGTACGGCATCTCCCGCGCCGCCACCGTGGAGGAGGCGTTCGAAGCGGCCGCCTCCTTCGCCACCCAGCCACTGCCGAAGGGGCCTCGCACCGTCGTGATGACGACGGCCGGCGGCTGGGGCGTCGTCACCGCTGACGCCATCGCGGGAACGTCGCTCGAGCTCGTGGCACTCCCCGAGGACCTGCTCGCCGCCATCGACGAGCACCTCCCGCCCCGCTGGAGCCGCAACAACCCCGTCGACCTCGCCGGTGGCGAGACGAGGGACACGATCCCGACGGTCATGGAGCTGATCGCCAGCCACGACGACGTCGACGCCATCATCTACCTCGGCCTCGGCATCCAGTCGAACCAGGCACGGCTGATGCGAGAGGGCCCGTACTACACGGACCACGGCATCGAGCGGATCGTGGCGTACCACGAGCGCCAGGACGCCCGCTTCGCCGAGGCCGCCGCTGAGATCAGCGACCGCACCGGCAAGCCGATCCTCACTGCCACCGAGCTCGCGGTCGCCGACCCCGACAACGCCGGACCCGCCGCCGTCCGTGCCTCGGGACGCCTCTGCTACGCGTCGTCGAACCGGGCCGTCACCGCCCTCGACCACCTCTGGCGACACGCCCGCTGGCGCCAGCGGAGGGGCCTGTAGCCCACGTCAGGCCGCCCCGTTCGGATTCTGGACGCTGCACCACCTGCGCGGTGGTCGATCGTCCAGAAAGCCACGTCAGGTCGACGCCGGTGCGCTTTCGGGACGCTGATACCGGTACACCCGGCACCAGCGTCCAGAAAGCTCTCACGGCGATCTACGGCGTCTGGTCGGGCACCGAGAGCTCGTAGATGGTGGTGGTGCCGCTCACCTCGTTGCCGACAGCCAGGAGGGGACCTCCGGTCGGGCTGTCATCTGCGGGGATGAACACGAGCCCCTCGGGCCCGAGGTCGCCTGCCCCGGGAACGGATCGGACACCCTTGCCGGTCTCGACCGACACCCGGGCGTCGAAGTTGCGGTTGTTCACGTAGGTCAAGAAGCTGGGCTGCTCGGGGTCGGTGATGTCGTAGACCATGATCCCGCCGACCCGCTCGAGGCCGATGAAGGCGAACGTGGTCTCGCCAACGATGCCGATCTCGATGCCCTCGGGCTCGGGGCCCTTGTCGTCACTGCGGGCGTCGAAGCTGCCGTTCTCGTCGTTGTTCGAGTTGAAGTCCTCGGGAAGCGCTGCGGCGGTGATCCGCTCGAAGTCGTCACCGCTGTCGAAGACGAGCGCTCCGGAAGCATCCCGGATGGAGAAGGATCGGGCGCCGTAGGAGTAGAGCTCGGTCACCGGCTCGGCAGGGGTGGGGAACGCAGTCGTCGTGTTGAGGCGACCGAGGTTCTCGTCCTCCTGCAGCTCCTCGGCGTCGGGGAATGCGTCGGAGTCGAGGACGAGATCCTTGATCCGAGCCTCTTCCGAATAGCACTCGTAGTCCCGGGCGTCGCCCTCGTTGGCGGTCACGAGGAACGTCTCGCCACTGGCGGTGAAGGCGTCGATGGCGTCGGGCTGGTACATCCCCGAGACGGGCCAGTTCTGGATGTTGATCTCGCCGTCCCTGTTGCTCGCGTCCAGCGCGTTGCCTTCGACCGAGTGGTCCTTGTAGCCGAGGGCGACGATGTCGGTCACCGTTGCCGAGGTCAGGTCGACGATGGCAAAGGCGTTGTTCTCCTGGAGGGAGACCCAGGCCGTGGTCGAGTCGGCGTCGATCGCCACGTACTCCGGCTCGAGGTCCTGGGCGACCGTGGCGTCCGGACCGAAGATGCGCACGCCAGACGCCCGCAGCTCTTCGGCGTCTTCGTTGAAGGCTGCGAAGTCGGCGGTGCTCACAGCCTTCGTTGCGACGTCGATGATGCTGATCGAGCCCTCCGGGTCACCGATGTCGGGCTGTTGACCGTCGTAGCAGTAGTTGTCGGGCTCACCCTCGTTGGCGACCACGATCTTCGTGCCGTCCGGGGTGAAGGTCAGCATGTCCGGCAGGGCGCCGACGGTGACCGGGGCAGCGAGCAGATCGCCGTCGGTGTCGAACAGCTCGACGGTCCCTGAGTCCTGCACCGGGTCGGCCTGGACGGCGACGGCCACCACGCCGTCACGGACCGCCACGCTGTTCACCTCTCCCGTGGCGACGATCTCCCCGACCTTTTTCGGCGCCTTCGGGTTCTTGATGTCGAGGATGTCGACGATGCCCTCGTTGGCGTTCACCACGAACAGCCGATCGGATGCCGGGTCGAACGCGACGATCTCCGCCGCGCTCTCGTCGAACACGCCGCTGGCGTAGGTGCCGATCGGGCTGAGGGTCACCGCAGTCGCTGGTCGTGCGCCCGCTGCGGGACCAGCGAGGGCGGCGGTGGCCAGGCCGGCGGCCGCCAGCGCTGCGGTGGCGAGATGGATGGTGCGGCGGTTCGGTCTCATGCAACGGAACCTAGGAATCCGATCCGAACCCTGGACGACTCACAGGTGAACGGTTGACGAACGGTGTGACCTGGGTGGGGGCACGCCCGCACGCAGCGGCGTCGACGGCGGGTGCCACCACCTCGGATGGGCGTCCCCGTAACCTCGGCCAGCGTGCGCCGTCTCCTCTTGCCGGCGATCCTCCTCGTCACCGCCCTCGCCGCAGGTGCGCTCGGTGTCCGTTCCGTCCCCCCCGCCTCGGGCGCACCGATCAGCTCGATCGGGCCACCGCAGTCAGCACCGGTGCTCACGGCCCGACGGGTGCCACTGCTGCTGGCGGCCCCCGTGGGGGAGCGTCGCCTCGCCGTGGGCCTCGACGAGCTGATGGCGACGACCCCGCAGCCGTCCTGCCTCGAGGTCAGCGAAGGGAACCGCACGTTGTTCGCGTCGGCAGAGGACCTGCCTGTGGTCCCTGCCTCCACGCTCAAGCTGATCACCGCCGCGACCGTGCTCACCCACCTCGAGGCGTCCGAATCGCTGCGGACGAGCGTGCGGACGGAGGCGCCGGTCGTCGACGGTGTCGTCGCCGGCGACCTGTGGCTGATCGGGGGTGGGGACCCCGTCCTCGGCACGCAGGCGTGGGCCGACTCGTTCCAGCGCCAGCCGGCGCTGCTCACGTCGATCGAAGCGCTCGCCGAGCGGATCGTGGCCGCTGGCGTCCGGTCGGTGCAGGGCAGGGTGATCGGAGACGAGTCCCGGTACGACACGGTGCGCTACGTCCCGTCGTGGCCGGATCGCTACCGCGCACAGCACGAGATCGGGCCCCTCAGCGCGCTGACCGTCAACGACGGCTTCGCCCGCTTCACCGGCAACCCGGAGCCGTACCCCGACCCCGCGACGGGCGCAGCGGCCCTGTTGACCTTCCTCCTCCGGTCCCAGGGCGTCGAGGTGGTGGGCGAGCCGTCATTCGGCGTCGCTCCGCCGGCCGTCGACGACGAGGTGACCGGCATCGACTCGCCGCCCGTGCTCGAGCTGGTCGGCCAGATGCTGCGGGAGAGCGACAACGGCACCGCGGAGCTGCTGCTCAAGGAGGTCGGCCACCGCGTCGCCGGCAACGGGTCCACGGCTGCGGGGGCCGCGGTCGCCGAGGCGACGCTTGCCGAGCTCGGCCTCCCGATGGCGGGGATCGACGTGGTCGACGGCTCCGGTCTCGACCGAGGCAACCAGGTCACCTGTGGCCTCCTGCACGAGCTGCTCGTCCAGGTCGACGCCGGCGGGGAGCTCGAAGGGGGGCTCGCTGTCGCTGGGGTGACCGGGACGCTCGCACGGCGCTTCCTCGACTCGCCGGTCAGCGGTCGGCTCCGGGCCAAGACCGGGTCGCTGAACAACATCGCTGGCCTCGCCGGCTACGCCGACACGCGGAACGAGGGGGAGCTGACCTTCGCCTTCATCCTCAACGGGCTGGCCCTGCGAGCAGATCCGACCCCCTTCCAGTCGGCGGTGGCCGACCTGCTCGTCGCCTACCCCGACGTCCCCGACATCGCCGAGCTCGGGCCGAGAGCGTGGCCGGGGTTGCTCCCACCTCCCTGACGATCCGGTGGCGGCAGGGGTTTGCACGTCGTCCCGCTGACCCGCCCGTTCCGAGACCGCGCCGTAGGATCCCGAGGTGGGAGACGACGTGGCCATGTTCCCGCTCGGGACGGTCCTCGTGCCAGGTGCGTACCTCCCGCTGCACGTCTTCGAACCCCGCTACCTCGCCCTCGTCGATGCCTGCCTCGAGGGGTCGTCGGAGTTCGGCGTGGCGCTCATCGAGCGTGGGAGCGAGGTGGGCGGTGGCGACCAGCGCTCGTCGATCGGGTGCATGGCACGCATCATCGAGGCGGTCGAGCTCGAGGACGGTCGACGCGCCATCGGCACCGTCGGCGTCCGTCGCATCCGCATCGACAGGTGGCTGCCAGACGCGCCGTACCCACGAGCAGAGGTGCGTGACTGGCCTGACGTTCCCGCCACCCCCGAGGCTGGCGAGCTGCTGGCCTCCGTGGTGCCGAGGTTCCGACGCGTGCTCGCCATGGCGTCCGAGCTCGGAGAGGCCGTCGCGCCGGCCACCGTCGCCCTCGACGAGGCCGATCCGGTGGCGGCCGGCTATGAGATGGCGGCCCTCGCGCCCATCGGCCCGCTCGACCGCCAGGCCCTCCTGGCCGCCGAGTCACCCGAGCAACGCCTCCGCCAGCTCGCTTCGCTGCTCGACGACGAGGGCTCGGTGCTTGCGACGCGCCTTGCAGGGGGATAGGAAGGTGCGCCCGCAAGCGACCCCGAGGAACACCGTGCCAGACCAAGCCCGTGGCGATGCGTCGCTCCCGACCATGGTGAGCGACCTCTGGGAGCTGATCCGCACCTACGCCAAGCAGGAGACGATCGGCCCGCTCAAAGGACTCGGCCGGTCGATCGCCCTCGGCGTCGGCGGGTCGCTGATCCTCTCGGTCGGCCTCGTCCTGCTCACGCTGGCGGCGCTGCGAGCGCTGCAGACCGAGACGGGCACGACGTTCGACGGCAGCTGGTCGTGGGCGCCGTACCTGCTCACCGTGGTCGGCGTCGCGATCCTCATCGCCGCCTGCCTCGCCGCCACCCGCAAGCGCACCTCCAGCGCAGGGAAGGCCACCCGATGACGTCACGTGCGAGCACCGGAACCGTCACCCGTGACGACATCGAGGCCAAGCTGCGCGAGCTGCGCGGCGAGGTGGACAGCGTGGGCGAGAAGGCGAAGGGCGGGGTCATGGTCGTCGGTGCGGTCGCCGCCGTCGCGATCCTCGCCGGCGTCTACCTCTTCGGGCGCCGGAAGGGGAAGAAGCGCACGACGGTCGTCGAGGTGCGGCGGGTCTGATGATCCGCTTCCTCACCAGGTACGGCATGACGAGGGGCGTCCTCGGCGGGTCACGTGCGTGGACGGCGGTCGCCGTCCTCGGTTGGTCACTCCGGCTCCTCCAGCGCGGTCGGGGCAAGGAGCCCAAGGTCGTCTACGCCGAGGTGCTGCGACCGGGCGAGACCCTCGAGATCCGTCACCTCCCCGAGGTGTCGAAGCGCCGATGACCCGACCGTTCACGGTCGGCGAGAAGGTGATCATCGTCGACGCCAAGGGGCGTCAATACCTCGTCACGCTCGTCGACGGTGCCGAGTTCCACACCCACGCCGGCCTGTTCCCCCACGCCGACCTCATCGGCCAGGAGGAGGGCACGACGGTTCGTTCGACGGGCGGGGCGCGCTACACCGCGATGCGACCCAGCATCAGCGACTTCGTGTTCCGCATGCCCCGTGGGGCGCAGGTCATCTATCCGAAGGACCTCGGCCCGATCCTGATCATGGCCGACATCCACCCCGGTGTCCGGGTCCTCGAGGCCGGCGTGGGGAGCGGGGCGCTCTCGATGACGATGGTCCGGGCCGGCGCCCACGTCGTCGGCTACGAGGTCCGCGACGACTTCGCAGCGCGAGCGCGTGAGAACGTCTCGACCTTCGTCGGTGCTGAAGCCGCCGAAGCGCGCTACCGGGTCGAGGTGCGCGACGTCTACGACGGCATCGACGAGGAGGGCCTCGACGCCGTCGTGCTCGACCTGCCCGAGCCATGGCGGGTCGTTCCCCACGCCGTGGAGGCACTGCGCGGTGGCGGGACCCTGCTCGCCTACAACCCGTCGATCACCCAGGCCGTGCAGCTGCGAGAGGCGTTCATCGACAGCGGCTTCGAGCTGGCTGAGACCGTCGAGTTCCTCCGTCGGACCTGGCATGTCGAAGGACAAGCAGTGCGGCCCGACCACCGCATGGTCGCCCACACCGGCTTCCTCACGATGGCTCGGCTGCTCGGCCCGGTGCCCGGCGGCCTCAAGGCGGCGCGACTCCGATCGTGAACCTCTTCGACGCAGTCATCATCGTGCTGGCCGTGTCCGCAGGGATCGGCGGGTACCGGTTGGGCCTCCTCGCCCGGGCGGCCTCGTGGGCGGGCATGGTGCTCGGCCTCGTCGTCGCAGCGCGCATCCTGCCGGCGATCATCGAGCGGTTCCAGGACGCCGAGCCGACGGGGCGCCTCCTGGTGGCCGCCGGCGCGCTGCTCGGCGGCGCGTTCGTCGGCCAGGCGCTCGGCCTCGTGATCGGCGCGAAGGCGCACCTCGCGCTCCCGATGTCCGGCCGACCCGTCGACCGCTTCGGCGGTGCAGCCGCGGGGGTGCTCGGGCTGCTCGTCGCCATCTGGCTGCTCGTGCCGACGATGGCGAGCGTGCCGGGGACCGCAGCGCGCCTGGCTCGCGGCTCGGTGATCGCCCGGGCGATCGACGAGCGCACCCCACCGCCTCCGGACACCTTGCAGACCCTGCGTCGCCTCGTCGGGGAGAACCAGTTCCCCGAGGTGTTCTCGGCCCTCCGACCTGCACCCGACGTCGGCCCGCCGCCAGCCGCGTCGGGCCTCAGCCCCGAGGTCGCGGCGGCCGTCGTGGCCTCGACGGTCAAGATCGAGGGTCAGGCGTGCAGCCGCATCCAAGAGGGGAGCGGCTTCGTCGCCCAGGACGGGATCGTGGTGACGAACGCCCACGTCGTCGCGGGCGAGGACGTCACCGAGGTCATCCGACCGGACGGCTCACGTGCGACGGCCTCGGTGCTGGTCTTCGACCCGGACCGTGACCTCGCCGTGCTCGCCGTCCCCGACGTGGGCGCCCCACCGCTCCCGATCGGCGACATCGAGGTCGGCGGGACGGGGGCGGTCTTCGGCTACCCCGGCGGTGGCCCGCTCGACATCTCGCCCTTCGCGGTCCGCGAGGAGGTCGAGGCGCTCGGCCGGGATCTCTACGGGCTTCGTGACACCCGGCGCCAAGTGCTCGTCCTGGCGAGCGAGCTCGCCCCGGGGGACTCAGGTGCTCCTGTCGTCGACCCCGGAGGGAACGTGGTCGGCGTCGCCTTCGCGATCGCCCCTGACCAGCCCGGGACGGCGTACGCGCTCGCCGTGGAGGAGCTCGGCGCCGCACTCGGTGCCCCACGGGGCAACGACGTCGACACCGGCCCCTGCCTCACCTAGCCCCTGCTCGCCGGAGGGCGGCGGGCGCAGCGATGAGCCGTCAGGGTCCTACGGCTCGATGAAGATGCACTCGCCGGGGCACTCCTCGGCGGACTCGACGACGGCGTCGATGTGCTTGTCGTCGAAGTTGGCCATGCCCTCGGCACCGCCCGGGTCGGAGTACACCTTCGAGCCCTCCTTGACGTAGGCGAGCCCATCGTCGAGGAGTGTGAACACGTCGGGTGCGATCTCCTCGCAGAGACCGTCGCCGGTGCAGAGATCCTGGTCGATCCAGACCTTCATGTGGAGCAGCCTCCCGCGGCGCGCAGCGCCTGTTGGTGACATCGGTTCCGACCCTGTCGTCGGCGTC
>JBBSLC010000084.1:0-13337 GCA_038255685.1 Acidimicrobiales bacterium | reverse complement strand
TAGCGGTCGAGCGGCTTGGTGTTGCGGGACCCGAGCTCGATCTCGTCACCGTCTCGGAAGACGATGCAGCGGAAGCCGTCCCACTTCGGCTCGTAGACGAGGCCGTCGGCCACCGGCATCTCCCGTGAGAGCTTGGCCAGCATGGGCTTCACGGGCGGGAGCACGGGCAGGTCCACGTCGCCACGCTAGGACCCTGGGCCTCTCGGCACGCCAGCGACCGGCAGGCGCGCGTGCACGTGCCGAGACGAGGGGGGGCTACTTGAGCAGCCGGGACAGACGGCGGTCGGCGAGGACCTTCCCCTCGGTCTGGCAGGCGGGGCAGTAGGTGACCTCGTAGGACTCGTAGGAGACCCGCTGGAGGGTGTCCCCGCACGTCGGGCACGGCTCGCCGTGGCGCTTGTGCACCACCCAGTGGTCGCCGAGCTTGTTGGGCAAGCCGTCCCGGCGAGCCCGCTCGTGGGTGAGGCCGTCGGCGAGCACGGCGTGGATCGCCTCGAGCAGTCGGGCCCGACCCTCGTCGTCGAGGCTCTTCAGCGACGCGTAGGGCGAGAGCCTCGCCCGGTGGAGGGCGTCGTCGGTGTAGCCCCGGCCGATGCCCGACACCGTCCGCTGGTCGCGCAGGATCGTGTGCACGCGTCGCCCGTCCTGCGACGTGGTGATGAGCTCGTCGAACTCGGGCATGCCCGGCTCGGGGCCGAGGCGCTCGAGCGGACCGTCGTCGCCGTCGGCGAGCACCCACCAGCCCGCCTTGCGCTCGGTCCCGAACTCCCTGACGAGCAGCGACGGGTGGTCCTCCCCGAAGGTGAAGCGGACGACGCCCTGCTTCGGTCGGGTGGTCTTCGGCGGGGACTCGATGTCGACCCGCCCGCCCTGCGACAGGTGGCAGAGCACCCGCAGCCCCTCGCCGAAGTCGAAGACGAGGTACTTCGCCCGCCGACCCACGCCCTCGCACGCCCGGCCGACGAGGCTGGCGGGGTCGGGTGCGAACGTCTTCAGCGCCACGAACGAGAGCGGTGTGAAGCCGGTCAGCTCGGCCCCGCCGATCGCTGCCTCCAACCGCTCGGCCAGCGCCTGCATCTGCGGCAGCTCAGGCACGACCAGCTCCTGCGATTCTGGACGCTGGACCACGCCAGCGGTGGTCGAACGTCCAGAAAGCGGAGCCGGACGGTGACCCACCTCCGATTGTGGGCGCTGGACCACCCGAGCGGTGGTTGAACGTCCAGAAAGCCGGGCCGGACGGTGACCCACCTCCGATTGTGGACGCTGACACCGGTACAGCGGGTGTCAACGTCCAGAAAGCGGGAGGCGAGGGGGCCATCGTCGGTCAGTCGGTGCCGAGGGCCGTGCGGGCGGCGGTGCTGCGCTCGACCAGCCAGGCGGGAGGTCCGGCGTCTGGCGCCAGCAGCTCGGGGCGGCACGCGAGCTCGACGAGGAGGTGGATCTCGGCAAGGTAGTCCTCGACCAGCACGGTCTCGGCCACGATGCCGGGCTCGCCGTCCGACGCGTTGTGGTAGCCGCCGAGCGGCAGCGCCAGGCCCGAGGCTCGGTAGCCCGCAGCACAGAAGGCAGTCGCTTCGCACGCACCGCCGTCCATGAGCTTGCGCTGGAACCGGAACCCGTCGTCGCCGGCAGCGAGCTCGGTGGCGGCGGTGGTGAGGGCGGCCGTGAGCCCGGGGTCGAAGATGCTCATGCGATCGCCGACCCGCACGATGACCCCGCCCCCCTGCGGCGCGTCGGCCAGCGCCTTGGAGCACTCGAGGGAGAGCACGTCGGCGCGCTCCGGCACGGTGCCGAGCCTGATCGCCTCGAGGGCACCGAGGAAACCGACCTCCTCTGCCCGGGTGAACAGGCCCCACACGGCAACGCCAGCGGGCTTGCGCTCGGCGAGCTCGGTGAGGGTGGCGAGGACGGCGGCGGCGCCGAGCAGGTCGTCGCACACCCGGCCGGTGATGCGACCCTCGACGACCTCGAACCCGGGGAAGCCCCACATGGCGAACCCGTCCACGGGGGCCCGGCCAGCGACGAGGGTGGCGGTCCCACCCGTGAGCCGTCCGGCCTCTTCGGTGGCGGTGGCGAGCTCGGCCTCACCGACCGGTTCGACCTCGTCCCGCTCGAACAGGTGGAGCGGTGAGCCGGCCACCGCGTTGTGGGCGAGCAGCCCGCCACGGAACTCGAGCGTCAGCTCGTCATCCCGGACCGACGTGATCACGAAGCCGGGGTGGTCGAGGTGGGCGACCAGGACGAGGGGGCGATCGAGGTCTGCCCCCTCGCTCTCGTAGCGGACGAGCACGTTCCCCGCCGCGTCGCGCTCGGAGGCGAGGCCGAGGCGGGCGGCCTCGGCGAGGACGTGGGCGACGGGCAGGTCCTCGACGAAGGGCACCGTCGGGTTGGCGAGCAGCGCCTCGGCGACGGCGAGCGCAGTGGTCTCGTCCATCGTCGGACGCTACCTGCGCGCGTCCGGGCGGCGGGGAGGGGGAAGGCGCAGATAGGTTCAGGTCGTGGACGGCGTGCACGACCTCGGCGGGGTGGAGGGCTTCGGTGCGGTCGTCGTCGAGGCCGACGAGCCCGTGTTCCACCACGACTGGGAGCGCCGTGTCTTCGGCTGCAACTTCGCCGCCATCCCCGGTGGCGTCGACGCCTTCCGCCACGCCATCGAGCGCATGGGGGCTCGCGCCTACCTGAGCACCTCGTACTACGAGCACTGGTTGGTCGCGATCGAGACCCGGGCGGTGGCGTCGGGCATCGTCCCTGCCGCCGACCTCGAGGCGGCGAGGGTGGCGGTCGCGGCGGGCGCACCCGTGCCCCGCCGGGACGACCCCGACCGTGCGGCGGCCATGGTCGCCGCCGTCCAGACGCCGTCGCGCCCTGTGGCAGGAGCCACGGGCCGGTTCGGCATCGGTGACCTCGTGCGGGTCTCTCGCCGGTCGCCCTCCGGCCACACCCGCTGCCCGCGCTACGTGCGGGGAGCGGTCGGCGTGGTCGATGCGCTCCACGGCACCGTCCGCCTGCCCGACGCCAGTGCCGGGGGTCGCGAGGTCGACGCCCCGCTCTACGGCGTGCGCTTCCGGGCCCGGGACCTCTGGGGGACCGGGGCCCACCAGGTCCACCTGGACCTCTGGGAGCCGTACCTCGAACCAGAACCGACAGGAGTCACGAGCATGGGTGAGCACGAGCATGGGTGAGCACCACACCGAGGGACCGTCCGACGTCGAGGCGCGCGTCGCTGCACTCGAGACCGTCCTGGTGGAGCGCGGGCTCATCACGACCGACACCATCGAGGCGATCGTCCAGGCCTACGAGCACGACATCGGCCCCCACCTCGGGGCAGCCGTCGTGGCCAGGGCGTGGACCGACCCCGACTACCGGGAGCGGCTCCTGGCCGACGGCACGGCCGCCATCGCCGAGCTCGGTCTCGGTGGCGCCCAGGGCGAGGTGATCGTCACGAAGGCGAACGAGCCCGGCGTGCACAACGTCGTCGTCTGCACCCTGTGCTCGTGCTACCCCTGGCCCGTGCTCGGTCTCCCGCCCACCTGGTACAAGGACGCGGCCTACCGGTCACGGGTGGTGCGCGAGCCGAGGGCGGTGCTGTCGGAGATGGGTCTCGACCTCGCCGACGACGTCGAGATCCGGGTGTGGGACTCGACGGCCGAGGTCCGCTACCTCATCCTCCCGGAGCGACCGGAAGGCACCGAGGAGCTCGACGCCGAGGCGCTCGCCGCCCTCGTCCACCGCGACGCGATGGTCGGGGTGGCAGTCGTGGCTGCGCCGTGAGCAGCCCTGTCGAGGAGCCGACCTTCGCCGCGCCCTGGGAGGCGAAGGCGTTCGCGCTGGCCGTCGCCCTCCGCGACGCCGGCCACCTCTCGTGGCCGACGTTCTCGGACCACCTCGCCGAGCGCATCGCAGCCGCCCCCGACGGCGCCTACTACGAGCACTGGCTCGGCGCCCTTGAGGACCTCAACGACGTGCCCCACCGCCACTGAGCGCACCCACCGATAGGTCCTCGCCACGATGCCGCTCACCGAGCGGGTACCCGGGTGGCTCTTCGCTCAGGTCGTCGGCGCGTCGGGGCGGGTCGATCCGGCCGGGAGCTCCAACACGAACGTGGCGCCGAATCCCAGCTCGGAGTGGGCGACGAGCGACCCGCCGTGCGCCTCGGCCAGCTGTCGGGTGATGAGGAGGCCGAGTCCGGTCCCCTCCACGGCGGCCACGTTGGATGCACGGAAGAACGGTTCGCCGAGACGCTCGAGCTCGTCGGCCGGGACGCCGGGTCCGTCGTCGTCGACGGTGATCGTGGCGATCGGTCCCCTCACGTCGATGGTCACGCAGACCTTGCCGCAGTCGTCGCTGAACTTGATGGCGTTGCCCAGGAGGTTGCGGATCATCTGCTCCACCCGCAGCGGGTCGGCGACGACCGTTGCGCCCTTGCGTCCCGAGACCTCGACGGAGACCTCCTTCGCGGCCGCTTCCGGCGCGAGGTCCGAGACGACGTTCTCGACGGCCCGATCGACCTCCATCGTGGCAGGGACGATGTGGAGCGCACCGGATTGCAGGCGGCTGACCGTGAGGAGATCCTGCACGAGGTGCTGCAGCCGGAGGGCGTTGCGGTTCGCCACCTCCAAGTACCCGGTCTGGACGTCGTCGAGAGTCCCAGCAGCGCCGGTGAGCAGGACCTCGAGGTAGCCGAGGACCGAGGTGAGAGGTGAACGGAGCTCGTGCGATGCCGCCGAGACGAACTGCAGCGTGAGGTGGTCGACCTCCTGCAACGCGTCGACAGCCTGCTGGAAGACCTGTGACCTGAGCTCGGCCTCGACGAGGGCGGCAAGGTCGACGAGCGCATCGATCTCCGCCGGACCGAATGTCCTCGCCACCCGGTCGATCACGCACAGCGACCCGACGAGCTCGCCCGTCGGCGCGCGCACCGGGTGCCCGGCGTAGAAGCGGATGTGGGGGTCGCCGGTGACGAGCGGGTTGGCGGCGAAGCGGGGGTCGGTCAGCGCATCGGTCACCACGAGGGTCGTCGCCGACTCGACGGCTCGTGCGCAGAACGAGCTCGTCCGCGAGGTCTGCCGGGTCTCGAGGCCGAGGCACGCCTTGAACCACTGGCGTTCGTGGTCGACGAGCGTCACGAGCGCGATCGGCACGCCGAACGTGTGCGCAGCGATCCGGGTGATGCGGTCGAAGCGCTCCTCGGAGGGCGTGTCGAGGAGCTCGAGGCCGCGGAGCGCTGCGAGACGGCGGGCCTCGCCTGCCCCCGGGCTGCGCCGACCGACGTCGCTGACCTCATCATCCTCCTCCTCCTCCTCCAACATGACGACCGCTTGTGGTCAGTCGGCTTCGGTGATGGTGATCGACTCGATGCGGACGTCGGACTTGGGCCGATCGCCGCCGGCGGTGGGGACCGACTCCATCTCGGCGAGCACCTCGAGGCCCTTCACGACCTTGCCGAACAGCGAGTACTGGGGAGGGAGCCCGACACCGGAGCGGCCGCTCACGATGAAGAACTGGCTGCCGTTGGTGTTCGGACCGGCGTTGGCCATGGCGAGTGAGCCGACCTCGTAGCGGCCGGGGGCGGGCAGCTCGTCGGCGAACTTGTAGCCCGGCCCACCTCGTCCGGTGCCCTCGGGGTCGCCGCCCTGGCACATGAACCCCTTGATGATGCGGTGGAAGATGACGCCGTCGTAGAAGTGGTAGCGCGCGAGGAACACGAAGTTGTTGACGGTGTTCGGGGCGGCGCTGGCGTCGAGGGCGATCACCATCGTGCCCATGCTCGTGACCAGCTCGGCCGTGTAGCGCTTGGTCGGGTCGATGCACATCGGCGGCGGGCCGCCGAACTTCGTCGTGCGGGGGCTGGAGCCGTCGGCGGCGGGGCATTCGGTGGGCATGGCTGGCCTTCCTGGCGTCGGGTGCGCCACACGGCGCGTCGTCCCTACACCCTGCCACGGCACGCCTCGCTCTGATCCACCGTGCGACCAGGCCCGACCTCCCCACGGGGTCGGGCCCGGTGCACCCGGGGGTCAGAGGTCGATCACGTCGCCCTCGACGGCGGCCCGCACGGGGACGGAGGCGCTGGCGAACCCGGCGACGAGCTCGTCGAGCCGATCGTCGGTGCGCTCCGGATCGTGGTGGAACAGCAGGACTGCCTTCGCCCCCGAGAGCTCGGCGAGGCGGACCGGGTAGTCCATGGCCGAGTGGCCGAAGTGGGCCACGGGCGGGAGCTCGGCCGCGGTGTGCTGCGCGTCGTGCACGAGCAGGTCGACGCCGTCGGCGAGGGCCAGCGCCGCCTCGTGGTAGGGCCCCCAACCGTCCGGACCGGACCCGAGCTGGGAGGGTCCGTGATCGGACAGGTAGGCGATGGCTGAGCGCCCGTCGCTGACGCGGTAGCCGAAGGTCCGGCCTCCCTTGTGGGGGATCTCGAGGGCGAGCACCTCGAAGCCCTCCACCTCGTGGTGGCCGGGTCGGAGGTCTTCGAAGGTCCACGACCCTCGCAGCTGATCGGGAGCGATGGGGAAGTGTGGGGGCGACATGAAGCGGCGGAGCACCTCGAGCGGTGCACCGGCGCCGCCGCCCTCGTCGAGCTGCTCGGGCAGCAAGAGGCGGACGCTGGCGTCGGGCCGGTCGCCGGCCCGGAAGAAGGGGAGCCCCTGGGTGTGGTCCCAGTGCAGGTGGCCGAGCATGATCGTGCCTCGGAAGGGCTCGCCGTCGAGGAGGCGGGTGACCGCCCGGAGCCCCGTGCCGGCGTCGAGGATGAGCGAGGGAGCGGCGCCGTCGTGGGCCAGGGCGACGCACGACGTCGCCCCGCCGTAGCGGTCGAAGGCGGGGCCGGAGGTCGGGGTCGACCCTCGAACGCCGCAGAGGTGGATCTGCACCGCCGCAGGTTACGCGTGCTTCTCTTCGTGGCGGTGACCCTGGCTGACCTCGTGGAGCGCGTCGCGGTCCAGCTGGTCGGCCCTGACCACGGCCACCCGGGCCGCGGTGACCGCCGTGAGCGTGGCGGTGCGCACCCCGCCCTCGAGCACGGCCCGCTCGCCGAGGAGGGCGCCCGGGCCGTACTCGGCCATCGGCTCACCGTCGACGTCAGCCCGCAGGACGCCGTCGAGCACGAGGTAGACCTCGTCGCCCGGCTCGCCCTGGGTCATGAGGACCGCCCCTTCCTTCAGCTTCTTGAAGGAGGGCTTCTCGCCACCCCGCATGATCTCCGCCGACAGCGCACGCTCGAGGGCGGTCTCGGCGGCGGTGACGAGGGCGGGGGAGTCCTCGTCGCCCCACGGACTGTGCTTGCCGAAGGCCGTGCGCCACCACTCCTTGAACTCCGTGAGACCGCTCTTGGCCACGAGCGCACCGGTGTGGTCGTAGAACCAGTGGCGGGGGAACGGGCTCTGCCCGGCCACCTCCCACGACGACGACCCGTCGGCGTCGAGGGTGAGGGCGAGGGTGGTCCACACCGTCGGCGCCTGGAGCTGGACGAAGGGCGGCCGGTTCACCCGGCGTGGAGCGGGGATGCCCGTGCGCCCGCCCACGGTCTGCACGAAGCGGACGCTCGAGCCCTCGACCACGGGATCGTGCTGGATGGTGGGGAAGAGCACGGCCTGGAAGTCGCGCCGGACCCGCCCCACCTGCACGGTGCTGACACCGATGACGCCGCCGCCGTCGTACCCAGCGCCGGTGATGCGCCCGTCCTCCACCTCGGCCCACACCCGCAGGTCGTTGGCGAAGCGGAAGCGGTCTGCGTCGCGCATGGCCTCGAGCTCGGCGGTTCCCGAGACGTGGTCGGGCGGGGGGTCGTCGTAGTGGGTGACGCCCCGGTCGAAAGCGATCCGCCCCATGCCTTTCACGGCCTCCGACGGGATCCACGAGATCGATGTGAACGAACCCTGCACTCGCATGGGACCACCTCCTGCGAGGACCGTACGCACCGTGGCCGCTCGGGTGAAGGGGGCGACCCGGTGTGCGGTGGTGGGGGTGGCACCCCCAGCGATCCGCATGCTCGTGCCCTGTCCGGATCGTCACGCTCCGCGGTCAGATGACGGGGTCAGATCCGAACCCTCAGGAGGACCATCCCCATGCACACCCGACGACTCGGCCGGTTGGCCGCACGCACCTTCCTCGCCGGCGCACTCGTCGCCGGCGTCGCCGCGTGCGGCGACGACGATGACGACACGGCCGCAGTCGACGCCCCCGCCGGTGACGGTGAGCAGGCCGCCGGCGGCGGCGACGATGCCTTCTGCGCCGCGCTCGTCGAGTTCAACGCCGCGATCCCGGAGGTGGACCTCGAGGATGCGACGGCGGACGAGGCCATGGCGGCGCACGCCCAGCTCGAGCCGCTGTGGGCGCCGATCCGCGACGGCGCGCCCGAAGACGTGCGGGCCGAGGTCGACCAGCTCGACCCGTCCATCGAGGGGCTCGCCGAGGGCGACGCCGAGGCGTTCAACGCCGACGAGACGTTCGAGACCTACCAGGTGATGGTGGGCAAGGCCATCCCCTCCTGCGACTTCGAGACGGTCTCCGTCACGGCTGTCGACTACGCGTTCGAGGGCGTCCCCGAGACGCTGCCGGCTGGGACCCTCGCCTTCGAGTTCGAGAACGCATCGGACGAGGAGGAGCACGAGATGGTCGTCTTCAAGAAGAACGACCCCTCGCAGTCGACCGAGGAGCTCTTCGAGCTCCCCGAGGAAGAGGCCATGGCGGCCATCACCTTCGCCGGCTTCGCCTTCGCCTCCCCCGGCGATTCCAGCTCCTCGCTCATCTCGTTCGATGAGCCCGGTGACTACACGATGGTGTGCTTCATCCCCGTCGGTGGGGGCGAGGAGGGCCCGCCCCACTTCACCCAGGGCATGGTCGCCGAGTTCACGGTCCAGTAGCGACGACCGATCGGGGGGTGTGAGCGACATGAGCGACGACCAGGAGCAGGTGGCGGCGGGGAGGATCACGGTCTTCCTCGCCGACGACAACCTCATCGTCCGAGAGGGCGTGCGGGCGCTGCTGCAGCGCCAGCCCGACCTCGAGGTGGTCGGTGTCGCTGCCGACTACGACGAGCTCGTGTCGGGAGCCGACGCCCTCGCCCCCCAGGTCATCGTCACCGACATCCGCATGCCCCCCTCGTTCCAGCGGGAGGGCATCGAGGCGGCGAGAGAGCTGCGCAAGCGCCACCCCGGCACCGGGGTCGTCATCCTCTCGCAGTACGACGACCCCGAGTACGCCGTCAGCCTGCTGGCCGACGGCTCCTCGGGCTACGGGTACCTGCTCAAGGACCGCCTCGCCGAGGGTGACCAGCTGGTCCAGGCGGTGCGAGCCGTGGCGACGGGCGGGACCGCGCTGGACCCGGCGATCGTGAACGCCCTCGTGTCGCCGGTGACGACGGAGGGGGGGCTGAGCGGGCGCGAGGAGGAGCTGCTCCGCCTCGTCGCCGAGGGCAAGCCGATCAAGGCGATCGCTGCGGTGTGGCGGTCGACCCCCGAAGCCGTCGCCGACGACGTCGAGAAGCTCTTCCTGCGCATCGCCCAGGATGCGAGCGCCGGCGCCGAGGGCGGGCTGCGGCGGCTGCGGCTGCTCCACAAGGCGATCGTCGATCGTGAGGAGCAGGGCGAGACGCTCAGCCGGTGCCTGCCCGGCGGCCTCGCGGAGAAGCTGCGCCGCGACGGCCACGCCATCGGGGTGACCGAGACCCTGGTGGCGACGGTGCTGATGTCGGACATCCGGGGCTACTCGACCATCGCCGAGCGCACCTCGCCGACCCTGCTCGCCGCCCAGCTGAACGAGCACCGCGCGGCGATGAACCACGCCATCCTCGACGAGGGCGGCACCGTCATGCAGTTCGTCGGCGACGCGGTGATGGCGGTGTTCGGAGCACCGTTCCCCCAGCCCGACCACGCCGAGCGGGCCGTGGCCGCGTCTGCGTCCATGCACGCCTCACAACAGGTGCTGAACGACCGATGGACGACGGAGGGTCGTGACCCGTTCGGTCTCGGCATCGGGGTGTCGACGGGAGAGGCAGCGGCCGCGCTGCTCGGCTCGGAGGAGCGCATCGAGTACACGCTGGTGGGAGACACGGTGAACCTCTCGCAGCGCCTCCAGCAGTGGGGCGAGGCGGGCGAGACGGTGCTGAGCGAGGGGACGTGGGCGGCGCTGCCGACCAAGCCCGAGGCCGAGCTGCTGCCGGCCGCACAGGTGAAGGGCCGAGAGGCTGCAGTCGCGGCCTACAAGATCAGGAGAGCAGACCATGGATGACGTGCTGGTGGTGTCGGGGGTCCGCAAGACCTTCGAGGCGGAGGGAGCCCCGGTGCGGGCCCTGCGGGGAGCGGACCTCACGCTGCGACGGGGCGAGTTCGCCGCCGTCATGGGCCCGTCGGGGTGCGGGAAGAGCACGTTGCTCAACCTCGTGGCCGGGCTCGACTCCGCCGACGAGGGTCTGATCACCCTCGACGGGGAGGAGGTCACCGGACGGACCGAGGACGAGCTGGCCCGGATGCGGCGCCGTCACATCGGGATCGTGTTCCAGTTCTTCAACCTGCTCGAGGGCATGAGCGCCCTGGAGAACGTCGCCCTGCCCGCCATCGTCGCCGGCATGAAGCGCAAGCAGGCCGAGACGAGAGCCAGGGACCTGCTCGATCTGCTCGGCCTCTCCGACAAGGCCAAGGCAGCGCCCGGCGTGCTCTCCGGTGGCCAGCGCCAGCGCCTCGCCATCGCCCGGGCGCTCGCCAACGAGCCCACCTTGGTCCTCGCCGACGAGCCGACCGGCGCCCTCGACTCCGAGGGCGGCCAAGAGGTGCTGGAGCTGTTCCGGCGCTTGCACGAGGGTGGCCAGACGATCCTGATGGTCACCCACGATGACGACGTGGCCGCTGCCGCCGGCCGCATCGTGCAGATGAAGGACGGCCGCGTCGTGTCAGAGGCTGCCCCGGCGCAGGCCGACGCACCGCTCGCCACGGTCTGAGGCGGGGACAGGCCGGGTGACGTCGGGGGCGGACGGAGGAGGGTCGACGGGCGCCTACCTGGCGCGCATCGAGCTCCGTCGCCGCTGGCGAGGGGTGGTGCTCACGGGCGCGCTCGTGGCGCTCGTGGTCGGGGTCGTCCTGACGGCCACGGCAGGCGCCCGTCGCTCGAGCTCGGCGTTCGATCGGCTGCTGCAGGCGAACCGTCCGATGGACGTCTTCGTCGGGGGCCAGGAGGGCGCACCGCTGCCCGACCTCGCCGACCTGCCCCACGTCGAGGCGGTGGCGCCGTTCGAGCTGGCGGCCATCTCCCCCGTCGGCCAGCCCTCCGGAACGTTCGTCCCGATGGTGGTCGAGCCGGGCGGCCTCCTGCTCTACGAGTACGGGCGTCCCCGGGTGCTGGAGGGAAGGGTCCCCGATCGCGACGAGGCGCTCGCCGTCGCCCTCGGCGAGCGCACCGCTCGCCGTCTCGGCGTCGGTGTCGGTGACCTGCTCCCCATGGAGAGCTACACCTCCGCCGGACTCGAGGCGCTGTTCGACGGCGGCTCCCCCGACGGCCCCGCCTTCGACCTCGACGTCGTCGGGGTGGTCCGAGATCCCACCGACGTGGCCGGGCGCGAGGACGACCTCTCCTTCACCGTCCTCACGCCGGCCTTCCGCGAGCGGTTCGGCACCGACGAGGTCGGAGAGATCGCCATCGGTGCGCTCGTGGCGCTCGAGGATGATCCCGGTGCCATCGCCGCCTTCACCGCAGCCGCCGACGAGCTCGGCCTCGAGGTCGACCCGTCCATCGGGCCGTCGACCGCCCGGAGCCAGGCCAACCCGACCATGTCGGCGATCGCCCTGGCCCTGCTGGCGGTGGCCGTCGTCGTCGCTCTCACCGGCGCTGTCGTGCTCACCCAGATCCTCGGTCGGGGCGCGCAACAGGTGGCGCTCGACGATCCCACGCTCGCTGCGATCGGCTGTCGCCGACGGGATCGCGTGGTGCGCAGCGCTGTGCCCGGCGCGGGTGCCGTCGTCGGTGGAACGATCGTGGGGGCGCTCCTCTCGATCGGTGCATCCCCGTTCATGCCGATCGGGCTGGCCCGGCGAGCGGAGCCGGCACCTGGAGTGTGGCTCGACGGTCTCGTGCTCGGACTGGGGTCGGCGCTCGCGCTGACGATCGGCCTGGTGATCGTGGCCGCGACGAGCGCGTGGTGGACCACCGATCGCCGGCGGGTGAGGCGGGTGCGCCGTCCCGGTCGTCTCGTCACGGCCGTCGCCGAGGCGGGCGCGCCGCCGCCGCTCGTCACCGGGGTCGCCATGGCCCTCGGGCGCGGCTCGACGACAGGCTCCGCGACGCGTGCCGGCGCTGCAGGTGTTGGGTTCGGGGTGCTCGGCGTGGTCGCCGCCCTGGTCTTCGCCGCGAGCACCGATCGGCTGGTCGGGACTCCCGACCTCTACGGGTGGGGGTGGGACGCGACGATCAGCGGGGACGACCTGAGCAACCTGGGTGACGGGGTCTCGGTGGGCGAGGCCCTCGCTGACGAACCCGGGGTGACCGCCTTCGCCGACGTGGCGTTCCAGGTGAGCGTCACCGTCGACGGCGCCCCGGACTTCGCCATGGTGATCGACTCTCGCAAGGGCAGCATCGAGCCCGTCATGCTCGAGGGCCGCCCGCCGAGCGCACCCGGTGAGATCGCGCTCGGACCCAACAGCGCAGCCAGCGCCGGGGCGGGGGTGGGCGACACCGTCGCCGTCGCCTCCGGCGCTTCGGCGACGGCGCACCTCGTGACAGGGATCGTCATCCTCCCCGTCTCTCCGGACGGCGGCTCGAGCGGGTCGGGCGTCGTCCTCACCCCTGATGGCGCCGAGGCGGCAGGCTTCTCGGGATCCTGTGACGAGGAGGTCAGCTGCTACGTGAACGTCGCGGTCGACGTGGCTCCCGGGTTCGATCTCGTCTCCCTGGTGGACGCGCAGCTCGGCGGTGATGCCACGGTGCTGCTGCCGACCCCTCCTGGCGAGGTCGAGCGCCTCATCGCGGTCGAGACCCTGCCCGTCGTCCTCGCCGGCCTGCTCGGCCTCATCGCCACGGTGACGGTCGCCCACGCAGCGATCGTCACCGTGCGCCGACGCCGGCGCGACCTCGCAACGCTGCGGGTGCTCGGGATGACCGGGTCCCAGGTGCGTTGGGTCGTGATGTCCCAGGTCGCGGTGCTGTCACTGCTCGGCGGTGCCCTCGGCGCGCTGCTCGGCGTGGTCGTGGGGCGTCAGGTGTGGCAGCTCGTCACCGGGTCGATCCCGCTCCCGTCCTCGCCGGCGGTGCCCGTCCTCGCCGTCGTGGCGGTGCCGCTCGCCATGCTGGCCATCTCCGAGCTCGCCGCCAGTGGCCCCCGCCAGGCCGCCGGTCGCCTCTCACCGGCAGAGATC
>JBBSLC010000083.1:0-13400 GCA_038255685.1 Acidimicrobiales bacterium | reverse complement strand
GTAGTCGATCCCGACCCCGAGACCGATCATCACCGCGAGCGACGGTCCGAAGATCGGGACGTCGATCACGAGGCTGACGAGGGGGATGGCGAGCAGCCCGACCCCGAGCCCGAAGAGTGCCGTGGCGATGGGAAGGCCCATGGCCACGATCGAACCGAAGGTGAAGAGCAGCACGACCACCGCTGCCAGCAAACCGATGGCCTCTCGCGATCCACCCTCCGCCTGGGAGGCGAACTGGACGGCCTGGCCGCCCAGCTCGACCTGCAGGCCGTCCTCGTCGACTGCCTCGACGGCTTCGAGCAGTGCCTCCACGGTCTTGGTGGGCACATCGAGCGTCGTCAGGGAGAACTGGACTCGAGCGAAGGCGATGCGACGATCGCTCGACACCTGGAACGCGCCGCCCGGCTCGTACGGGTCCACGACGTCAGCGACGCCAGGTTCTCGCTCCAGCCCGTCGAAGAGGCGCTGCATGCGCGAGACCACTGCGGGGTCGTCCACGGTCCGGTCGGTCCGGAACACCACCTCGGCACCGGAGCCGGCTCGCTCGGGGAACCGCTCGAAGAGCACGTCGAGGGCCCGCTGCGACTCAGACGCCGGAGCCTCGAACCCGTTCGACAGGCTCCCGCCGAAGGCGCTGGCGCAGGCTGCGACCAGCACCAGGGCGTTCAACCAGCCGACAAGGACGATCCTGCGGTGCCGATGGCACCAGCGCGCGAGACGTTCGAGCACCTCCACCTCCCAAGACACCGAGAGTCTAGACTCCAGTTTGGACGTCACGTCCAAACTGGAGGTAGGGCGAACGTGAAACAAGTCCCTCAGGCGATCGCCGCCAAGCTCGCCCTCGCTGCGCCGGTCTTCGCAGAGCACGGCTTCGAGGCGGCGAAGATCGACGACGTCGCCCGGGCCATCGACGTTCCCCGAGCAACGCTCTACTACTACTTCTCCGGTAAGGAGGACATCCTCGCCTTCCTCCTCCAGGCCATGCTCGCTGAGGTCGCCACGCAGGTGCAGCTCGCGGTCCGGACCGAGGGGAGCGGACGGGAGCGTCTTCGCGCTGTGCTTCGGGCCCAGCTCGAGGTCCTCGGGGGCAATCCCGACACCGCCCAGCTGCTCGTCACCAACATCGGCCGCGCTGGACGCCTGACCGAGATCGCTGCTGCCGTCGACTCGGCCTTCCACGCCCCGGTCAGGGACACCCTCGCCGAAGGTTCCAAAGACGGATCGCTCCGAGAGGTCGATGTCGAACGAACCGCCTCCGCCCTCTTCGGCGCCGTCCTCCTCGTCGGCCTCCGAGAGATCCTGCTCCACGGATCCCTCTCTCCCGACGAGGTGCTCGCCGACGTCGAGGTCGTGGTCATGGACGGCCTGGCCACACCCTGAGACCGAGCGACGGCCGCCCGTCGACGCGCTTTGGCAACGCTCCAGGTCGGCGGTCATCCACCTCGACCGAGCGGACCGGCCGCACGAGGCCGGGTCCTCACGCCGGCGGCTTCTTCGCTCGGCTCGGGGCGACGCGAGGCGGCTCGTCCGGTTGCTTCGGGTAGACCGGCGGCCACGGGGCGTCGAGCAGCCCGTCCTGCCGGTCTCGCTCCCACAGCGCAAGCAGCGGCTCGAGCGACTGCGGGTCCGCGTCGGCAGTTGCCCAAGGATCACCTCGGCGCTCGACGAGCGCCGGCACCGTCCGCACCGTGAGATCGTCGGGGTGCACGTCTTGCACCTCGTCCCAGGTGAGCGGGGTGGAGACCTGGGCGCCGACCCGAGCACGCACCGACCAGGCACCGAAGATCGTCTTGTGAGGGGCGTTCTGGTTGAAGTCCACGAAGATCCGCTCGCCTCGCTCCTCCTTCCACCACGCAGCGGTGATGCGATCCCCGTGGCGCCGCTCCAGCTCGCGCGCCATCGCCACGGCTGCCCGACGCACGTCGATGCTCCCCCACCGCGGCTGGAGCCGGACGTACACGTGGAGGCCACGGTTGCCGGTCGTCTTCGGGTTGCCGACGACCCCGAGCTCGTCGAGCAGGGCCTTGACGTCGACGGCGGCTGCTTGGATCTGGGGCCAGGCCGTGCCCGGCTGGGGGTCGAGGTCGATGCGCAGCTCGTCGGCGTGGTCGAGGTCGAGGGCTCGAGACGGCCAGACGTGGAAGCCGAGGCAGGCGAGGTTCGCCGCCCACAGCACGTGAGCGAGGTCAGCGAGGACCAGCACCGTCGACGAGGTGCCGTTCGGCGTGCTGACGACCGCGGTCTGGAGCCACTCGGGGACCTTGTCGCCGACGCGCTTCTGGAAGAACGACGGCCCACCTGCCCCTTCGGGGAAGCGCTGGAGCATGGTCGGACGCCCGCCGACCGCCCGCAGGAACGGCTCCTCCACGGCGAGGTAGTAGCGGGCGAGATCGAGCTTGGTCTCACCGTGCTCGGAGAAGAGCACCTTGTCGGGGCTCGTGAGGCGGACCGTGCGGCCACCCGCTTCGAGCTCGACCCCCTCACCAGCAGCCATCCCTGCTGTCTAGCCGGCGGCCCACATCCCGTAGGCGTGTGTCGGGCGCAGGCGGACCACGAGTCGGCGATCGGCGACCATGGCCCGGCGGTAGTCGTCCCAGTCGTCGTGCTCACCCTGCATCGAGCGGTAGAGCTCGACCAGCTCGTCGGTGGTGGCGTCCCCCGGATCGGAGGCGACCGGGGAGAGCTCAGCGTCGGCATCGACCACGACGTAGGCCCAGAAGTCGGCCCGACTGACGTGCAGCGACGCCGAGCCGGTGCGCTCGACGTTCTTGGTCTTGGCCCGGTCGGCGGTGACCGAGATCCGGATCAACCCGCCGTCGTCGACCGCATAGATGATGTTGGAGGACTGGGGCCGCCCGTCCCCGCGCTGGGTGATGAGCACCCCTCGCTGCTCGGTCCTGAGGTGGTCGACGGCCTCTGCGATCTCCATGGTCTGGGCAACCGGGCCCATCGGCCCCGTGTTCCACGAATCACGGGAACCGCTTCGCCAGCCAGTCGACCACGTGGGCCATGGCCTCGGGGCGGTGGCCCTCCAGGTAGTGGGGCGCACCGGGCATCTCGACGTAGGTGACGTCGTCGCCTCCCGCGTTGGCGACGATCTCCTTTGCCTGGCGGATGCGGATCTCGGTGTCGCCGGTCGGGTGCACGAGCAGGGTCGGGACCCGCACCTCGGGCATGGTGTCGGCAAGCTTCGCTGCACTCGACAGGCCCGACCAGGTGGAGAGCCACCCCCTGGCGGTCATCGTGCGGCCGAGACCACCCCGCCCGTAGTTGGCGTCGAGCGGGTCGGGGAACGCGAAGAGGCTGCCGAGCGGGCGTTGGTCGGGGTCGATGGAGAGGTCGAGGTACGCAGGGTCGGCCAGCGTCCGGTAGATCACGAGGTGCTCGGCGTTGACCGCCCGGGCCCGCTCCCTCCGCCAGGCGCCCGGGTCGGCGCCCTTGTCGATCTCGCGGGCGCGCACCCGTGCCTCGTCGTTCGCGGCGATCGCCGCCTTGGCCACGGCATCGATCCTCGCCACCCGCGCGACCTGGGCAGCCCGGTAGCGGGTCAGCCACTCGGTGTCGTACGAACAGGGCTCGGGCCAGGGACGCCAGCCGTTGTCGGGGTCGTACATGTCGAGCTCGGGCACCACCGAGAGCGGGTCGTGCTCGTCGGCCACCGACGGGTCGATGACCTGGAGCATGAACACGCCCTCACCGGGGTGGGCGGCCATGCCGATCCAACCGTCGCCCACGCCCCGCTCGGTGTGCGCGAGGGCCATCAGCGAACCGCCGCCGGAGTTGCCGAGGAGCACGACGGCCTCGGCCCCTCGCCGGCGCACCTCGGTCACGACCGTCTCGACGTCGATCGTGCACGCCTCGTGGAGGCAGTCGGTGTCGTTGCCCATGTAGCGGGTGCCGAAGCCGAGGACGGCGTAGCCGGCGGCGGCGAGGAGGGGGCAGGCGTAGTGGACGCTGAAGTCGCCGCGGGGATGGCTGAGCACGATCGCGGTCTTCCACGGCTTGCCGCCGGGCGGGGTCCAGAGCAGGCCCCGCACCAGGGCGCCGTCAGGGCTGACGAGGCGGATCGACTCCCTCGGGATCTCCACGCCGGGGTCGTCCTCGGGGAGTGGCCAGTAGCGCAGTCCGAACGGCTGGGCCGCACCGAGGTGGACGTCGGAGGTCATGCGCCACCCTGCCACCTCACGCCAGACTGGCGGCGATGACAGGCACCTCCTCACGATCGAGCGCGTCATTGGGCGCACGGCTGCGCGCCCTCGTCGCACCTGGGGGGGCACCGCTCGTGGCCCCTGGCTGCTACGACGGTCTGTCGGCGGTGCTCACCGAGCAGGCCGGCTTCACGGCTGCGTACCTCACCGGCTTCGGCCTGTCGGCGTCGTTGCTCGGCGCACCCGACCTCGGGCTGCTGACCCAGACCGAGATGGCGGCGGCGTGCCAGCGCGCCTGTGCCGCCACTGCGCTCCCGATCATCGCCGACGCCGACACCGGCTACGGGGGGCCGCTCGACGTCGCTCGCACCGTCGCCCTCTACGAGGCGGCAGGGGTCGCGGCCCTCCAGCTCGAGGACCAGGTCTCGCCGAAGCGCTGCGGCCACCTCGCCGGCAAGGAGGTCGTCGACGTCGACGAGGCCGTGGCCCGCGTGCGCGCCGCGGTGCGGGCGAGGAGCGACCCGGCGACGATCATCGTGGCCCGCACCGACGCCGTCGCCACAGATGGCCTGGAGGTGGCGATCGACCGCGCCGCCCGCTTCGCTGACGCTGGCGCGGACTGGCTCTTCGTCGAGGCCGTGACCACCGTCGACGACCTGGCGATCGTCGCCGACCGGCTCGCAGGCGTCCCCCTCGTCTTGAACTGGGTCGACGGTGGTCGCACGCCGACGCTCGAGCTCCGAGCCATCGCCGAGCTGGGCTTCGCCGTCGTGATCGTCCCGGTCGCCACGGTCCTCGCCGCTGCCGGCGCGGTCAGGGACCGCCTCGACGCGCTCCGCAAGGGCCTGGGCACGAGCCCGGGCGCCATGGGCTTCGACGAGCTGCACCGGGTCCTGCGCCTCGACGAGCACCTCCGCTGGGTCGCCGACGACGCCTGATCAGTCCCTGCGGGACAGGTGGGCGAGCGCAGCGGCGTCGCCCGGTCCTGCCCGGCGGCGCAGGCGCTCGACCGCCGCCGATCGGTGTGCGTCATCGACGTTGCCGCCGTACTTGACTTCGCACGAACGTCGTCGATGTCGAGCCGGAGCCCTCGGATCGCCTGCAGCTTCGCCCCGTGCGCCGTCGGGTCGGCTGCCCCACCTGCGGGCGCGCGACCATCTTGTGATCGTATGCACGATGTCACGATCCTTCACGGGCGTTCCGGTGACTGACCTCCGCCGAGGCGGTCAGGCGTCGGCGGGCATGACGGCGTAGACGACCGGGGCCTGGTCGGAGACGACCACACCGGCGCCCTGCTCCTCGGTGATGGCGAGGCCGAGCACCTCACCGGCGATCTCGAAGGTGGCCACCTTGGGCCGGCTGCCGAGCACGCCGAGGGAGATGCGCCGCTCGCCGAGGTCGGCCCACAGCTGGTAGGTCCTGCCCTCGTCGAGCTCGGGAAGGCCACCGGCGTGGAGGTACCCGGTCGAGCCGGCCATGACGGCCTGCACCTCGTGCTCTCCGTCTGCTGATCGGAGGGCGATGAGCTCGGCGGTCGGCTCGGCGATGGCAGATTGGAACGCCCGGCTCAGACCGTCCTCCTGCGCCATCTGGTCGAGCTGGGCGCCCTGGCGGTCGATCTTGTCGCCCTGGCCCACGACCTGGACGCCGAGGAGAGCGATCACCGCTGCGGCTGCGGCGGCGATCGGCATGAGGGCCCGGCCACCCCACGACCGTCGCTGCGCGCTCCCTGCACCCGGGCGGGAGAACAGCGGGGGCGATGCGATGCGCGCGACATCAGCAGCCGACGGTGCGGTGCCCTCGATCGACGCGGCGATGCGGTCCCACAGGTCAGCAGGTGCATCGGCGCCGCTGTTCGCCAGCAGCGCAGCGACCTCTCGGTGCTCGGAGACCTCGGCGCGGCAGCGCGGGCAGTCGAGCAGGTGGTCCGTGACCTCGAGCGCCTCGTCGGGCTCGACGGCGTCGAGGGCATACGCCCCGAGGAGCTCCTCGATCTCGGTGTGGCTCAGCGCGGCCATCAGACCGTCCCCACGCCGGCGTCGACCAGCGTCCGTCGCATCCGCTTCATCCCGGCACGGATCCGACTCTTCACGGTTCCCTCCGGCTGGTCCAGGATCAACGCCACCTCCCGGTAGGTGTGCCCCTGAAAGTACGCCAGCTGGATGGCGCGGCGCTCGTCCTCGGGCAGGTCGACGAGCGCCTCCCGCACGTGGTCCGCCACGGCGAGGTCCCAGACCTCGTGCTCGATGTCGTAGCCGGCCTCGGCACGCTGACGGTGCTCCTTGACCTCGCGCTGGCGACGGGACTGCTCGCTCCTGATGAGGTCGACCGATCGGCCGTGGCACTGCGCGAGCAGGTACGAGCGCAGCGAGCCGCGAGCGGCGTCGAACTTCTCGGGCGTGTCCCAGAGGCGGAAGAAGACCTCCTGGACGACCTCCTCGGCCAGCGACGCTTCGTTGAGCAGGCGACGGGCGAGGGCGAACACGGCACCGGCGTGGCGCCGGTACGCCTCGGCCAATGCATCCTGGCGGTAGCGCGCGATGCCGACGACGAGGGTGGCGTCGCTCGAGAGGGTCAGGTCGTCGGTCGCCATGTGCTCACTCTCCGGAGCCGACGCCGCGCCTGGATGGGATCAGGTCGAAGAGCGTGACGGCCTCGATGTGGGGCGTGTGCGGGAACAGGTCGACGAGGCGGGTCTCCGACCAGCGGTAGCCGGCGTTGCCGAGCAGCGCGACGTCGCGCCCGAGGGATGCCGGATCGCAGCTGACGAGGACGAGTCGGCGGGCCCCGGTGGCGGCGAGGACCTTGACACCCTTCGCCCCGAGACCGCTGCGAGCAGGGTCGGCGACGACGACGTCCATGGGGGCGGGCCGCCACCGCTCGACGTCGAGCTTGAGGACCTTGGCGTCTCGGTCGGCCAAGTTCACCCTGGCGTCGGCGACCGACGACGCCGAGCGCTCGACCAGGGTGACGTGACGGTCGTCGCCGAGCGCGCCGGCGAACAGGCCAACCCCGCCGTAGGCGTCGAGCAGGCGCTCGCCCGGGGCTGTGGCGGGGCCGAGCAGGTCGGCGACGGCATCGATGAGCGCCTCGGCACCGTCAGGGCGGGCCTGGAAGAAGGAGTGGGCGGAGATGCGCCAGCGCCGACCACCCAGCTCCTCGTGGATCCACGCCCGTCGTCCTGCAGCGAGCTCGTCTCCACCGACGACGAGGGTGTCCTCAGCACCCGGGGGCAGGGAGGCGCCGGCCGCCGAGGGGCTCACGAGCGCCATGCGCTCGCCGGTGCGAGCCCCGCAGCGGACCGTGACCTCGTGGGCGGCGCCGTAGCGGCCCTCGGTCACGAGCGGGAGCAGCAGGGGGTCGGCGATCAGGCACGTGTCGACGTCCACCACGTCGTGGCTGCGGGCCCTGCGGTACCCGGCTGCACCGGTGTCGTCGACAGCGAGTCGCAGGGTGGTGCGGAACCCCGTGGTCCGCAGGGCCGGACCAGGGTCGACCACCGCCTCTGGCGTCCGGCCCTGGCGGCGGAGGGCATCCTCGACGACCCCGGCCTTGAGGCGGCGCTGGGTCGCCGGCTCGACGTGCTGCCAGCCGCACCCCCCGCAGCCGTGCTCGACCTCGGGGCAGGGCGGCCGCACCCGCCCGGCGGCGGGCTCGAGCACCTCGGTCACCTGACCACGAGCGAACTGCTTGCGCTCGTCGGTGATCCGCACCGCCACCCGCTCGCCCGGCAGCGCGCCGGTGACGAACACGACCCTGCCCCCGCCGTCGCGGGCGACGGCATCTCCCCCGGCGGCCACACCGGTGGTGGCGAGCTCGACGACGGTCACGCGACGAGGGTACGGGTCCCGGCACCTCGGAGGAGCGGACCTAACGTGGCCACCATGGCCCGCCCGATCGAGATCGTCCCCTCGGTGCTCCCCGCTGACTTCTCCCGACTCGGAGAGGAGGTCGCCGCCCTGCAGGGGGCCGGTGTCGACCGGATCCAGTGGGACGTGATGGACGGCGTCTTCGTGCCCAACCTCACCGTCGGCCCCGACGTCATCGCCGCCTGCCGGCCGCATGCGACGGTCCCGTTCGAGGCCCACCTGATGGTCGTGGAACCCGAGCGGCTCATGCACCTCTACGTGGAGGCGGGCTGCGAGCTGCTGATCATCCACGCTGAGTCGACGCGCCACCTCCACCGCACGTTGGCCCAGGTGGCCGACCTCGGCGCGCGCGCTGCGGTGGCACTGAACCCGAGCACCCCCGTCGCCGAGGTGCGCCACGTGCTCGACCTGGTCGAGATGGTGCTGGTCATGACGGTGAACCCCGGCTTCGGCGGCCAGGCCTACATCGCCACGATGGAGCCGAAGATCGCCGAGCTCGCCGCGCTGATCGCGGCGGAGGACCTCGACGTCGACATCGAGGTCGACGGCGGCATCGGCCCGACCACGATCGCTGGCGCATCGGCCGCCGGGGCGAACGTGCTCGTCGCCGGTTCTGCCCTCTACAAGGACCCCGAGGGGCTCGGCCACGCCGTCAAGGACCTGCGGGCCCGGGCCGAGGCAGCCACGTCCTGAGCGCTGCCCGCCTGAGCGCTGCCCGCCTGCGTGCTGCCCGTCTGCGGTCAGCCCACCGAGACGGGGAGGCGCACCTCGGTCGCCTCCTCGACGTAGCGGCACAGGGCGTTCACCTGGCGGAGCTGCGCTGCGGTGCGCACCGGCGCCTGGAGCAGGGCCGGGCTCGCGACCACCACGACGAGCGCCTGGGCCCGGGAGACGGCCACGTTCAAGCGATGGGTGCTGAGCAGGAAGCCGATCCCGCGGGGGATCTCGGCCGCTGAGGACGCCGTGAGCGAGTACAGCACGACGGGCGCCTGCTGGCCCTGGAAGCGGTCGACCGTGCCGACGCGCACCCCCGGCGGCACCACATCGTGGAGCGCGGCGACCTGGGCGTTGTACGGGGCGATGACGAGGATGTCCTCGGGGGCCAGGCGCGAGGTCGCCCCCCGAGCGTCGGTGACGGTCCGGCCGAGGAGCTCGGAGGCGAGGCGGGCCACGACGTCGGCCTCCTCCAGGGAGCGGGTGCGGTTGCCCTCGTGGTCGACCGGGACGAAGCGCAGGCCCGCTCCCCCGAGGATGGCGCCGTCACCCACCGACCGGCGCTCGCAGCCCGGCCCGGGGCGCAGCCTGCCGTCGTAGGACACGGTCGAGGAGAGGCGACAGATGTCGGGGTGCATCCGGAAGCTGCGATCGAGGAAGAGCCCTCGCGCCGGGCTGATCGTCGCCGCACCGTCGAGCACGTGGTCGAGTGCCGAGACCCCGGCGCCATCGGGGTGGGTGCCCTTCGACGGCTGCGCCAGCTGCTGGGGGTCACCCAACAGGACCAGGTCGGTCGCCGCACCGCTGACCGCCAAGGTGTTGGCCAGGGAGAGCTGGCCCGCCTCGTCGACCACCAGCACGTCGAGGCGGTCGCGGAGGTCCTCGCGAGCGAACAGCCAGGCCGTGCCGGCGACGATGTCGACCTCGTCGGCCTCGAGCGCCTCGACCACCGCAGCGTTCGTGCTGGCCAGCACGACGCCGCTCGACGTGCACGCCTGGTCGGCGTCGCACTTCTGGATGGCACGGACAGGACGGCCCGCTGCAGCGGCGCCCTCGCAGACCGCCGTGAGCAGGTTCGTGATCGCCGCGTGGCTGTGGGCGGTGATGCCGACCCGTCTCCCCGCAGCGACGAGCGACACGATGGCCTCGGCACCGCTGGTCGTCTTGCCGGAGCCCGGAGGGCCCTGGACCGCCAGGGTGGAGCCGTCGAGCTCGCCGGCGATGCGGACGACGGCGTCGCCCACCTCCTCCCCTGCGCAGAGCAAGGGTCCCGTGCCTCCGGTGGCGAGGCGGGGGAGGTCGCGCCGGAGCAACCCTCGAGCTGCTCGCCACGGCCCGGGCCCGTCGAGGCCATGGGCGATGACGTGGTCGGCCAGGGCGGCGAGCGCCTGTCGGAGGGGCTTGGTCCCGATGGGCTGGGTGGGGATGAGGGCGCGCGGGTGGGGGGCGAGCGTGGCGACCGGCCGGGCGAGGTCGAGCGTGCCGCCGGCAGCGTCGAGGCGGACGAGCGTGCCGGCTGCCTTCGCCGTGCGCGGGTCGGCCACCGGCTTGCCGACGGGGAGCTTGTGGTCCTGGTCGGGATCGAAGGCGTAGCGGTGGACGCCCGGCGCACCCCCGGTGTCGACCGGGCCGAGCGGGACGATCCCGCCGACCGCCTCCCGGTCGAAGACGAGCTCCTCGTCGGTCTTTGCGAGCCGCTCGAACCACGCCCACCACCCGGGTCGCTCCTCCCGACGGTGCCAGCCGAGGACGTCGGCGAGCAGCTGGCGCGCACGGTCGTCGGCCGAGCGGACGGCACGGTCGGCGGGGACGCTGCGGAGGAGGGCGCTGACCGTGTCGGCGTGGCCCTGGTCCGCATCAGCCACGGCCGTGGACGCCGTGCCGTCGGCTGGCTCGGGACGTGCGACCGGTGTGCCGGTCAGCTCGGCGAGCTCGTCTCGCCTGGCCTCGAGCCACTCGCGCAGGCCGAGTGTCGAGCGGCAGTCGATCTCGTTGTAGGCACGGATGTCCTCGAGCAGCTGCGGATCGCCTGTCTCCAGCCAGGCCTCGTAGACCACGATGCTCGAGCCGCCGTCGGTGATCGCCTCGCCGGTGCGGGGCGGGAGGTAGAGCGGCTCGAGCTTCTTCAACCCGTAGCCCTCCTGGGACACGAGCACCGAGCTGCGGACCACCTGGTAGAGGTCGACGAGGACCTGCCCCCGGAGGATGCGGTCGACCTCGGCCTGGCGGGTGTCGTATTGACCGGCGAGGCGCTGGAGGACGGTGCGCTCGTAGGCGGCGTAGTGGTACACGTGCATGTCCGGGTGTCGGTCGAGCCCGGCGATGACGAGGTCGACGAGGCCCTCGAACGCTGCCTGCTCCCCTGCAGGGTCGTGCCCCCAGAACCCCGTGAAGGGAGGGGGCGTCCCCTCCGCAGTGGGGGCGGAGACGACGCCGAAGAGGTACTCGATGCCGTGGTCGCCGACCCAGGGGTCGCCTTCGATGTCGAAGAAGAGGTCACCCGGTGACGGCGCGGGCAGGGCGGCGAGGCCACGCGGTCGGCGGCCCGGGTCAGCCTCGTCCGGTCCTTCGGGGACCGGGGGGCGCGGCGTCTGGGCCTCGGGGAGGAGGAGCTCGTGGCGCACGACGCCGTCGGCTCGCTGGGCGAGCTGGAGGCGCGCCTGGCGCCGGAGGCGGTCGACGACGTCGACCGGCATGCCCGCCACCGCCGCGCCGTCAGCGCTGGCGGCGAGGTGGGTGCCCGTCGTGATGCCTGCCGCTGCGAGCTTGGCGATGGCGTCGCTGCGGACGCCGGCGATGAGGCTGAGGTGATCGGCGGCACGCCACGCCTCGTCGCAGGTCGGCGCCCACGCGCACACCTCGCAGTGGCGCACCGGACCGGTCGCGATGTGCTCGAGGGGCCTGTCGATGGTCGCCTCGAAGCGCGCCTTGACCATCCGGTGGTAGGAGACGACGTCGGCCGTGGGGTGGCGGTGGTGCTCGCCGTCGCCGGTGATCACGATCAGCTCTCGCGGCCATGTGCCCTGGAGGCGGGCCACGTGCTCGGCGTAGGCGCACAGCTGCACAAGCGCAGCCGGCTTGGCCCGGCGCGCCAGCTTCGTGTCGGCGACGTCGTAGGACCAGGGACCGAGCGCGGACGGGTGGTCGGTCTTCACGAGGAAGTCGGCGTGGCCGCGCCAGCGACCGTCGAAGAAGGTGGCCTGGAAGACCACGTCCACCCCGGCGCGCATGAGGGCGAGGGTCTCCGCCTCGGCCGCCGCCAGCGCCTCCGGTGAGGAGCCGGTCGTCGTGACCTCGCCCACGGAGCGCCCTGCACCGCGGAAGCGAGCGAGCTCGGCCAGCTCGTGGGCGTCGCCCCGGCGGCACAGGACCTCGAGGTCGGGGTCGTGGCGCGCAGGCTTGGCCAGCTCACCGCACAGGACCCGCCGCTCGAGCTCGGTGGCGTGCTCGCACCCGAGGTGGGTCACGAGGTCGCTCGGGCTGAGGATGGTGCGGGCGCCGGTCCGGTACATGGTCAGCCCATCATGTCGGGGGGCTGTGACAGCCCCCGGCGAGCGATCGCCTAGCTCCCCGACTCGCCCCGCTTGGAGATGACGTGGTCGATGAGGCCGTACTCCTTGGCTGCGTCCGGGGTGAACCAGCGGTCGCGGTCGGAGTCGGCGTCGATCGTGTCGACCTCCTGGCCGCTGTGGAACGCGATGCGCTCGGCCATGACCCGCTTGATGTAGACGATCTGCTCGGCCTGGATGGCGATGTCGGCCGCCTGGCCCCGGACGCCGCCCGAGGGCTGGTGCATCATGATCCGGGCGTGGGGGAGGCTGTAGCGCTTTCCCGCAGCGCCGGCGCAGAGCAGGAACTGGCCCATCGAGGCGGCCAGGCCCATGCAGATCGTGGCCACGTCCGGCTTGATGAACTGCATGGTGTCGTAGATCGCCATGCCCGAGGTGATGACGCCACCGGGGCTGTTGATGTAGAGCCAGATGTCCTTGGTGTCGTCCTGGCCCTCGAGGTAGAGGAGCTGGGCGATGATCATGTTCGCCACGTTGTCCTCGACCTCGGTGCCGAGCACCACGATCCGGTCCTGGAGCAGCCGGTTGAACACCTCGAGCTGCGGTGACGACCCCATGTCCTTGTTCTGGAACGCCGTGCCCAGGGGGGACAGCGGGTCGGGAAGGGCGTGCGGCATCAGGGTCCTCCGGGTCGATCAGGGTCGGGCCTGAGGGTAGCGGTCGACGCCGGCCGTGCGACCGGCGTGCGTGGAACAGCGGACCCGGTGCGCACGGGCCGACCTGCTCCGGCCGCGGCCGGTACGATCGGTGCGCTCGTGCGGGCGTGGCGGAACTGGCAGACGCGCCGGGTTTAGGTCCCGGTCCCCTCGGGGGTGGAGGTTCGAGTCCTCTCGCCCGCACCACCGTCCGGCGCCGAAGGCCGGGTGACCTCCGCCCGCCTCCTCCTCCTCAGACGAGGTCGACGAGGCGGAGGCGGCTCACCCGGAGGCGGGCTCGTGTCGGGCCTGTCAGGTGGCGCTCGAGGCGCACGGCCACCACGGCGAGGACCACCAGGGCGAGGGCTCGGATGGCGGCGTCGGCGCTCGGGAGCTGGCTCGCAGCCGTCGACCGCGGCACCAGCGGGCTCGCCGTCAGCTCCTGGTCGAGGCTCGTCGGCGTCG
>JBBSLC010000082.1:0-13509 GCA_038255685.1 Acidimicrobiales bacterium | reverse complement strand
GATGGACGTGTCGAGGGATCGAGGCGGCCCTGAGGAAGGGGCGCGATCGTCGCATGCGTTGGATGTGTCCGCGTCGATGACATTGGGCCGATGAGCGAGTCACGCCTCACCCGTGCGGCGGGCTTCTGACTCTCACCGATGACCTCGGTCTCCTTGGAAGCCACGAGTGCGTCTAGGTAACCGAGCTGGGCGTCGAGATCGAGTTCCTGCTGACCACCGGCGAGGGTCGTTGCAGCGATGACGAACCAGGGCTTTCCAGCGGATGCGGCGCGGCTCGCCTCCGGCACGCTGATCCACGCCTGCTCACCATCGGTCCTGAGCTCGAAGCCGAAGGCCTGCCCGAGAACGTCGAAGGTGGCGGTGAACACGCTCGCGCCGGAAGCTAGGTCTGCGACCCCATCCATCGAGAACGACACCGTCTGTCCAGCGGCCTCAGTGTCAGAGGCGATGCTTATACTCGCAGTCCCTGCCGCGCGTGCCGCAGCGGGTGCAGCTGTGAGCTGCACGAGGCCTTCCGTCGCCTCCGAGTCCGAGCCGGACCGCGAGAACGCGGCGATGGTCCCGACGAGGAGCAAAAGCGCGACCGACGCGGCAATCAGCCTCATGCTCGCGCTGCGCTTCCCTGGACTGCCGTCCTGCTCAACGCGAACGTCCATCGGCTCCACGCTGGACACTCTTCGTCGGCCGCGACCCCCCCCACCTGCGCCCCCGGCTCGATTCGACGTTGTGCGCGCGTGAGGCCCGGACAGACCCACGACCGGGGCGTGCGCCGGGCCATGCGGACACGACATGGATCACCTCCCGGTTCGGACGTTGCGACCGATGACGGCCGCAGATCGGGCATCCTGCGTCGCATGAGCGACGCCGAGCGCACGAGGTTCACGTGCCCCTGCTGCGGACACCTGGTGTTCGACGAGGCGCCTGGCTCGGACGACATCTGCCCGGTGTGCTTCTGGCAGGACGACGTCGTGCAGCTCCGTTGGCCCGACATCGGCGGCGGGGCCAACCGGCCGTCGCTCATCGAAGCGCAGGGCAACGTCGTACGGCTCGGTGCCGTCGAGGAGCGGCTCGTTCCGTTCGTGCGGTCAGCGACCTCAACGGAACCGCTCGACGAGGAGTGGCGACCCTTTGATGTTCACGCCGACGCGGTCAAGGAGCACATCCCCGGCGTTGACTACGGCATGACCTATGCGACCGATGGGACGACCTACTACTACTGGCGACATCCGGGTCCGTAGCCGAAGACCCACTCGTAGCGGATGTCGAGCTCCGAAGCGTTGCCACGCTTCGAGGTGGCCCGTCGAACTTCGCCACCCACTCGGCTCGCCGACCGCCGCTCCGAGCGTCCCGCCGTTCGTTGCGACGCCGGCCTGGAGGGCGTGAGGACGCAGCTGAACGCCCGACCAGATCCTCCATCAGGCACGTAGGAGCGGCTCGGTGAGATCCTTGAGGCGGTGGTGTGCCCCCGGATCGTGTGGCGGGCCGAACCGTCAAGAGGCGTCCGGGAACGGCCCGAAGAATCCGACGATCTGGGAGATGCGCCCGGAGCTGTCCTGCTGGCCGACGTCGAAGCCCTCGGCGGCTGTCGATCCGTCAGGTCCGTTGATCTGCCATGAGAAGCGGAACCAACCGTGGTGCTCGTCCACGCCGCTCGTCAGTTCCATGGCGTGCCCCTCGAAGACCTGCATGAACCCGCCGATGTGCGCGACGAGCGACTCGCGACCGCTCACCTCTGCCGTTGGGTCGCTGTAGGCGCCGTCCTCCGACCAGACCTGTTCCAGCATCTGTCGCCGTTCCGCCTCATCGGGCTCGTTCCAGGCATCGCCGTATTGACGGATCACCTCTCGAAGTTCCATCGGCAGATCATCTCACCATCCCCGGCCCTCGTCTCGGGAACGCAACGCCGGACGGGCGCCCCGATTGCCGGTTCTTTGGCGCCCTTGCGAGGCTGGTGTGATCATCGTCGACGGCGAGCGGTCGCCTTCGATCATGTCGAGCCACTCCACGAGCAACTCGGCGACGGTCACGTCCCCGCCCCGGGTCGCCCCACCCTGGTCGATCTGGGCCTGGATCTGGGTGAGCACCTTCTCGGCGTCCCGCTTGGTTCCTCAGACCGTCCGGGACACCTGGTGGTACCGACCCGCCGCTGGATCCCAGCCGGCGGCGACGCGCACCTCCCACCGATCGGGCCCTCGCTGTCGGATCGTCCCCCTGGGCGCGCCGCCCACCCTCCAGAAAATTAAGGGACGATTAAGGGATGGCGGCCGATCCGCCGGCCATTCTCTTGCGCTGCAACCCTGTGACCAGGGCTTTTGTGGTGGGCCGCCCGGGTCTCGAACCCGGCACCTTGGGATTAAAAGTCCCCTGCTCTAGCCCGATGAGCTAGCGGCCCGGACGTGCGCGTGCCGTACGGCCCGCTGCCACGATGGTATGGCCGACCCGTGTCGGCACGCACGGTCGTGCGGCGAGCACCGTCACATACGTCGTCATGCCGAGCTCACGAGCCGCAGCCGAGTCCGGGTAGATGGCCAGCACGTCGCTGGTGCAAGTCGGACCGCCGTCGAGCGCCCGGCGGCACAGCGTGTCGCTCCACTCGACCTGGAGCCCCTCGGGGATGACCAGATCACCTGTGTTCAGTGAGTAGAGGATGTGCTGGAGGTCCTTGCCCCAGTCGACCATGGTCAGATAGGTGCTCTCGAGGCCGGTGATGCGGCCGAGCAGCTCGAGCAGCCGGCGGGCGAGCACCTCGAGACCGGGACGCTCCTCGGCAACGACGCGCTCGTCCGCTGTGCTTCGATCGTGGTCACCGGTCGTCCGCTCCTCTCGGGACACGCCGTCGGTCCCTGAGAGGAGCGGACGGCGTGCGTGGGGCCGCCTTGAGGCGGCCGGGAGGAGTCTTCTCCCTGTTGTGACGACCGTCAGAGGCCGATGATGCCCTGCACGGTGAGCACGAGCCCGAGCACGAGCAGCGCCACTGCCCCGAGGATCGGGAAGACCCGGACGAAGCGGTGGCTGGCACGGTCGCCGAGGGCACGGCTGCCGAGCACGAGCGCGAGCCCCACGACGGTGAGGGTCGCTGCGAGACCGATGGAGAAGGCGGCGACCAGCGCGAGCCCGAGGCCGACTCGCCCCAGCGTGAAGGCGCTGACCAGCACGATGACCGCAGAGGGCGAGGGCACGATGCCGCCTGCGGTGGCGAGCAGCAGGAGCCCCCGCTTCGACAGCGGCGCCACGCCCTCCGGCAGCGCGTGGCTGTGCCCACCGGGCCCGTGGTGGTGCCCGTGGTCGTGCTCGGCCTGCTCCGACGCAGTCCGCACCAGCGTCGTCGGGCCGGCGGCAGAGACACCAGAGAGACCCTCGGAGACGGCCGGAACGGCATGATCGTGATCGTGGAGGTGGTCCTCAGGGCCGTCCTGGTGCTCGTCGTGCGCGTGCGGGGCGTGGGGGAGATGGTCGTGGTCGTGGTCAAGGTCGTGCAGCGCAGCACCGCTCCGACGAAGCGTCCGCCAGCGGGTGCTGGCCAGCCAGGCGCCGACCAGGAGCACACCGACCCCGGAGACCAACGTGAGGATCGGGTAGATGCGGTCGAGGGCGAACGACTGGTCCACCTGGTAGAGGACGAAGCCGAGCAGCAGCACGCTCGCGGTGTGCATGGCCGAGACGATCGCCCCGAGGAGGACGGCATCGACAGGGCGCCCCCGGGTGCCGATGAGGTAGGCAGCCATCACCGTCTTGCCGTGACCGGGCGCAAGGGCGTGGCCCACGCCCACGAGCGCTGCGACGCCGAGCATCCCGACGAGCACGAGGGGCGTGACCCGCTCGCGGTCGAGCAGGCCGGTGAAGCGGTCCGCGACCCGCTCGCCGCCCCTGCCGTCGATGACGGGAGCCGGCGCTGCCTCGCTGCCGGGCGAGAAGGAGAAGCTCGCCTCGTTCACGTCCAGCGGCGACTGGATGCGATCCTCGGGGTAGCTCCGGAGCTCGTCGGTGAGATCCCGAGCGGGCACCGTCGAGCGCTCGATCGTCGCGTCCCCCTCGGCGACGACGACCACCTCGCGCCAACCGATGCGCCCGCCCCCGTTCTCGTCGGCGAACGTGGCGTCGAGCACCTCGTCGGCAGCGCTCTCGGGCAGGTCGGCTTCGTACAGCACGGCGAGCCGCAGCGTCGACAGGCCGCCTTGCCCTTCAGGCTGGGAGAGGCGGTGGTCGATCGCCTCGAGCGGGAGCACCCGTCCATCGACCTCGAGCGTGAGCCCGTCGGCGATCTCCCGGATCTGCTCCCGAGCGAAGGCATCGGGATCGGCATCGACGTCGTCACGCACCTGGAACGCCGGGATCTCTGCGAGGTCCAGCACGTACAGGACCCGGACAGCCTCCGCTGAGACCTCGACCCGGGCGTAGCGGTTGATCGTGAAGTTGCCGAGCGGGTGCGCACTCGCTGCCCCAGCCGAGCCGAGCAGCACCATGGCAACGGTGAGGCAGCCGACGACGGCTGCCGCAACGCGCGACGGTGCTCTCACGACTCGGTCGCCGGCAGCGGCACGCCGAGCTCCTCGGCCAGCGCAGCGACGTCGTCTGCGTGTCGGATCGACAGCATCGGGCCCGCCTGCAGCGCGAGACCGAGGTGCTCAGCCGCCCGTTCGTCTTCGCCGGCAGCAGCGAAGACCTCGGCGGCCCGGTACTGGAGCAGCGGGTCGGCGGTGCCGAGGCGCACTGCGTCCTCGGCGAAAGGGACCGCCGCTGCCGCCTGGCCACCGCGGAGCAGGGCCCACGCCATCGCATCGGCGGCGAAGACGTTGTCCGGACGTGCTGCGAGCGCCTCCTCGGCAAGCGCGATGGCGCGGGCCGGATCGTCGCCGATGTCTGCTTCGAAGAGGGCGAGCTCGAGGTCGACGATCTGCCCGGCCTCCTCTTGCAAGGCGGCGGTCAACCGGACGAGCTCAAGGGTGTCAGCTTCGCCCTCGACGTCGCCGAGCGCGTGCTGCAGGTCGGCGAGCACGAAGAGCGCCGACGGGGAGGGGAAGCGCTCCACGACCTCCTCGACGGCGGCCGCTGCTGCCGCGAGCTCGCCCCGTCCCCCGATGACCAGCGCCCGCCCGAGCTCGGCGTGGATCAGCCCGGGAAACAGCTCCAGCGCCCGCTCGTAGCTCTCGAGCGCACCGCTCTGGTTGCCGGCGAAGCGCTGGAGGTCGCCGAGCAGGGCCGTGACCGTTGCCTCGTCGAAGGGGGACGACGCACCGGCGACGACGGCCTGGCGCATCGCCTCGGTCGCCGGGCCGAGCTCACCCCGCAGCTGCCTGAGGTACGACGTCCGGGCGAGCGCCGGGAGCCCGGGGCGGACGTCGAGCATCCGCTGCAAGGTCTCGGCCGCCTCGTCGTACTCGCCGAGCTCGATCTGGGCATCGACGAGGACGCCGAGCGCGTCGGCGTTCGCCGGCAGCGCAGCGACGGCGCGACGACCGAGCTCCTCGGCCTCGGCGAACTCGTGGAGCGAGAGCGCCAGCACGCCCCGACCGACCAGGATCGTCGGGTCGTCGGGGGCAAGGGCGGTCGCCTCCTCGAAAGACCGTTCGGCCAGGCCGTAGAAGGACGGATCGCCGATCTCGATCGCCTGCTGGACGTAGGCCGTGCCGAGCTGGCGCCAGGCGGTCGCATCCTCGGGTCGGGCCTCGACGGCGGCCTCGAGGGCAGCGATCGCATCCTCTGGCGCCCCCGTCGACGGCAGCGCGGTCCCCCCTCCGCTGGTGGAGGGCGAGTCGTCGTTCCCTGCTGTTGCGAACCAGCCGATCGCCAGACCCCCGATCACGGCGAGCGCAGCGATGGACCACAGCGGCAGCCCTCGACGCTGCGCCGAGGCGGCGCGTTCGTCGTGAGGGCCGGTCGACACCTCGCCGAGGGTAACGAAGGGGGGCGACGATCCCGGCGCAGGGACGTGGACCGGGCGATCGGTCCCGTCGGGGCAGGGCGCGGTACGACCACGCGGTACGACCACGCGGCGGGAGTCCGAGCGGCGTCGTCCAACCAAGCGTGTGGCTCCGAACTACGTTCAAAGCAGGCGACTGGTTCATCTGCGAACATCCGCGTGCTCAGCCCGATGGCCAGGAGGCCCCCGATCGCCACGAAGACCCGTCCGGAGGATCGAGAGCGAGCGCCGCACAGCGTCGCTGCTGATCACCCGACGCCCGGCGGGCGTCCGATCCGGACGATCCTGGCGGTGGCACTCGGTCTGCTGGTGGGTGTCGTGGCTGCCGTCCTCGTCCCTCGCCTCCTCGACAGCGACGACGCCACGGCCCCCGCAAGCGATCTCGCCTCCGAGGGATCCGAGGCGGAGCGGAGGACCCTCGACGACGACGATGTGGTCACCGGGCCAGCCGACCTCTTGGACGAGGACGCACCGATACCGCCCGGTGCCGGCGCCACCTCGGCGGAAGCGGCACTCGTCGGCTTCCTCGACGCCGAGGCCGACCGGGATTTCGAGACCTCGTTCGGCTTCCTCAGCGCCGCCGACCGCCAGGAGTACGGCTCAGCCGCTTTCTGGGTGGCGTCGCACGCCAACGTCGTGGCCCCCGTGGTCTCCTACGAGCTCGGCGCAGCCAGCGAGACGGCAGACTTCACCGCCGTCGAGACCACCGTCCGGTTCGAGCCTGGCCTGGACCAGGTCGTGGGGTTGACCCCCGCAGAGGCGCTCGTCACCTGGGCCGTCAGCGAGGGCCCCGACGGCACGTGGGGCGTCTCCCTCGGGGCCAGCGCCATCGTTCCCTCCTACCCGCCAGACGGGGGCGCCGCCGACGCCGCCCGATCGTGGGTCGATGCCCGACAAGCCTGCGAGGAGCCCACGAACGAGCGCCAGGGGCTCATCGGGTCTGCTGCCATCGCCACCACCCTGTGCGACGCCGAGGGCGAGCTCAGGATCGGCGAGGTCGAGCGGCTCGACGATGCGGCCGGCGCCGCCGTCAACACCGCCTTCGGCAGCGAGGCTGCCAACGCAGCCCGTCTCGTCCGCGTCGAAGGCTCCGTCGAGCTCGGCGCCCTGCTCGCACCCATCGGTGACGAGTGGATCGTGATCGGGGTGCTGCCGTGACCGGCCGCTCTCCCAACCTCTCCCGGTTCGCGCCGGGGGCAATGGCAATGGCCACCAACGAAAGGCACAGCATGACCGCACGAGCTGCTCGATCCCGGCCATGGGGGGTGATCGTCTGATGACACGCACCAGTGCAACCCGTCCCAGCCGGTCGCTCCGCCGCATGGCCCTCACCGCCTCGGCAGGGCTCGCCCTGACGCTGATCCCCGCGGTCGGCACCGCAGGCGCTGAGACCTACACGGACCCGAACGACCGTTGCCTGACCTCGCTCCCGGGCCAGCCGCCCCAGGGCGTGCCGCCGGCACCGGTGAGCGACCGGGCTGCGATCTCCCCGGTCCACGTCATGAGCGTCGACTGCGCCTTCGCCGAAGGCATCTCCGTCGGCCAGACCGACGGCACGTACAACCCGGGCGGCATGACGACACGTGGCCAGATGGCCTCGTTCATCGTCAACACGCTCCGCGCCGCCGGCTACACCCTCCCGGCCCCGGCCGACTCGGGGTTCACCGACATCGCCGGGAACGAGCACGAGGAGAACATCGAGATCCTCGCTGCGACGGGGATCACCTCAGGCAAGACCGAGACCACCTACGCCCCGCAGGAGTTCGTGCAGCGGGACCAGATGGCCTCGTTCATGGTCCAGGCCGCTGAGTTCGCGTTCGACGCCGGCGACTTCCTCGTCGGCGAGGAGCCCGTCCCCGCGTTCCCCGACGTCCTCCCGAACAACGTCCACTACGACAACGTCAACAGCGGGGCCCTCGTGCTCGGCCTCGTCGACGGCAAGGAGTCCGGACTGTTCGACCCCGGCATGCTCACCTCCCGTGAGCAGATGGCGTCGTTCCTCATCCGCCTCCTCGACCTCACGCTCATCGTCGAGTGACCGACCGCCACGACGCGGTCTCGGCCCACCGGGCCGCCAATGCCCCCATCGTTCCAACCAGGAGACAACTCATGCAGACCCCTTCCCGTCGAGCTCGAGGCGCCACCGTGGCGATCGGGCTCGGTGCGGTGCTCGCTGCCGCATCCCTCAGCCCTGTTGACGCCGCCAGCCACCGCGAGGCACCACTGATCTCGCAGGACCCCGTCGCTGACAACACCGACGTCTACGCGTTCGTCAGCCCTGACGACGACAACAAGGTCACGCTGATGGCCAACTTCATCCCGCTGCAGGACCCCTTCGGCGGCCCGAACTACTTCGCCTTCGGCGAGGACGTCCTCTACGCCATCAACGTCGACAACGACGGCGACGCCGTGCCGGACCTCACCTACGAGTTCCGGTTCAACACCGAGAACGAGGTGCCCGGCATCCCCGTGTACGCCGCCGGCCCCATCGACGACATCGAGGCGGATGCCTACAACCGCAAGCAGACCTACAGCCTCTCGCGCGTCGAGAACGGCGTGCGCACGAGCCTCGGCACGGACCTCCCGGTCCCGCCGGTCAACATCGGCCCGCGCACCACGCCGAACTACGAGGCACTGGCCGCGCAGGCCGTCGTCGACGTCGGTGGGCTCACGGTCTTCGCCGGCCAGCGCGACGAGGCCTTCGGCGTCGACCTCGGCTCCATCTTCGACCTCGGCGGCCTCCGGCCGCTGAACTCGGCCCACCTCATCCCGCTCGCCACACGTGACGGGGTCAACTCCACGCTCGGCAAGAACGTCCACTCGATCGCCATCGAGGTGCCGATCGACGTCGTGACCGACGGCGACGAGGTCATCGGCGTGTGGTCGACGGCCAGCCGCAAGAAGTTCAGGGCCTTCGACGAGAACAGCGGGGCGAACCCCGTCGAGACGGGTCGCTGGGTCCAGGTCTCTCGCATGGGCGCTCCGCTCGTCAACGAGGTCGTCATCCCGATCGGGCTGAAGGACACGTTCAACACGCTGCGCCCCGACCAGGACGCACCCACGTTGGCCGGCCTCGAGGTCGCGCCGTTCGCGACCGAGGGCGACATCCCCCTCGTGACCGACCCGATCCTCGCCGACCTGATCGAGATCCTGTACCCCGGGGTCGAGACGCCGCCCGACGGAAGCCGTAGCGACCTCGTCGCCATCTTCCTGACCGGCCTCGACCAGGCGACCGCCGACTCGATCGGCGTCGGCCGCACGGCTCAGACAAACGGCGTCCCCGCCGAGATGCTGCGCCTGAACACCAGCGTGAAGCCCAACGACGCAACCGAGAGCAACCTCGGCTACCTCGGCGGCGACCCGCAGGGCTTCCCGAACGGCCGTCGCCTCTTCGACGACGTCGTCGACATCAGCCTCCGGGCCGTTGCCGGTGGCACCCCGTTCACGCCGGACTTCAACGTCGCGCCGAACAACGCGCTCGGTGACGGCGTCTCCGGCAACGACGTGCCCTTCTTGGACACGTTCCCCTACATCGGCACCCCGCACGCCGGCTACGACACCGGCCCGCTCCAGTCCGACATCTACGGAGCTGCCGGTAGCTGATCCCGCGTTCGTCGCTCGCACTCCAAGACGCACCACGCGACGAAGGCCCTCATGACGCCATCAGCACCTTGATGGCGAGGCACACGTGAGCCGGTCCCGGCCCCCAAGGGGGTCGGGACCGGTTCGCGCCCAGCCGCATCCGTCCAGCCACATCCCTCCTCCCGCCGTGCAGACTGGAAGCGTGACCGACGCCTCCCCCCTCGCCGGCCGCACCGTCGGCGTGACCGCCGACCGTCGGTGGGAGGAGCAGGCCAAGCTCTTCGGCGCACGCGGTGGCGCCGTCGTGCACGGGCCGACGATGATCACCGTCGACCTCACGACCGACGTCGCGCTGCGCACGGCCACCGAGGTGGTCGTGGCCTCTCCTCCCGACTACCTCATCGCCACCACCGGCATGGGCATGCGGATGTGGCTGGAAGCCGCTGCAAGCTGGGGTGCGGGCGAGGAGCTGGCCGTCGCCCTGCGCCAGTCCCGCATCGTCGCTCGCGGGGCCAAGGCCGCCTCCGCGCTGCGGGGGGCAGGCTTCGACGTGTGGTGGCGGGCGCCGGAGGAGCGGATGGACCAGGTCGTCGCACGGCTCGCCGAGGAGGACCTCACCGGCGCCCGGGTCGCGCTGCAGCTGTTCGAGCCGGCCGATCACCCCTCCACCACCGCCATCGCCGCACTCGCCGGCGAGGTCGTCGAGGTGCCCGTGTACCGGTGGCTCCTCCCCGAGGACCGTGGCCCGGCGGAGTCGCTGGTCGCCCAGGCCGTCGCCGGGGCGCTCGACGCCGTCACGTTCACGAGCCAGCCGGCGGTGCGCCACCTGTTCCGCATCGCCGAGGGCGTCGGATCGGGCGATCGCCTGCGCCAGGCCTTCGCCGAGGGGCTCATCGCCGCCTGCGTCGGGCCGGTCTGCGCCGACGCTGCGCTCGAGGAGGGGATCGAGCACCCGGTGTGGCCCGAGCCCAACCGCCTCACCATGATGGTCCGCCAAGTGACGGAGCTGCTGAGCGGCGACGCCGCAGGCCTCGGGCGGACGACATGACCGAGCGCCTGTTCCACCTGGCGCTGGCGTCGGAGTGGGAGGCAGCCCTCGCCGGCGCCGGCTACCAGACCTCGACGCTCGGCCGCACCGTTGCAGAAGAGGGGTTCACCCACTGCTCCCGCGCCCACCAGGTCGCCGGGGTGGCAGAGCGGTTCTACGCCGGGGTGACCGAGCCGCTCGTGCTGCTCGAGCTCGACCCTGCGCTCCTCACGAGCCACGTCATCGACGAGGTGCCACCCGGCGCATCCCAGGCGTACCCCCACGTGTACGGGCCCCTGGACGTCGTCGCTGTGGTCGCCGCACACGCCGTCACCCGAGACGACCACGGTGGGTTCGTGTGGCCCGACGTGGTCAACGAGTCGGGAGCGAGCGACCCTTCCAGCTGACTCGGCCGACGCCGAAGGTGAGCACGAGCGACCTGGCGAAGACGATGAGGAAGAAGGCCAGGGCCACGGGGTACACGAGCGCCACGAGCGGTCCGAACGTGCCGAGCCGGCGCAGGTGCACGCCGACCTGGAGCACCACCGCCAGGTAGCAGGCCACGGCGATCGGTCCGGCCACCCGCCCGGCGAGCACCAGGGGGGCGACGCAAGCAGCGAGCCAGCCGGCCACGGCGAGGGACGCCACGGGGCGGACGGCGACCGCAGCGCTCGCCATGTTCTTGGTGAAGCCGCTGACGAGCTCGGCCACACCACCCGGGTACATCCGGAACGCGATCGTGCCCCGCCCACCGAGCACCTGGACGGGGAGGCCGGCTCGCCGGTAGCCGGCGGCGAGGGCGACGTCGTCCAGCACCGAGGCACGCACCGCCTCGTGCCCGCCCGACGCGCGGTAGTCGGCGACGCTGGTGACGAGGCACGGGCCGAACGCCCCGCCCGGGCGCACCCGCTCACCGACGGGAGTCCCGATGCCGGTGCCCATCACGCCGACGATGTTGAAGAAGGCGGCCAGGCGCTCCTGCCACCGGGGCACGAGGTGGAACGGCTGGATCGAGGTGAGGCCGGGACGGGCGGCGAGCGCGACGATCCGATCGAGGCCACCCGACTCCATCCGGGTGTCGGCGTCGAGGAAGACGAGCACCTCGTTCGTCGCAGCTCTCGCGCCGGTGTGGCACGCCCACTGCTTGCCGGCCCAGCCGGCCGGGAGCGCTGGTGCCGGCAGCACCCGCACCCCTTCGGCGCGCGCGATGGCGGCGGTGCCGTCGGAGGAGTGGTCGTCGACCACGATCACCTCGTCGCTCGCGGCGAGCTCGGGGGTGAGCGATGCGAGGAGGTGCGGGAGGTTCGCCGCCTCGTCGCGTGCAGGCACGACGATCGACACCGGTGGGCGCGACGACCCGGACAGGACCTGCCCCGGGACCGGAACCCGCCACAGCAGCACCCACCCGAGCCCCCAGAGCACGACGAAGGTGGCGACGTCGCTCACGCCTGTCGACCGTAGCGATCCCACCGACCGGAGCTGGCGGCTCGATGCGACCGCCACGGTGGGATCCAACTGCCAGATCGGCGTGGTCGCAGGTGTCAAGCTGTCTTCGCCTTGACGGGGGGCACGTGGATCGGGTGGCCTCTGCTCCGTGGTCGCGCCCTCTTCTCCCGCCCCGGACGACCTCGTGCCCGTGCCCGGTGTGGGACGACGGTTCGAGACCAGCCGTCGGGTGCGCCTCGCCGACGCTGACCAGCACGGCCGCCTCCGCCTCGATGCGGTCGCCCGGCTGCTCCAAGACGTCGGCAACGACGACTTCGCCGACGCCGGGCTCGACCCTGGCGCTCCCTGGGTGGCGCGGCGCACGGTGGTGTGGTCGCCCACGTGGCCCCGCCTCGGCGATCGCCTCGCCGTCACCACCTTCTGCGGTGGCCTCGGCAGCCGGTGGGGGGAGCGCCGCTCGTCGCTGCGGTCCGAGTCGGGGGACGGCCGGGTCGAGGTGGCCTCGCTGTGGGTCTACCTCGGGGTCGACGGTGACCGCCCGACACGGCTCCCCGACTGGTTCCTCGACACCTACGGGGAGGCCGCCCTCGGCCGGACGGTCGCCGCCCGGCTCAGCCACCCCGGCCCCGCGGCGACGGCGAGCAGCCGGCCCTGGCCGCTGCGCGCGACCGACCTCGATGTCCTCCGCCACGTCAACAACGCCGCCACGTGGCAGGCGGTGGAGGACGAGGCCGCCAGGCGTGGCGTCGTGCCCGTGCGCGCCGAGCTCGAGTACGGCGCTGCCCTCGAACCGACCGACGACGTCGCCCTCGTCAGCAGCGACGAGCCCGACGGCGGCTTCCGCCTCTGGCTGACGGTCGACAACAAGGTCCGCGCCTCCGCACTGGTCCCCGGTGACGCCGCCGCCCGCGAGCACCTCCTCCGCCGTGGGGGCACGACGAGCGCGAGCTGACGCACGCACAGACAGCCGACCCGCCGCCGTCCGGCGGAGTACCGTCCAGCGCCCCCGGGCCAGAGCGGCTCCGGGTCGCTGGCGCGGGAGGGGGCGGGCATGCGGGTGTGGTGGGAGCTGGCCCGACGGACCTTCCGTCGCTACTCGACCTACCGGGCTGCCACGATCGGCGGGCTCATCCCCAACGTGGCGTTCGGCTACCTGCGGGCCTACGTGCTCCTCGCCGTCGTCGCCCAGGCCGGACCGGTCGGGGGCTTCGACGCCCGAGACGTCGTCACCTACAGCTTCGCCACCCAGGCGCTCATCGTCCCGATCGCCATCTTCAGCGCTGGGGGCTCGAGCATCGACCTGGCCGAGCGCATCCGGACCGGCGACGTCGTGATCGACCTGTACCGACCGCTCGACTTCCAGGGCTACTGGCTGGCCCAGGACCTGGGCCGGGCCGCGCAGGGCCTCCTCACCCGGGGGGTCGCCAGCTTCGCAGCGGGCTTCATCGCCTTCACCCTCGTCGTCCCCTCGACGGTCGGAGGCATCGGGGCCGCTGCGCTCACGCTGGTCCTCGCCGTGCTCGTCAGCTTCGGG
>JBBSLC010000081.1:0-13766 GCA_038255685.1 Acidimicrobiales bacterium | reverse complement strand
TCAGAGCAGACCTTTTTCTCGGGCGGCGGCCACGTTGTCGAGGAACTCGTCGTAGCCCTCGGAGAAGGCGTGCACACCGGAGGCGTCGGCGAGGACGTAGTACAGCCACGGACCGGGCTCGGGGTTGATCGCGGCCTCGAGCGATGCCCGGCCCGGGATGGCGATGGGCGTCGGCGGGAGGCCAGCGAACTTGCGCGTGTTGTACGGCGAGTCGGTGTCGAGGTCGGTCCGGTCCAGCGCACCGCCCTTGCGGCCGAGGGCGTAGTACACCGTCGCGTCGATGCCCAGGCTCATCGGCTCGGCCAACCGGTTGTGGATGACCCGGCTGATCTTGCCGCGATCCTCGTCGACCTTGGCCTCCGCCTCGATGAGCGAGGCGATGACCAAGACCTCGTAGGGGGTGCGCCCGACCCGAGCCTCGGCGTCGTCGTAGCCGAGCTCGGTGGCGATGCCGTCCAGCGTGGCGATCATCCGGGTGAGGAGCACCTCCTCGTCCTCACCCTCCTCCAACCGATAGGTGTCGGGGAAGAGCAGGCCCTCGAGCAGGGCGATGTCAGCCGGCTGGTACTTCGACCGGTAGGCACCGGAGGCGAGCAGCTCGGCGAAGCGGGTGCCGTCGAGGAAGCCCGAGGCCCCGACCCGGTCGGCGACCTCGGCCACGGTCAGGCCCTCGGGGATCGTGATGTTGTCGAACTCGGCGAGGGCGGGGCCTGCTTCGAGCACGTCGATCGCCTGGTCCATCGAGCTGTTGCGGTTGAACACGTACTCGCCGGCGAGGAACGGGCCGCCACCCTTGATCCGCAGGTACCAGCGCCAGACCTGGTCGTCGCTGATGATGCTCTCCTCGGCGAGCAGGGCACCGATCTGCTGGGGCGTCGAGCCGTTGGGGATGGTCAGCGCCACCTCATCGCCTTGACCGCCGGACGGGTTCACCCTCCCGTTCACCCACACCCCGGCAGCGACCACCCCGATGATGCCCACCAGCGCGAGCACGGCGAGGACGGCGAAGACCCGTGCGCAGCCGCCCCTGGATCGGCGCTCGACGACCTCCTCGTCTTCCCAGATCGGCTCGTCCTCGGTGTCCTGGTCGAAGAACAGCTCACCCATGGCGTGCCTCGCCTCTCTCGTCGGGGGACCGCTCGGCAGCACGGACGTCGAGCCAGACCTGGAGCAGGATCGCAGCAGCCACCTTGTCGATCACCCGTCGCCGGGCGACACCCTTGACGTTCGCCTCCTGCAGGACCCGGTTCGCAGACACCGTCGTGAGCCGCTCGTCGACCGTCTCCACGGGGATGCCCGTCGCCGCGATGAGCTCGTCGACCTCGGACAGGACCGCCTTGGCCGCCGGGCCGAGGCTGCCGTCCATCGACCGGGGCAAGCCCACCACGAGGAGGTCTGCCTCGTACTCGGCGATCACCTCGTTGATCGCCCGGTGGTCCTGTGCGTGGCTCCCGGTCCGCAGCACGACGCTGTGCGGGGACGCGACGGTCCCGGAGGGGTCGCTCACCGCCACGCCGACGCGCTTCGAGCCGAGATCGATGCCCACCACCCTCACGTGGCCGACAGCCCAGCCGCGACCCGCGCCTGGTCGAGCGCCTCGTCGAGCCGGGAGGGGTCGCGACCGCCGGCCGTGGCGACGACCGGGTCCTTGCCCCCGCCACCGCCGACGGTGCGAGCGGCCTCTGCGATGAGGTCTGACGCCTTCAGCTCGCCGCCCTTGGCCACCGCAGCGACCAGGGCGACTCCCCCGCCGGGGGGCGCCCCACCGAGGACCACGGCTCGGATGCCGGGCTGGTCGCGGACGGCGAGCGCCAGATCGCGCAGCGTGTCGCGCTCGACGTCGTCGCGCCGGGCGATCACCACGCCGTCGACCGCATCAGCGGCGAGCGCGCCAGCGCCTGCGCCCGCAGCAGCGGAGCGGAGTCCCTTCAGCTCGTCTCGGAGCGCCTTGAGCTCAGCGGTGCGCCGCTCCGCTCCCTCGACGAGGTCCTCGGGGTTCACACCGAGGGCAGCTGCGGCCTGGGCCAGGCGGTGCTCCGTCGCTCGCGCCAGCGTGAGCGTGGCTGCGCCGGTCGTCGCCTCGATGCGGCGCTGGTTCGCCCCGATGGAACCCTCGGCGGTGATCTTGATCGGGCCGATGTCCCCCGTCGCACGGACGTGCGTGCCGCCGCACAGCTCGAGGGAGTGCCGGCCGGCCTCGAGCACCCGCACCACGTCGCCGTACTTGTCGCCGAAGAAGGCGATCGCTCCGAGCTCCACGGCTTGGGCCTTGGTCGTCTCGTAGTGGCGCACGGCGTCGTTGTGCAGGACCTCGGCGTTGGCCAGGTCCTCGATCACGGCGAGCTGGTCGGCGGTGACCGGCTCGTGGTGGCTGAAGTCGAACCGGAGGTAGCCGGGCGCCACGAACGAGCCCTGCTGCTTGACGTGGTCGCCGAGCACCTCGCGCAGCGCCCAGTGCAACAGGTGCGTCCCCGTGTGGTTCCGGCGGATGGCGGCGCGGCGCTCGTCGTCGATCGCAGCCGTCGCGGCCTGGCCGGCTGTGACCTCGCCCTCGACGAGGCGGCCGCTGTGGCGGTGCAGGCCGGGGAGGGCATAGGTCGTGTCGGTCACCTCGATGGTGCCGGTGTCGGTGGTGATCGTGCCGGTGTCACCGACCTGGCCACCCGACTCGGCGTAGAACGGGCTCCGGTCGAGGAACACCTCGACCGCACCGTCGGGCGCGCCGAGCACGGCGACGACCGTCGCCTTCGACTCGGGCTCCTCCCGCCCCGTGAACTCGGTCGGTCCTGCGGCGTCGAGCACCGCGCGGTAGGTGTCGAGCGCGCCCTCGTCGATGCCGCCGCCCTTGCGGGCCGCCTTGGCCCGCGTGCGCTGGGCAGCCATGGCCGACGCAAAGCCGTCGTCGTCGACGCTGACGCCCCGCTCGGCGACGACCTCGCGGGTGACGTCGAGGGGGAAGCCGTAGGTGTCGTGCAAGCGGAAGGCGACCTCCCCGGGGAGGACGTCACCCTCGCCGAGCTGGGCGAGCTCGGCGTCGAGCAGGTCGGAGCCGGTCTTGAGCGTCTGGCGGAACCGACCCTCCTCTCGCTCGACGAGGCCGGTGATGGTGTCCTGGTTCGTGCGGATCTCGGGGTAGGCGTCGCCCATCAGCTCGACGCAGGCGCTGATCATCGGGGGGGTCACGGCCTGCTCGACGCCGAGCAGGTGGGCAAAGCGCACCGCACGCCGGATGATGCGGCGCAACACGTAGCCCCGGTCCTCGTTGCTCGGCAGCACGCCGTCGTTCACGAGGAAGGTGATGGTGCGGGCGTGGTCGGCGAGCAGCTTGAGGGCGATGTCGTCCTGGGGGTCGGCACCGAGGCGGCGGCCGGTGACGGACTGGGCCCTGTCGACGAGGCTGGAGAGGACGTCGGTCTCGTAGACCGACGTGACGCCCTGCAGCACGCAGAGGTTCCGCTCGAGCCCCGCCCCGGTGTCGATGCCGCGCATCGGCAGGTCGCTCAGGCTGCCGTCCGGCTGGCGGAAGTACTGCGGGAACACGAGGTTCCAGAGCTCGACGTAGCGGTCCTCCCCACCGTGCGCAGGACCACCCTCGGGACCGTGCTCCGGACCGAAGTCCCAGAAGATCTCCGAGCTCGGGCCGCAGGGTCCCGTCTCGCCCATCTCCCAGAAGTTGTCCTTGCCGAGGCGCTGGATCCGCTCACCGGGCACGCCCACGGCGTCGCGCCAGATCTTCTCGGCCTCGTCGTCGCTCTCGTGGACCGTGATCCAGAGGCGGTCGCCGTCGAGGCCGAGGACCTCGGTGTAGAGCTCCCACGCCCACGGGATCGCCTCGGCCTTGAAGTAGTCGCCGAAGCTGAAGTTCCCGAGCATCTCGAAGAAGCTCATGTGGCGCTGCGATCGCCCGATCGCATCGAGGTCGTTGTGCTTGCCGCCGGCCCGGACGCACTTCTGCACCGACGTGGCCCGCCGGTAGGGCGGGGCCTCCTCGCCGAGGAAGTACGGGACGAACTGCATCATCCCCGAGTTCGTGAACATCGGAGCCGATGGGTGGTGCGGGATCAGGCCTGCAGACGGGACCGGGCTGTGCCCGCGAGACGTGAAGAACTCGGTGAAGCAGTGGCGCAGCTCGTTCGCGTCCATGACGCGCCCGAGCGTACTTGCCCTCCGGCGACCCTCAGAGCCGGGCCCGACCGGCGGGACGGGCCTCGAGGTCGGCCCGGAGCGACTCCTCCCGCTCGCGCATGGCCATGCGCCCCTCGGCGACTGCCGCCCGGAGATCTTTGCCGAGCGAGGTGATGGCGGTCGCCAGGTCGGCGGACACCTTCTCCGGCCGGTACCGGTCGACGGTGGAGCGCAGGAACCGCAGGAGCCAGAACGACAGGCCGAAGCCGAAGCCGGCTCCGATCAGCAGCCAGAAGATGCGCTTGAACACCTCAGCCCCGCCTGCGCAGGGCGCGGCTCGCCTTGGCCGTCCCGGTGGCGAGGGCCATCACCTTGATGATGGGGTTGGAGAGGGCGAGGTACAGGAGGTGCGAAGCCGCGTCGACGGTGCCCGAGATGGACTGTGCCGAGTCGACCAGCTCGTCGACCTTGACCAGCTCGGCGTTCGCACTCGCCACGGTCCGGGACGCGTCGTCGATGAGCGGCAGGACCTGGCGGCGCAGCTCCTCGACCGTGACCTTCACCTCGGCCAGGGTCCTGGTGACCGACACCAGCAGCACGGCGAGCAGGACGACGAGCGCCACGCTCGAGATGGCGACGATGACGGCTGCGAGATCACCTGCGCTCACGGCTGGTCACCGTGCTGCTGGTCACCGTGCTGCTGGTCACGTCTCGTCGCCATGCGCTTCCCGATCTCCTCTTCGTGGCCGTGCCCGGAGGGCTCGTAGTAGCGCCTGGTCGCCACCTCGGCAGGCCGGTGCTGCTGGTCGACCCAACCCCTCGGGTCGTCGTGAGGGTAGTCGTAGCCCTCGCCGTGACCCAGCGACGCAGCCCCTCGGTAGTGCCCGTCCCTGAGGTGGAGGGGCACCTCGCCGGCGGGCAGCTCGGCGACGTCGGCCTTGGCCCGGCCGAGGGCGACGGTGATCCGGTTCGACTTCGGGGCGGTCGCGAGGTGGACCACGGCCTGGGCGAGGTTGAGCTGCGCCTCGGGGAGGCCGACCAGCTCGAGCGCCCTGGCGGCGGCGTCAGCGACGACGAGCGCCGTGGGGTCGGCCATCCCCACGTCCTCGCTGGCGAGGATCACGAGTCGCCGGGCGATGAACCGGGCGTCCTCTCCTGCAGCCAGCATCCGGGCGAGCCAGTAGAGCCCGGCGTCGGGGTCGCTCCCCCGGATGCTCTTGATGAAGGCGGAGACGACGTCGTAGTGCTCGTCGCGCCCGTAGCGCAGCGCCCGCAGATCGAGGGCTGCTTCGGCGTCGGCGAGCGTGACGTGGGGTGTGCGTGGAGCACCCTCCCCCGTCGCACGACCAGCGGCGAGCGCGACGGCGACCTCGAGTGCGGTGAGCACCGCCCGCCCGTCCCCGCCCGCTCGGTCGGCGAGATGGGCGACCGCGTCGTCGTCGGCCGTTGCGCCTTCGGAGGCGAGGCCACGGTGGAGCAGCGTGGCAACAGCCTCAGCACCGAGAGGCTGGAGGCGGAACAGGGTCGACCGGGACAGCAGCGGAGCGTTCACCTCGAAGAACGGGTTCTCGGTCGTGGCGCCGACGAAGGTGAGGGTCCCGTCCTCGACCGCCGGCAGGAGCGCGTCCTGCTGGGCCTTGTTGAACCGGTGGACCTCGTCGAGGAAGAGGATCGTCTGGCGACCGTGCTCCCCGAGGCGCTGCTTCGCCCGGGCGATCACCTCCCGCACGTCCTTCACCCCCGCCGACACCGCCGAGAGCGGCTCGAAGGCCCGGTCGGTGGCCCCGGCGACGAGGCGGGCGAGGGTCGTCTTGCCGGTGCCCGGCGGCCCCCACAGCACGACCGAGGGGAGGCGGTCGGCCTCGATCAGGGTCCGCAGCGGCCGGCCGATGGCCAGGAGGTGCTCCTGGCCCACGACGTCATCGAGCGTCTTGGGCCGGAGCCGCTCGGCGAGCGGGGCGCTCGAGGACAAGCGCTCCTCCGCCGCAGCCGAGAACAGGTCATCGGCGGACGGCTGGGGCACCGCCGGAGGCTACCGAGCACCACACGAACCCGTTCTGGTTCCTCACCTCTCGCTCAGGTCGTGCCGATGGGAGCGCATGACCATCCGGCGGCGGTCCTCCCTCGCGCTCGTCTCGTTGCTCGCTGCAGCCGTGGTCGCTGGGGCTGCCCTGCCCGCTGGCGCCTACGCGGGCGCGCCTTGGTTCGAGCCGTCGAAGCCCTACACCGCGAACTTCCCTGATCCCAGCGTCGTCGTCGACGGTGGGACGGCCTACGCCTACGGCACGTCGACCGGCGGCGCCTACCTGCCGGCGATGACCTCCCCGGACGCCACGACGTGGACGGCCCGACCGAAGTACACCCAGCCGGCGTGCGTGGGGGGCGAGGTCGACCCGTTCTTCAACGACGCCCTCCCGTGCCCCGCTCGCTGGGCTCCCGATCGCGACGTCGGAGGACGGCTCAAGAAGGAGGTGTGGGCGCCCGGTGCCGCGAAGATCGACGGACGCTGGGTCGTCTTCTACTCGGTGCGCGCGAGCCTCGACCGTGACCGGTTCTGCATCTCGGTGGCGACGGCCGACGGTCCCCTCGGACCCTTCGTCGACGACAGCACCGGTCCGATCGTGTGCGACGCCGACCCCAACGGCTCCATCGACCCCCAGCCCTTCGTCGACGCCGACGGCAGCGCCTGGCTCCTCTGGAAGAGCGAGGGGGTGCCGGGGACCACGCCGACCCGGATCTGGTCACGGCGACTCGGGCCTGGCGGCGCCGTCTTCGCGCCTGGTTCGGTGCCGACGGAGCTGCTGCGCACGAGCCAGGGGTGGGAGGGAAACGTGATCGAGAACCCGGCCATGGTCCGCCACCAGGGCCGGCTCTTCCTCTTCTATTCCGCCAACGAGCACCTGTCGGCCGACTACGCCACCGGGTACGCCGAGTGCGCATCGCTGACGGGGCCGTGCACGAAGCACGGGGGCAACCCGGTGCTCGCCAGCAGCGGTGACCGGCTCGGGCCTGGGGGGCCGGCTCCGTTCATCGACCCCAGCGGCGCGCTGCGTCTCGCGTACCACTGGTGGAACGCGCCCTACACGAGCTACCCGTCGTACCCCGCCTGCGAGCAGGACGGGACGTGCGAGTCGCAGGGTCAACGGCGCATGTCGGTTGACTGGGTGTACGTCTCGTCGAACGGGCTGCAGATCAGCCAGACCCCGCCGCTCCGGCCTCCCGTGCAACCGCTTGATCCCGCGTGCCCTGCGGGCGAGGTGCCACCGTCGGGCTTCACCGACGTGCCCGACGGCTCGGCCCACGCCCGCGCCGTCGACTGCGTGGCGTGGTGGGGCATCACCGGCGGCACGTCGGAGAGCGCGTACAGCCCTGGCGCGCCCGTGACGCGAGGCCAGATGGCGACGTTCGTGGCGCGGGTGCTGCGTGCCTCGGACGTCGGGCTGCCTGCGGGCGAGCCCGGCCGGTTCAGCGACGTTCCCCCGGGCTCGCCCCACCAAGAGGCGATCGACGCGCTGGCCGCGGCCGGCATCGTGTCGGGTCGGGCCGACGGCACCTACGAACCTGCGGGCACCGTCACGCGGGCCCAGATGGCGACCTTCCTCGTCCGGGCCTACGAGCGGGCATCGGGCGAGCTCCTCACCGCCTCCCGGAGCTGGTTCCCCGACGACGACGGCAACGTGCACGAGCCCGCCATCGACCGGTCGGCGACCGCTGGGCTGGCCGGCGGGCGCGCCGATGGCACCTTCGGTCCCGACCTGGCCGTTGCCCGAGACCAGATGGCGTCGTTCCTCGCCCGCACCCTCGCCCTCCTGGTGGAAGGCGGTCACGCCGAGCTGCCCGGCCGGTAGATTCCTGGCCGTGCGCTCCAAGCCCGGGGGACAGATGCAGGTGGCCCGTCCACCGATCGCCGAGGATGCGGTCGCCGCCGTCTTCGCCCGTGCCGCCGAGCTCGACCTCGAGGCCTCCCCGGGCGCGCCGCAGACCCTCCTCGACGAGGAGGCGCTCGTCGAGATCGGCACCGCCGTCGGCCTGTCGCCCGAAGCGGTGCGGCGAGCGGTGGCAGAGCACCGAGCCGGCGCGCTGGTGCCCGCCACCGACTCGCCGGCCACCTGGGTCGGGCCCCGCCTCGTCGTCGCCGAGCGCCGCTTCGACGGCGACGCCGCGCTCCTCCGGCACCGCATCGATCGCGACCTCGAACGACAGTGGTTCCGCAAGGTGCGCGACCAGGACGAGCGCAGCGTGTGGTGCGCTCGCTCCGATCTCCCCGCACGGGTCGGCCGCAAGGTCGACTTCCGTCACCGGCTCGTCCTCCAGGGCGTCTCGGGGCTCGTGGTGACGTCGGTCGACTGCGCCGACGAGGGGGTCGTGGTCAGGGTCGAGGCCGACCCGGCGGAACGACGCAGCGGGCTCGGCTGGGTCGTCGCCGCCGCAGCGACCGGCAGTGCGACCGCGGGTGCCATCCTCGCCCTGCTGCTCGGGCTCGACCCGGCGCTGCTGCTGGCGCTGCCCGCCGCCGGCGTCGGTGGTGGCGGCGGCGTCGCGCTCGCCCGCCGGACGTACCTCCTCCAGGTACGTCGCCTCGGTGACGAGCTCGAAGGGCTGCTCGACCGGCGCTCGTCGTAGCTCAGGCCTTCGGTGGCAGGACCCGGATCCCGAGCTCGCCGAGCAGCTTCTCCGGCACCGGGCCGGGCGCGTCGGTGAGGGGGTCCGCCCCCGACTGGGTCTTGGGGAAGGCGATGACCTCGCGGATGTTGTCCTCGCCGGCGAGGATGGCGACGAGGCGGTCCATGCCCACGGCGAAACCGCCGTGGGGCGGCGCGCCGTAGCGGAACGCACCGAGCAGGAACCCGAAGCGCGCCTCAGCCTCTTCGGCACTGATCCCGAGTGCAGCGAACACCTTGGACTGCACATCTGCCTGGTGGATACGGATCGAGCCCGAGCCGAGCTCCCAGCCGTTCAGCACGAGGTCGTAGGACTGCGAGCGGACGGACAGCGGGTCGGTGTCGAGCAGATCGACGTCGTCGGGGTGGGGCATGGTGAACGCGTGGTGGGCGGCCACGAGGTTGCCGGCGTCGTCGGTGCCCTCGAAGAGGGGGAACTCGGTGACCCACACGTACCGGTAGGGACCGTCCGACACCGGCGGACGCCCGAGGTCGTTGCGAAGCGTGCCGAGCACCGACAGGACCCGGGGGCGCTCGTCGGCGACGAGGAGCGCGAGGTCGCCGTCCGACGCTCCGAGGGCGGCGACCGTCGCTGCCTGCTCCTCGTCGGAGAGGAACTTGGCGACCGGGGAGTCGAGCGCTCCGTCGGCACCGACCTTGAGCCAGACGAGGCCCTTCGCGCCGAGCTGCTTCGCCCGGTCGGTGAGGGCGTCGAGGCGGCCGCGACCGTGCTCTGCTGCGCCGCCGGGGACGAGGATGCCCTTGACGCACGGCGCCTTGAACGCGTTGAAGCCGGTCCCGGCGAACACCGGGGTGAGCTCGACGAGCTCCATGGCGAAGCGCAGGTCGGGCTTGTCGGTCCCGAAGCGCTCCATGGCGTCGGCGTAGGTCATGCGGGGGATCGCATCGGGGCGCTCCCCGGTGGCTGCCTCGGCGGCGTCCAGCACGGCCTCAGAGACGAAGCCGAGCACGTCGTCCTGGGTGACGAAGCTGGCCTCGATGTCGAGCTGCATGAACTCGAACTGGCGGTCGGCCCGCAGGTCCTCGTCTCGAAGGCAACGGGCGATCTGGTAGTAGCGGTCGACGCCGCCGACCATCAGCAGCTGCTTGGCGATCTGGGGGCTCTGGGGCAGCGCGTAGAAGCTGCCCGGGTGCAGCCGGGAGGGCACGACGAACTCGCGGCTGCCCTCGGGGGTCGGCACCCAGAGCATCGGGGTCTCGACCTCGGCGAAGCCCTGGCGGTCCATGGCAGCGCGCATGGCCTGGTTCACCGCAGCCCGGATGCGAAGGTTGCGCTGGAGGCGGTCACGGCGGAGGTCGACGTAGCGGTGTCGCAGGCGGAGGGCCTCATCGGCATCGACGCGGTCGGTGACCGGGAAGGGCGGCGGCTCCGCTCGGTTCAGGACCTCGATCTCGCAGTCGCCGACCTCGACCTCGCCGGTCCCGAGCTCGGGGTTGACCGTGCCCTCGGGGCGAACGCGGACGGTGCCGGTGACCCGCACGACGAACTCGGCGCGCACCTCGACCGCGGCGTTGACCACGCACTGGACCACGCCGGTGTGGTCACGGACGTCGAGGAAGGCGAGGTGCTCGCCGTGCTCTCGACGGCGGGCGACCCAGCCGCAGATCGCGACCTGGCGGCCGGCGTCGACCGCCCGGAGGTCGCCACAGCGGTCGGTCCGCATGCCGGTCGCACCGGGTCTGGCGTCGGGCTGATCGGTCACAGCGTTCCCTCGTGTCGTTCGTCATCGGTCGTCATCTCGTCGAGGGCGCGGCGCACCTCGGTCACCACGTCGGTGCGAGCCCCCTCGGCCTGGCCGCCGCCCGCAGCCATCTGTCGGATGGTCACCGTCCCGGCTGCCAGCTCGGCGTCGCCCACGAGCAGCGCGAGCCGGGCGCCGGAGCGGTCAGCCAGCTTCATCTGGGCCTTCATCGAGCGCCCACCGAAGGCGCGGTCGGCACTGACGCCCGCCCGTCGGAGCTCGGCGGTGAGGTCGCGAGCGGCGTCACCCCCGGTGACGTCGACGACGAACACGTCCACCGACGACGCTGGCGGCGGGAACGCGTCCTCGGCGTCGCACGCCAGCAGGATCCGCTCGATGCCCGCACCGAAGCCGATGCCCGGCGTCGGGGGACCACCGAGCAGCTCGGCCAACCCGTCGTAGCGGCCGCCACCCCCCACCGCGTTCTGGGCGCTCTGGAGGGCGGTGGCGCCGAACTCGAAGGTGGTTCGCCCGTAGTAGTCCAACCCTCGGACGAGGCGGGGCTGGATGGTGAAGGCGATGCCGAGGGCGCCGAGGCCGACCTGCACGCGCTCGAAGGCCCCGCCGCACTCGTCGCACAGGTGGTCGACGGTGCGAGGGGCGTCAGCGGTGGCAGCGACGCAGGCCGGGCGCTTGCAGTCGAGGACCCGGAGCGGGTTCTCCGCCCACCGCTCCCGGTGCTCGTCGCACAGGTCGCCGGCGCGAGCGGCCAGGTGGGCGCTGAGCGCCTCCCGGTAGGCCGGCCGGCACGTGGCGTCGCCGAGGGAGTTGAGGGCGAGGTCGACCCGGCGGAGGCCGACCGCTGCGTAGAGGTCGGCGGCCAGGCTGATGACCTCGACGTCGAGGTCGGGGTCATCGGTGCCGAGTGCCTCGACGCCGACCTGGTGGTGCTGGCGGTAGCGGCCGGCTTGCGGCCGCTCGTAGCGGAAGTTCGGCGCTGCGTACCAGACCTTCCACGGCGTCGTCGGCCGGTGCTGGACGTAGGCGCGGACGACACCGGCGGTGCCCTCCGGGCGCAGGACGAGGTGGCGACCGCCCTTGTCCTCGAAGTCGTACATCTCCTTGCGGACCACGTCGGTGCTGGCGCCGACCTTCTGGAAGACCCCGAGGTCCTCGAACGCCGGGCCCTGGACCAAGCCGTAGCCGGCGCGCCCGGTGATGCCGGCGAAGGCGGCGATGAGCGCCTGCCACCGAGCGGACTCGGGCGGCAGGATGTCACGGGTGCCGGTGGGCGCCTGGTACGCCTCGGCGCGCTCCTTCCCGGTCTCCGACATGGCGGCTGAGGCTACCGGCCCCCCTGAGGCCCGCCCCAACCGGTTCAGGGGCGGTCGAGGTAGACGAGACCATCGCCTTCGGTGAGGCGGAGGTCTTCGGCGACGTCGACGAGGACGTCGAGGTCGACGGTGCCGAAGACCCGTAGGAAGCGCCCGCCGCCGAGGTCGGCGCGCACCTCGAGGTGCTGGGGGGTGACGAGCACCTCCATCGGTCCCACGCCGTCCACCTCGACGAGCTCGGCGTCGGGATCGGCCGTGAAGGGGGCGATCCCCTCGAGGGTGGCGCCCTGGTCGACGACGAGCAGGTCCGGCCCCGAGGTGAAGACGTCCGCGGTGCTGGCCACGATCGTCCCCCGCCGGGTCGGGTCGGCGAAGGCCTCGGCCTGGCCGGGGATCACCGCGTAGCGGCCGACGAGGGAGAACGCCGTCGGTGGGTCCTCGAGCTCGCGGAACTCGCCGATGGGCCGGCTCTCGGGGTCGACCTCGAGGAACGAACCGCCTCCCTTGTCGACGGGGATCGTCTGGTCGCCGACCTCGAAGTCCGAGGCGGTGAGCTCCGGGTCGAGCTCGAGCTCGCTCGCGATCCGGCGGAGCACGGGCTCGCCGTCGATCACGTAGCGCTCCTCGAGGACGAGTCCGGCCGCATCGACACAGGTGTCGGCGTGCTCATCGGGGGTTGCCGGCGCGAAGGCTCCGGCGCTGAGCGGCGCACCCGAGCGATGGACCTGGCACCGCCGGCCGAGCACCTCCCGCACCTCCCGGCGCTCGACGAGCCCGGCGTCGAGCGCCGCTGCCAGCGTGGCGTCGAGCCGGCTGTCCGACGGCCCGGGGCCAGGGGGACGGGCCACGATCAGCGCCTCGCTGTCGGCGCTGTCGAACGAGAGGACCCCGAGCTCGCCGACCTGGACCGAGTCCGGCTCGCCCTCGGTGCTCCCGCCGTTCCACGTCTCGAGCCTGCTCCCGAACGGGCGGCGCACCGAGACGACGTCGGTCGAGAGGGTGCGATCGTCCGGGGGGCCCGACTCGACCCCGTACGTGATGCGGTACGCGGACGGGGAGGGCCCGACCTGGACCGCCGGCGCGGCGTCGACCACAGTCGACCCCGCCCGCTCGTCGCCCGCACCCTGGCCACCCGCCAGCACGAGGCCACCGACGCCGACGGCGCCGATGATCGCTCCCGCAGCGCCGAGGAGGCGCCAGCGACCGACGCGCCTCACCGGTCCACCACGGTGACCATGGTGGCCGATGACGACGCGCGCGGTCGGGAGGTCAGCCTCGAGGGCTCGGGTAGTCCGGCGAGCGGTCGGCCTCTGGGCGCTCGTTGTAGAACGACGGTGAGCCGTTGGGATCGAAGACCCTGGGGTCCCCGGTCGGGTGCTGACCCGGAAGGTAGCGGGTGCCGCCGTCGACGTAGCGGTACATGCCCGCCCCCTCGTTGCCGACCTCGTCCGCGCCCTGCTCGAGCGGGTCCCACCAGATCTCGGTCACGTCGTCGTAGGCGGTCCAGTCGGTGAAGGGCCACAGGCCGTGCTGGCCCCACGACGTCACCTGCGCCGTGACCATCCCTTGGCCCGTCACCGGGTAGGCGAACAGGCCCCGGGCGAGGGTCTCGGGGTTCAGGTTCGGGCCCGCCATGTGGATGCCGGTGAACAGGATGAAGGGGTTGACGTAGATGGTCGCGTAGGCGTTGTCCGCCTGGGGTGCCCGCCCGTGGAACCACTGGTGGAGCTTGAAGGCGTCCCCCTGCTCCTGGGGGTAGCGAGCGGAGAGGAACGAGACGCCGAACGCCTTGTCCCACTGCTGCTGGTCGTAGGTGCGGGCGAAGAGCGTCGTGTCGGTGAGGGCCGACCCGGTGACGATCCACTCGGGGAAGTACTGCTGGCGGGTCGCCTCGGTCGTGAACAGCGCCGGGGTGATGGGGTCCCCGGCGAAGATCACGCTCG
>JBBSLC010000080.1:0-14055 GCA_038255685.1 Acidimicrobiales bacterium | reverse complement strand
GCCTCCTCGCCGTAGGTCGCCACGGTCCACGCCCGGACCTGGTCGGCGAAGTAGGCGGTGGAGCCCTGGAGGGCGGTGCGCTCGTCCACCCGCTCCACCGAGGCGAGCTCAGCGCCCCCGGCCGCGTCGGCCTCGGCCTGGGTGATGGCCTCGGTGATGACCATGGCGTCGAGGACCGATGACCGCCTGGCCGCCGCCTCCTCCGGGTCCTTCGTCGGGTCGGCGGCCTCGGGCGCGCGGATCAGCCCGGCCAGCAGCGCCGACTGGGGGATGTCGAGGGTCGCGGCGCTCGAGGCCTCACCGAAGTACGCCTTGGCCGCCGCCTCGATGCCGTAGGCGCCCCGTCCGAAGTAGATGGTGTTGAGGTAGCGCTCGAGGATCGCGTCCTTGGAGAGCTGCTGGTCGATCTTGACGGCGAGCACGGCCTCTTGTGCCTTGCGCCGCAGGCTGCGCTCGGGGGTGAGGTAGGCGTTCTTGACGAGCTGCTGGGTGATCGTCGACCCGCCCTGCAGCTCGCCGCCGCGCAGGTTGACCCACAGCGCCCGGATCGTGCTGGAGGGGTTGATCCCGCTGTGGGTGCGGAACGACCGGTCCTCGGCGGCGATGACGGCGTCGACCATCGCCGGGGAGACCTGGTCGATGCGGACGTCGACGCGGTTCTCGACGTCGTACAGCTCGGCGAGCACGGTGCCGTCGGCGGCGAGGATGACGCTGGTCTGGGCGCGAGGGGGCTCCGCCGGCAGGTTCACCGATCGGTAGGCCACCACGATCAGGGCGACCATGAGCACGAGGCCTGCGAGGGCGGTGATGCCGAGGCGCAAGAGCCAGCGCCGCCACCCGACCGCGAACCACGTCCGGACCCGTCCTTGTTCGCTCACCTGGCTGCTCCTGGTCATGGCTCCGCCCTCCCTGCGCTGCGATCATGGCAGGCCCGGCGCGCTCACCGGCGCCGCCCGGTGTGGTGGGCCACCCGGTTGGGTGGCGCGGTCGGTGTGGCATCGTGGCCGCCGTGGCCGCACCGGACGTCCTCGCGACGATCGCCGACCTGACGGCGTGGGCCGAGGCGGCGCGATCGGCGGGGGCGGTGGTCGGGCTCGTGCCCACCATGGGCGCCCTGCACGACGGCCACGCTGCCCTCGTCGCGCGAGCGGCGGCCGAGTGCGGTGCCGTCGTCACGACCGTCTTCGTCAACCCGCTCCAGTTCGCTCCCGGCGAGGATCTCGACGCCTACCCGAGGTCCCTCGAGGCCGACGTCGCACGGGCCCGACGCGCAGGCGCCCACATCGTGTTCGCGCCCTCGGTCGAGGAGATGTACCCCGCGGAGGTGCTGACGACGGTCCACGTGGCCGGCCTCACCGAGGTCCTCGACGGACGCGCTCGGCCGACCCACTTCGACGGGGTGGCGACCGTCGTGGCCAAGCTCTTCGCGGTGGTCGGTGCCTGTGAGGCGTACTTCGGCGAGAAGGACTTCCAGCAGCTCACGGTGATCCGGCGCATGGCCGCCGACCTGTCGTTCCCCGTCACGGTGGTGGGGTGCCCGACGGTGCGGGCTGCGGACGGCCTGGCGCTGTCGAGTCGCAACGCCTACCTCACCGCGGAGGAGCGCAGTGCTGCGCCTGTCCTCCAGCGGGCCTTGCGAGCGGGTGCTGCGTCGATCGCCGCGGGGGAGAGGGACCACGCTGCGGTGGTCGAGCTGGTCGGCGGCATCATCGACGCCGAGCCGCTCGTCGCCCTCGAGTCCGTCGACGTCGTCGACGTCGACACCCTCCTCCCCGTCGACCCGCTCGACGGCGAGCTCCGGCTGCTCGTCTCCGCCCGCCTCGGCCGGGCTCGCCTCATCGACAACGTCGGGATCACCGCCAGCACCTGAACCGAGGCGTTCGCCCCCCACCTCGCGCCGGCCGGTTGGGGGCAGCACGGGAACGACGGGCATGCTGGTGTGGTTGCACCGACCATGGGGGCGACCGCTCGTGCGGCGTCCACCGAAGGGGGAACCAGAGCTGTGCGCCGCCGCATGATGAAGTCGAAGATCCACCGAGCCACCGTGACCGGGGCCGACCTCCACTACGTGGGCTCGGTGTCGGTCGATCCTGTGCTGCTGGCGTTGGCGGACATCCTGCCGAACGAGCAGGTCGCCATCCTCGACATCGACAACGGGGCCAGGTTCGAGACCTACGCCATCGTCGGCGAGCCCGGCGAGGTGTGCCTGAACGGCGCTGCGGCTCGGCTCGTCAGCCCCGGTGATCGGGTCATCATCATCACCTACGCCGACTACGAGGCGGCCGAGCTCGAGGGCTACGAGCCCCGGGTGGTCCACGTCGACACCGCCAACCGCCCTGTCCCTGCCGAGGTCACCGCCGCCGCCACCACCGATCCACGTCGCTACGCCGAGGTGGCCGCGGGAGACTGGCCTGCGTGACCGAGGCCGCCCCGACGTCGGACCTCGACCTGCTCGTCCTCGGGAGCGGGGTGGCCGGGCTCTCCGCTGCGGTTCGGGCCGCGGCGGTGTCGGGGCTCCGCGTCGGGGTCCTCACCAAGGCTGATCTCTACCAGTCGGCGACGCGGTGGGCTCAGGGCGGCGTCGCCGCCGTGCTGTCTGGAGACGAGGACTCGACCGACCTCCACCTCGCCGACACCCTCGCCGCCGGGGTCGGGCTGTGCGACGTCGACGCCGTACGGGTCCTCGTCGACGAGGGACCCTCCAGCGTGCACGCGCTCATCGCCCTCGGCGCGGTGTTCGACACCGAGGGCGACGGCACCCTCGCCCTCGCCCGTGAGGGTGGCCACACCCACGCACGCGTCGTCCACGCCGGCGGTGCCGCGACCGGCGCCGAGATCGAGCGTGCGCTCGTCGCCGCCGTGCAGGAGACGGCGGCGGCGGTGCTCGAGGGCTGGTTCGCGCTGGACCTCATCGTCGAGGGCGGACGGTGTCGAGGTGTCGTCGCGCTCGACCCGGCGGGGCGACCCGTCGAGGTCCGGAGCAGCCACGTCCTCCTCGCCACCGGCGGCGCCGGCCAGCTCTACGCCGTCACCACGAACCCCACGCAGTCGACCGGTGACGGCCTGGCCATGGCGCTGCGGGCGGGCGTGGCCGTGGCCGACGTCGAGTTCATGCAGTTCCACCCCACGGCGCTGCACCACCCCGCCATGCCACGTCCCCTGCTGAGCGAGGCGCTGCGCGGCCACGGGGCGCTGCTGCGCGACGCCGCTGGTGAGCGCTTCGTCGACGAGCTCGCGCCCCGCGACCAGGTGAGCCGGGCCATGACGACCCGGATGCTCGACCAGGGCGTCGACCACCTCTGGCTCGACGCCACCGGCCTCGACGGCTTCGACCAGCGCTTCCCGACGATCGCCTCGTCGATCCGCGACATCGGCCTCGACCCGTCTGAGGACTGGCTCCCGATCGCGCCGGCGGCGCACTACCTGTCCGGCGGCGTCGTCACCGATCTCGACGGGGCGACCAGCCTGCCGGGACTGTGGGCGTGCGGTGAGGTCGCGTGCACCGGTGTGCACGGCGCCAACCGCCTCGCCTCCAACTCGCTCCTCGAGGGGATGGTCTTCGCCCCGCGAGCGCTCGAGGCGATCCTCGCTGGCCGTGATGCCGCAGAGGCGACGGGCGCCATGCGCGCCGTGCTGGGCGGCGAAGCCGGTTCGATCGGTGGCCGTGCACTCGGATGGCAGCTACCGGTGAGCGGGGAGGTGCGCCCGGCGGCCGCTGGCGCGCCCGAGCTCCGGGACGAGGTGCAGCGGGCCATGACGCTCGATGCCGGCGTCGTGCGCAGCGAGGGGTCGCTCGCAGCCGCCGACGGCAACCTCGGGCGCCTCGGTGCGGCGACGGCTGCGGCGCTCGCCGTCGACCCGGGATCGGCGGACCTGCACGAGGTCGCGAACCTGGTCACCTGTGGGCTCGCGCTCGTCGCAGCGGCGACGGCTCGCACCGAGAGCCGCGGCAACCACTGGCGGAGCGACCACCCCGACACGGACTACGCACAGCGCCACCGCCTCGTCATCGCCGCCGGACCCTCGTGAGGGTTTCTGGACGCTCGTCCACCGACAGGGTGGCGGATCGTCCAGAAACCCTCCTGCGAGGCGCGCCTGGTGTCCTTTCTGGACGCTGGACCACCGCTGACGTGGTCGAACGTCCACAAAGCCGACTGGGCTGGGATCGGTGAGCGCCCGGGGCGCGGCGACGCCGGCGATCGCCTTCGTGCAGCAGGCCGGTGTCGAGCACTCGGTCCACCGGTACGAGGCCGCCGGGGGGCCGGAGGGCTACGGGGTGGAGGCGGCGACCGTGCTCGGGATCGACCCGGCACGGGTGCACAAGACGCTCGTGGCCGCAGCGGGCGGGGGCGACCTCGTCGTCGCCATCGTGCCCGTGTCGGGATCGCTCGACCTGCGGGCGCTGGCGTCGGCGATCGGGGCGCGGAAGGTGGTCATGGCCGACCCCGCCGCCGCCGAGCGGGCGACGGGCTACGTGCTCGGCGGGATCAGCCCGCTCGGCCAGCGCAAGCAGCTGCCGACCGTCGTCGACGAGGGGGCGCTCGCACACGCGACGATCTACGTGAGCGCCGGACGGCGTGGCCTCGAGCTCGAGCTGGCCCCCGCAGACCTGGTCCGCCTCACGGGTGCGACCGTCGCCGCCATCGCCGGCTGACGCGTGGGTCCGACACCGCTCTCGGCACGCGAGCGGCCGGCTCTCGGGCGCTGGCGTGCCCAGACCGACAGGGGTCTGGTGCGGGACCGCTCTCACCCCGGTGGCCCCGGTTCGCCCGCGCCGGTTCGACGCACGGGTGCTGTGCCGGACAGGATCGCGCCGTGACCGCTGCACCCCTCGCGCCCCCGACGTGGCTCGACCCGCCGATCACGGCGGTGCGTGACGTCGTCGCCCGGGCGCTGGCCGAGGACCTCGAGCCGCTCGGCGACGTCACGGCTGCCCTGCTCGACCCCGGTGAGGTGGGGCGCGCCGCGCTCGTCGCTCGCAGCACCGGCGTCGTGGCCGGTCGCCTCGCCGCCACGGCCGCGTTCGAAGCCGTCGATGCCGGCATCGAGGTGGTATGGGCGCTCCCCGACGGATCCACGGTCGAGTCCGGTGACACGATCGCCACGGTGTCAGGTCCGCTGGCGGCGATCCTCACCGCCGAGCGGACGGCGCTCAACCTCCTCTGCCACCTTTCAGGCGTCGCCACGCTCACGGCCCGCTACGTCGCCGCCGCCGCTGGCGCGCAGGTGTGGGACACGCGCAAGACCACGCCCGGGCTCCGGGCGCTCGAGAAGGCGGCGGTGCGAGCCGGCGGTGGGGCGAACCACCGGGGGAACCTCTCGGAGTGGGTGCTCGTGAAGGACAACCACCTCGCCGCCCTCGGCGTCACCGAGGCGGTCCGCCGGGCCCGGTCCCGGTGGCCGGGGCGCACGGTGCAGGTCGAGGCCGACCGCATCAGCCAGCTCGAGGAGGCGATCAGCGCTGGCGCCGACATCGTCCTGCTGGACAACATGTCGGTCGAGGACGTGGTCCGCTGCGTCGAGCTCCGTGGTGCTGCGACCAGGCCGCTGCTCGAGGTCTCCGGTGGTGTGAGCCTCGAGACGATCAGGGGGTTCGCCGCGACCGGTGTCGACCTCATCTCCGTCGGTGCGCTCACCCACTCGGCACCCGTGCTCGACATCGGTCTCGACATCGAGCCCCCTCTCCCCTCACAGAAGGCCTGAACCCGTGCTCCTCGCCGTCGACGCCGGCAACACCCAGACCGTGATCGGCCTCTTCGAGGACCCAGGCGGCAGCACCGATCTCGTGGACCACTGGCGGGTCGCGACCAACGCCGAGCGCACGAGCGACGAGCTCGCGCTGCTCATCCAGGAGGTCCTCGGCTTCCACGGCTTCAGCTTCGACGACGACGTCTCCGGCATGGTCGTCTCCTCGGGCGTCCCCCGGGTCAGCTCGGCGCTGCGGGACATGGCCGAGCGCTACTTCGGCTTCGCCCCGGTGATGCTCGAGCCCGGCATCCGCACCGGCATGCCGATCCTCTACGACAACCCGCGCGAGGTCGGCGCCGACCGCATCGCCAACGCCGTCGGCGCCCTCGACCGCCACGAGCCCCCGATCATCGCCGTGGACTTCGGTACGGCCACGACGTTCGACGCCATCTCCGACAAGGGGGAGTACCTGGGAGGCGCCATCCTCCCTGGCATCGAGATCAGCATGGACGCCCTGTTCGCCAAGGCGGCCCGCCTGCCTCGCGTCGAGCTGCGCGAGCCCCGCAACGTGATCGGGCGCACCACCGTCGAATCGATCCAGTCGGGTGCCATCTACGGCTACTCGGCCATGGTCGACGGCCTCGTGCGCCGGATGGAGGTCGAGCTGGGCGAGAGCACCGTGCTCGCCACCGGCGGCCTCGCAGGGGTGATCGGGCCGCTGTGCAGCAGCATCCAGCACGTCGAGCCGTGGCTCACGCTCCACGGTCTGCGCATCGTCTTCGAGCGGAACCAGCCGTGACCGACGACGCCCACGACGAGGCAGGCGTCGACCGACGCCGTCAGCCCTACCGGTTCGAGCCGACGTCGACTGCGGCGGCACTCATCGCCGAGCACGGCGAGCTCGAACCCGGCACCGAGACCGGCCAGATCGTCACCGTCGCCGGGCGCCTCATGCTGCGACGGGTCCAGGGCAAGCTCGCCTTTGGGACCCTGCAGGACGGCAGCGGTCGCATCCAGCTGTTCGGCACCGCCGCCGGTACGCCCGACTTCGACGGGTTCGGCGGGCTCTCGCTCGGCGACTGGATCGGGGTCACCGGCCAGGTGATGACCACTCGTCGGGGTGAGCTCAGCGTGTCGGTCGACGAGTGGGTGCTGCTGGCCGAGGCCAGGCGCCCGTTCCCCGACAAGTGGCACGGGATCACCGACACCGACCTGCGGTTCCGCCAGCGCTACGTCGACCTGTGGGTCACCCCGGAGGCGAACGCCACGCTCCGCGCCCGCAGCCGCATCGTCAGCCTCATGCGCCGCTGGCTGGAGGACGAGGGGTTCATGGAGGTCGAGACGCCGATCTTCCACCCGATCCCCGGGGGAGCCACCGCCCGCCCCTTCACGACCCACCACAACGCGCTCGACCAGGAGCTGTACCTGCGCATCGCTCCCGAGCTCTACCTCAAGCGCCTCGTCGTCGGCGGCTTCGAGCGGGTGTTCGAGCTCGGCCGGACGTTCCGCAACGAGGGCATGTCGACGAGGCACAACCCCGAGTTCACGATGCTCGAGCTCTACCAGGCGTACGCCGACTACGGCGACATGATGCGCCTCACCGAGGAGCTCGTCGCCCACCTGGCCCGGGAGCTGCGCGGCACCACGGCGCTGTCGTACGGGGGCCGCCCCCTCGACCTCGCACCACCGTGGCGGCGGGCGTCGATGTTCGACCTGCTCGAGGAGCACACGGGGCTGCGGGTCGACCTGCGCACACCGGTCGAGGAGCTGCGTGCGCACTGCGCCGATCACGGCGCCCACGTCGAGGACGGGTGGGGACCGGGCAAGCTCATCCTCGAGCTCTACGAGGCCACGACCGAGGCGAACCTCTGGGACCCGGTGTTCGTCACCGACTACCCGAAGGAGGTCTCGCCCCTCGCCCGGGACCACCGTGAGCTGCCCGGCATGGTCGAGCGGTTCGAACCGATCGTGGCCGGTCGCGAGCTCGGGAACGCCTTCAGCGAGCTCACCGACCCCGCCGAGCAGCGGGCCCGCTTCGAGGACCAGGCCCGCCAGAAGGACGCCGGGGACGACGAGGCGATGGCCGTCGACGCCGACTACGTGCGGGCGCTCGAGTACGGCCTGCCGCCCACGGGTGGCCTCGGCATCGGCATCGACCGCCTGGTGATGCTCCTCACCGACACGGCGAGCATCCGCGACGTCATCCTCTTCCCGACCCTGCGCCCCGAGCAGCCCGAGGGCTGACGCAAGCGGTCCCGTTCGTCTCCGGCACGTTCATCTCCGGCACGTTCGGCCCGCAGCTCGGGCGGATCGTGCCGAAGACGTCGAAGAACGCCTCGGTCGTCAGCTCGCCTGCATGTCGTGTCCGGCGGTCTCCGGCACGTGTCACCCGGTTCGTGGGCCGATCGTGCCGAAGATGGATCAAGGCACGACCCCCACCCAGCCCCCCCAGGGAGCTTTGGGGGATCCACCGGGGACCGCCTCGGCCCCGAGCGGGCGACGGTGGGCACCATGCACAACGCCACCGCCTCGACCTCGGCCGTCCCGACCACGACTCGTCCCGCTGGGGCGCCGCCGGGGCGGGACACCGTCATCGATGCCGCGCGGGTCGTGGCCGTGCTCACCGTCGCCGTCGGCCACGCCCTCGTCGCCGCCGTCGCCTGGCGGAACGGTGGCTTCGAGGCCGAGCACGTGCTCGGCGCCACGCCGTGGACGCAGTGGCTGACCTACGGGTTCCAGGTCATGCCGCTCGTCTTCTTCTGCGGTGGCGTGGCCAACGCTGCCTCGCTCGCCGGCACCGACCGCTTCGGCACCTGGCTCGGCTCGAGGATCGAACGCCTCGCCGGGCCCACGCTCACCTACGCAGCGCTCGCTGCCGGCGTGCTCGCCATCGGTGCCGGCCTCGGCCTGTCGCCGGCCACCGTGGCCGTTGCGGGACGGGCCCTGACGATGCACCTGTGGTTCCTCGCCGCCTACGCCGTGGTGCTGGCGGCGACCCCGCTCGCCGTCGCCGCCCATCGTCGCTGGGGGCTGCGGGCGCCGCTCGCCCTGCTCGCCGCAGCCGGCGTGGTCGACCTGGTGGCCCGGGCCAGCGGTGAGCCTGCCGTGGCCTGGTGCAACCTCGTCTTCGTCTGGGGAGGCGCGCACCAGCTGGGCGTGGCCTGGCAGGCGGGTGCGCTGCGCCTCCCGGCCCGCACCGGCGTCGTCATCGGCGCTGCGGGGGTCGGGCTCATCGCCCTCCTCGTGGGGATCCTCGGCTACCCGCTGTCGATGGTGAGCGTGCCGGGGATGGGCGCCACCAACGCCGGTCCGCCCTCGCTCGCCATGGCAGGGCTGGCCATCACCCAGGTCGGCCTGCTCATCGCCCTGCGGCGGCGCCTCGAAGCCCGACTCGTCCGGCCGGCACTCGCCGGTCGGATCGCCTCACTGAACGCAGCCGCCATGGGCATCTACCTGTGGCACTTCGCTGCCATGACCATCGCTGCCCTGGTGCTCCTCCCCGCCGGGATCGTCCCCGACGACCCCACCGGGTCGACGGGCTGGTGGCTGACCCGTCCCCTGTGGATCGGCGGGTGCGCAGCCGTGCTCGTGGCGCTGTTGCCGCTGGCGAGGCGCCTCGGTCGACGTCGCTGCATCGCCGCCGACGTCACGAGCACGCAGGCCTTGGTCGCAGCGCTCCTCGCCGCCGCAGGCTTCCTCGTGCTGACCCTCGGCGGCGTCGCCCCGACCTCGATGCCCCTCTCCCTCCCGCTGCCGGCCCTCGCCCTGTTGGGCACCGCACTCGGCGTCCTCGGCTGCGGTGGGGTGCGCGCCACTGCGTCGTCAGACCGGTCTGTCGGTCTCGAGCCAGGTCTCCGGCACGATTGACCCGGTTCGTGGGTCGATCGCGCCGCAGACACCATCGTGGGGTCGGTCGGACGTGCGACCGGGCGGTCAGGATGCCGGGTGAGGCGGTGTGCGGACCGCCGCGCCGTCGAAGCGCACGACGCGGCGGTCGTCGACACCGAGAAGTGCCACGAGCTCGTCACGCACCACGGGTGTGTCGAGCGTCCCGGCGGCGACGGCGGCTTCGATGTCGGCCCAGTCCTTCGTCCGGTCGAAGAGCGCCTTGAACACCACGAGGTCCGTGCAGCCGAGGACGGGCAGGTCGATGCCGGCAAAGGGGACGAGCCGACGTCGGCGAGCTGCGACCTCGTGGATCGGGGCGTAGTCGAAGAAGAGGTCGACCGGTGTGCCGTCCCACCACAGCCGGACCTGCCCATCCCGCTCGATGGTGGCCGCCGTGGTGTCCGTCCGCTGCACCCCGGCAGGGAGGGCGTCCAGCGCGCTGGCCGGTGTCGCCGATGGCACGAAGACGTTGCAGTCGATGTCGCTGGTGCCCCTCGGGTCGAGCGTGCAGTAGGCGAGGGCGAGCGCGCCGCCGAACGCATGCGGGATCAGCGCACGCTCGAGCGATCGGTGCAGCTCGAGGACCTTCGCGACGAGATCCATCAGCTCGCTTGACGGTCGGGGATGCGTGGGAAGCGCAGCTCGGGCTCGTGGCGGACCGGGAGGGCAGCTGCGAGCCGGATCACGTCGACCAGCACCCGTCCCACCTCTCGGAGCCCGTCGTCGCCGCTGCGGTCGCCGACGACGTCGAGGCGGGCACCGGCGGCGGCGAGCAAGCGGATGAACGTGTTCGTACCTGGATCCTTCCGCCCACGCTCGTAGGCGGCGACGGCGGCCTGGGACGTGCCGGCTCGGCTCGCGAGCGCCCGCTGGCTGAGGCCGGCCGCCCGTCGAGCACGTCGGAGGTGTGTCGCTGCATCCACGCTGTGACGATATCCGATCGAGTGTCAAATGTGGATCCACCAGGTCGAGCGGCCTCTGATCGGGAGCACGTGCGGCGGGTGGACCGTTGCGACGGGCAGCCCGGGTTCTCCGCGAGAGGCGCACGGCATCGAGCCAGGAGCGACGGGAGGTCTGCGGCCGTCGGCGTGGGTCGCTGTCCGGAGGAGACGTAGGGTCGCCAGCCGTGGGGGATGCGCTCTCGGCCGACGATGCCCGCCGGATCCAGCTGTCGGCCCAGGGCTTCCTCGGCGCGCCAGACCGCCGGGCGGGGGTGCTCGGGGTGCTGGCGCACCTGGGGGCGGTGCAGCTCGACACGATCTCGGTGCTCGCCCGCAGCCACGAGCTCGTGCCCTACGCCCGACTCGGGCCCGTCGGCCGGCAGCGGGTGGAGGACGCCTACTGGGGCCAGCCGGCCCGCGCCTTCGAGTACTGGTCCCACGCCGCCTGCGTGCTCCCGATGGAGACGTGGCCGTGGTTCGAGGCGCGCCGGCGCCGCTGGCGGGAGCGGATCGGCGCAGGCTCCACCCGTCCCGAGGCGAGGGCCGCAGTGCTGGTTGCGCTCGCCGACGGGCCCAAGACCGCGACCGAGCTGGGCGGGGCCAAGCAGGGCGGTCCGTGGTGGGACTGGTCCGAGGTCAAGATCGCCGCCGAGCAGCTCCTCAGCGAGGGGGACGTGGTGTGCGTCGAGCGACGTGGTTGGCGGCGGGTCTACGACCTGGCCGAGCGAGCGATCCCGGCGGGCCTGCTTGCCGAGCGCCTCACCGACGACGAGTGCGCCGTGGCGCTGGTGCGCGCTGCGGCGGAGCGGCTCGGGGTCGCGACGCGGGCCGACCTCACCGATCACCACCGACTCCGACTCGACGCCGTCGACGCTGCGATCCAGGACACAGGGCTCGTTCCCGTCGACGTCGAGGGCTGGGGCCAGCAGGGGTGGGCGCTGCCGACCACGCTCTCGGCCGGGGTGCCCAGAGGTCGCCACCGCACGACGTTGCTCTCACCGTTCGACTCGCTGATCTGGGACCGGGCCCGGACCGAGCGGATCTTCGGCTTCACCCACCGGCTCGAGGCCTACACCCCCAAGTCCAAGCGCGTCCATGGCTACTTCACGATGCCGCTCCTCGCCGGCGGCCGTCTCGTCGGGCGCGTCGACCCCGCCAGGGAGGGACGGACCCTCGTCGCCCGCCAGGTCTCACTCGCCGGCCCGAGGTGGGTCCCCGCCCTCGCCGATGCGCTTCGTGAGGCAGCGACGTGGGTCGGCTGCGATCAGGTTCGCATCGAGCGCCTCACCCCCGAGGACCTGCGGGCTCCGCTCGAGGCAGCCCTCACCTGAGCGACGAGACGGCGAGTCAGGCGGGGATGTGGTCGAGCAGGCCGGTGGCCATGCTGCGGAGGTGGTCGACGGCGGCGTTGTCGGGCAGGTCGTCGAGGGCCTGCGCGGCGTCGATGCAGTAGGAGCGCCCGAGAGAGGTCGCCTCCTCGACGGCGTCGCCGGTTCGGACGAGCTTGCGGGCACGGTCGACGTCGTCGGGGCCGAGCGGCCCACCGAGCAGGTCGGCGAGCTCGCCGCCAACCGACGGGTTGGCGAGCGCCCTGATCGCCGGGACCGTGTAGATCCCTTCGGCCAGGTCGTTGCCGGCAGGCTTGCCGAGCTGCTCGTCGGTGGCGACGACGTCGAGGATGTCGTCCACGACCTGGAACGCCATCCCGTAGCGGTGCCCGAAGGTGGTGAGGGACTCGACGTCGGCCCGGGGGAGCTCGGCCACGAGACCACCGATGCGGGCCGAGGACGCGAAGAGCGATGCCGTCTTCCCCTCGATGGCGGCGGTGTACTGCGCCTCGGTCCGTGTGATGTCGAAGGTGGTCTGCAGCTCGCGCACCTGGCCCTCGCACATCCGGCCGATGGTCGCTGCGAGCAGGGCGGCGACCTCGGTGCCGAGCGAGGCAGCGATCTCCGACGCCTTGGCGAGGAGGAAGTCGCCGGCGAGGATCGCCCGCAGGTTGCCCCACCGGGCGTTCACCGACTCGACCGAGCGGCGCGTGAGCGCCTCGTCCATCACGTCGTCGTGGTAGAGCGAGCCGATCTGGACGAGCTCGACGGCCACGCCACCGGCGACGACGTCGTCAGAGACGGGTTCGTCGGGGGCGGCCACCGAGCCTGCTGCGACAACGAGCGCGGGACGCAGCAGCTTGCCGCCGGCGCCGACGAGGTGGCTCGTGAGCTCGGAGAAGTACGCGTCCTCGGTGGTGACGGAGGCCTTGAGCGCAGCGCCGACTCGCTCGAGCTCCTCCGCCATGCGGGGGAGGAGCAGGTCAGACTCCGGGGCCACCCGATCACGGTAGCGGTGGGCCCCTCACAACCAGAAGTCCCGTCTTCGAAATCGCAGCCCGATCTCGACGTCGGGTAGTGCAGGGCGATCGGTACACTCGCCTCACGTCACCGCCCAGCCGAGGAGGGCGCACAGTGTTCGAACGGTTCACAGACCGAGCCCGCAGGGTCGTCGTGCTCGCCCAAGAGGAAGCGCGGCTGCTCAACCACAACTACATCGGGACCGAGCACATCCTGCTCGGCCTCATCCACGAGGGCGAGGGAGTGGCCGCGAAGGCACTCGAGTCGCTCGGCATCTCGCTCGAGGCCGTGCGGAGCCAGGTCGAGGAGATCATCGGCCAGGGCGGCAGCTCGCCGTCGGGCCACATCCCCTTCACGCCCCGTGCGAAGAAGGTGCTCGAGCTCAGCCTCAGAGAGGCGCTCCAGCTCGGCCACAACTACATCGGCACCGAGCACATCCTGCTCGGGCTCATCCGCGAGGGCGAGGGCGTCGCCGCCCAGGTGCTCGTCAAGCTCGGCGCTGACCTCAGCCGGGTCCGCCAGCAGGTCATCCAGCTGCTCTCCGGCTACTCCGGCACCGGCGGCGGCGATCCCGCCCCCGGCGGCGGCAAGCCCGGTGCAGCTGCGGGCGCGCAGGGCGGCGAGGGCGGGCAGTCCGGCTCGCTCGTGCTCGACCAGTTCGGCCGCAACCTGACCCAGCAGGCCCGCGAGAAGAAGCTCGACCCGGTGATCGGCCGAGCGCGTGAGATCGAGCGCGTCATGCAGGTGCTCTCTCGGCGCACGAAGAACAACCCGGTCCTCATCGGCGAGCCCGGCGTGGGCAAGACCGCCATCGTCGAGGGCCTGGCGCAGAAGATCACCACGAACGACGTGCCCGAGACGATCAGGGGGAAGCAGCTCTACACCCTCGACCTCGGTGCCCTCGTGACCGGCTCCCGCTACCGCGGCGACTTCGAGGAGCGCCTGAAGAAGGTCCTCAAGGAGATCCGCACCCGGGGCGACATCATCCTGTTCATCGACGAGCTCCACACCCTCGTCGGCGCCGGCGCCGCCGAGGGTGCCATCGACGCCGCCAGCATCCTCAAGCCGATGCTGGCTCGCGGCGAGCTCCAGACCATCGGCGCCACCACCCTCGACGAGTACCGCAAGCACCTCGAGAAGGACGCCGCCCTCGAGCGGCGCTTCCAGAAGATCATCGTCGAGGAGCCCTC
>JBBSLC010000079.1:0-14136 GCA_038255685.1 Acidimicrobiales bacterium | reverse complement strand
CCGCTCGGTGTCGGAGGCGCCCGACGCCCGGCGGGCCCGGTCGGCCGCCACGTCGAGCTCGAGGCCTGAGGTGGCGATGCCTGCCCGCACGGCCCACGCCCGTCGAGCGGCGTCGGTGGCCAGGCGGCGGAGGCCCAGGGCATCGAAGGGCGCGCCACGGGGCGGGTCCGTCGGCCACGGTGCCGGGCGCCCGGCGCTCGCCCCCGCCGGCCCGACCAGGGGCAGCGGACCCGGCTCGCGGGACCACGCCTCAGCGGCGAGGACACCCACCTCGATGCGGCCCCCCGGGGTCACCGCCTCGCCATCGCCGCCCGTGGCAGCCCGGCGAGCGCGCACGGCGCCGACGACCTCGTCCCTCGTCATGCCCCGCAGCCGGAGGAGGACGAAGGGGTCCTCGTCGAGCGCGTCGGCCATGAGGTAGCAGACGGCTGCCGCGTGCTTGCACGGCTCGGCCCAGTCGGGGCAGGTGCACGCCGTCCGGAGCTCGCCGGACCGGGGGAGGAGCTCGACGTCGAGTGCGGCGGCGTCGGCGACGACCGCCGGGTCCAGCTCGCCGTCGAGGAGGGCAGCGGCCCGACCGGCCTTCGCCACGATCGCGTCCAGCACGCAGTCCCACTCATCGTCGCGGAGGCGCCGGACCTCGAGCAGGACCTCGTAGGGCTCGGGCCGGGAGCCCGCCACGATCGCCCGGACGCTCCCTGCCTCGACGGTGAGGCCCGAGGCGGTGCCCTTGCGAGCGTACGTGCGGCCTCGGGGGAGTCGGTTCGGGTCGTGGACGGCACGGCTCTCGAGTGCGTCGAGCCAGGCTTGTCCCCACCACGTCGAGCCGAACGTCCGGCGCTCAGCCATCGGCGGACCCGAGCGCCACGAGGTCGGCGAGGTCGGCGTCGGACAGCTCCGACACCCACGCCTCGCCCCCGCCGACCACGGCGTCGGCGAGCGCTCGCTTCGTCTGGAGCAGCACGGCGATGCGCTCCTCGAGCGTCCCCTCCGAGATCAGCCGGTGCACCTGCACGGGTCGGTCCTGGCCGATGCGCCACGCCCGGTCGCTCGCTTGGTCCTCGACGGCGGGGTTCCACCAGCGGTCGTAGTGGATGACGTGGGTGGCGCGCGTGAGGTTGAGGCCGGTGCCCCCCGCCTTGAGCGAGAGGATGAGCACCTTCGGGTGACCTGCCTGGAGCTCGTCGACCATCGTCTCGCGCCGGCGGACCGGGGTGGCCCCGTGGAGGAAGCGCGACTCGATCCCGAGCTCGTCGAGGTGCGCCGTGAGGAGGCGACCCATGGCGACGTACTGGGTGAACACGAGGACGGAGTCGCCTTCGTCGGTGATCACCTGGAGGAGGTCGGCGGCGGCATCGAGCTTCCCCGAGCGGCCGGCGAGCGGCCCGCCCTGGCCGAGGTACTGGGCCGGGTGGTTGCAGATCTGCTTCAGCGCCGTGAGCAGCTTGAGCACGAGGCCGCGCCGGTCGAAGCCCTCCGCCTCGGAGACGTCGTCGAGCAGCTCGGCGACCACGGCGCGGTACAGCGTGGACTGCTCGACGGTGAGCCCGACGAAGCGGTCGGTCTCGGTCTTGGGCGGGAGGTCCGGCGCGATGTCGGGGTCGGACTTGCGCCGGCGGAGCAGGAAGGGCCGGACGGTGGCAGCCAGGCGGGCGGTCGCCTCCTCGTCGCGCTCGCGCTCGATCGGCACCGCGACGGTCCGCTGGAAGGCGTCGAGTGATCCCAGCAGGCCGGGCGTGGTCCAGTCGAGGAGGGCCCACAGGTCGGCGAGGCGGTTCTCGACCGGCGTGCCCGTCAGCGCGATGCGCGCCTGGCTGGCAACCGTTCGCAGGGCGCGCGCCGTGCGGGAGAACGGGTTCTTCACCGCCTGGGCCTCGTCGGCGACGACGAGCCCCCAGGCCGTCTCCGCCAGGGTGGCGGCGTCGCGACGGACCACGCCGTAGGTGGTCACGACGATCTCGTCGGCGGCGAGGTCCTCGAGCGAGCGAGCGGTCCCGTGGTGGCGGCGCACGGGGACGTCGGGGGTGAAGCGCGCCGCCTCGCGCTCCCAGTTCCCGAGGAGGGTGGTGGGGCAGACGATGAGCGTCGGGCCGCTGCCCCGCCTGGCCAGGTGGAGCGCGAGGACCTGGATGGTCTTGCCGAGCCCCATGTCGTCGGCGAGGACCCCGCCGAGGCCGAGGGTCGCCATCTCCTCGAGCCACTCCAGCCCGCGCTGCTGGTAGGGCCGCAGCGTCGCTTCGAGGCCGACCGGCGGGGTCCCGTCCCGCCGCCCGTCGAAGGTGGCGAGGCGCTCGGCCAGGGCGAGCAGCGGCCCTTCGATCTCGGCGTCCACCGCTGCCCCGTCGACGGTGAGCGAGCCGGAGAGCGCGGCGGCGAGCACGTCGCCGGTGCGGATGGCGCGCCGCTCGCCCAGCCGACGGAGCTGCTCGGGATCGGCGCGGACCCACTGACCGCGCATCCGGACCATGGGCCGCTTGGCTTCCGCCAGCGCGGTGAGCTCGTCCTCGGTGAGGTCCTGCCCGTCGATGGTCGCCCGCCAGCGCAGCTCGCCGGCCGCCTCGAGGTCGAGCCCGCCCGAGGTGAGCGACTCAGGCCGGGGCGTGGTCACGACCGAGCGCAGGGCGAGGGGGGACAGGACGTGGGCAGGCCACAGCACGGGGAGCCCGGCGGCGGCGAGGTCGTCGGCGACCGGGCCGAACAGCTCTTCCGCCTCGGTGTCGTCGAGCTCGAGGTGAGCTGGTCGAGCGTCGGCGAGCAGGCGACCGATCGGCTCCCACACCCGGGCTGCGCGCCGCAAGGTCACGAGCAGCGCCAGGTCGACGTCGGCACCGAAGCGGGCGAGGACGGCAGGTGGTGCGGCCCACAGGTCCTCCGCAGTGATCGCGAGCCCGGGGTCGAGCGTGCTGCGGATCTCGAGCACGCACCCGACCGCCTCGCCTGCGTCGTCGGGGAGCTGGACCCGCAGTGACGCCGCCGCCGCACCGGTCGCGCCCGTCGTGGAGCGCAGCCACGGCTCGTGGGCCCCGACGTCGTGGTGGCCGGGGGCGGCGAACGGCTCGTGCCCGGCTGCGAGGGGGGCTGCGGCGGTGCGCACCATCGCGTCGGCGACGGCGTCGAGGTAGGCGCTCACGGCGACGCCCGGCGCCACCATCCGCAGCGCTCCCTCGCCCGGCTCCTCGACGGCGTGGGACTGCGGCGGGAGCGCTTCGGCGAGCTGGAGGAGGTGCACCTGGTCCGCTGGGTCGAGGGGACCGACGCGCCAGGTGTCGAGGCCGTCTGCGGTCAGCGAGGGGAGGAGGCGACCCCGTGCGACGAGGTCGAGTGCGAGGTGCGTGGCCACCGACCAGGCGCGCACGGACGGCGCCACGTCGGCTGCTGCCGGGAGCGCGGCGAGCAGGTCGATGCAGCGGCCGACGGGCACGAGGGTGGCGGCGACCGTCGTGCGGCGCAGCGCTCCGCCATCGGGGAGGACCAGCTCGAGGCGGTCGTCCTCCCCCCCGAGGGGCGACACGCCGCCCCAGAGGGCCAGCACGGCGTCCCGAGGGACGGGGGCACCGACGAACGTGGCGTCGACGCCCGCCCCGATCGTCGCCACGACGCCACGGTAGCGACAGCACCAGCCCGGCCACGCTGGGCCGGGGCGTCGATAAGGTCGTCTCCGTGGCGTTCCAGGCCCTCTACCGCCGGTACCGGCCCCAGCGATTCGCGGAGGTCAAGGGCCAGGAGCACGTCGTCGCCGCCCTCAGCAACGCGGTCCGCGACGGCTCGGTCGTCCACGCCTACCTCTTCAGCGGCCCACGGGGCACGGGCAAGACCTCCACGGCCCGGATCCTGGCCAAGGCGCTGAACTGCGAGGAGCTCGACGGCGGTGAGCCGTGCGGCCGGTGCGAGTCCTGCCGGGCCGTCGAGGCGGGCACGTCGATGGCGGTCACCGAGCTGGATGCGGCGTCGAACAACGGTGTCGAGGCGATCCGCGAGCTGATCCAGCGGGCCTCGCTCGGCACGAGCGGTCGGACGAAGGTCTACATCGTCGACGAGGTCCACATGCTCTCGACGGCGGCGTCCAACGCGCTGCTCAAGACGCTCGAGGAGCCGCCCGGCCACGTGGTGTTCGTGCTCGCGACCACCGATCCCCACAAGGTGCTCCCGACGATCCGCAGCAGGACGCAGCACTACGACTTCCGCTTGCTGAACGCGTCCCTCCTCGGTGAGCACCTCCGGTCGGTCGCCGCCGATGCCGGCCTCGAGGTCGCCGACGCCGCCTTCGACCGTGCCGTGCGCAAGGGCGACGGCTCGGCGCGCGACGCCCTCTCTGCGCTCGACCAGATCGTCGCCGCCGGGGGCGAGGGTGAGGACGACGCGTCCATCGACGAGGTCGTCGAGGGGCTCTGCGAGCGCGACACGGGGCGGGCGCTCGCCGGGGTCGCGCTCGCGTGCAGCACCGGCGCCGACCCGCGCTCGATCGCCACCGCCGTCGCCGCCATGCTGCGCGACGCGCTCCTCTCGCTCATGGCGCCCGAGCTCGTGAACCTTCCAGATGTCGTCCGCGACCGCGTCGCCGACCAGGCCCGCAGGCTCGGTCCTGCTGCGCTCGTCCGGGCGCTCGACGCCGTGGGCGAAGCGGTCCTCGCCCTGCCGAACGCCCCGGATCCGCGAGTCACGCTCGAGGTCGCCCTCGTGCGCGTCACGCGACCTGAGCTCGACGCGTCCCCTGCCGCGCTGCTGGAGCGGATCGAGCACCTCGAGCGAGCCGGGCGCGAGGCCAGCGGCACGGGTGGGGGTGGACCCGTCGCGCCTTCGGCCGTGGCCGCCGAGGCGCCGGCCGTCGAGGCCCGCCCTGCCGCCGCTGGGCGCGCCGCCGCTCGCGAGGCGCTGACCGCTGCGACCGCAGCGCCGACGCCGCCACCGAGCGACGCCGGGACCAAGCCTGCGCTCGGCGCTCACCTCCGCGATGGCCCCACCCGCACGGCCCCCGAGCCGCCCGAGCCCCAGGCATCGGCACCCGAGCCGCCGGCACCCGTGCCGTCATCGGTCGAGGGTCTGCCGTCTCGAGCCGAGCTCGCTGCGGCCTGGACGGACCACGTGGTGGCACAGCTCTCGAACGTGGCTCGGAGCCGCTTCAGCACCGGGCACTTCGTCGACGTCGCCGACGGCGCCGCAGTGCTCGCCCTGCCGAACGAGATCATGCAGCGCAAGTGCGAGGAGCGCCGCCCCGAGCTCGAGGCCGCGCTCGAAGCCCACTTCGGGCGGCCGATCCCCGTCCGCCTCGTCGTCGATGTCGTGGCGCCTCCCGGCGGGACGGGCACCACCGATGCCGTCGGTGCACCCCCCGAAGGTGATGACCAGGTGGACCTCGAGGGCCTCGTGGATGCCCCCGCCGACGATCGGACGGGCATCGACCGGCTGGCCGAGGCGTTCCCCGGCGCCGAGGTGGTCGACGGCGGCTGAGCGATCGAGCGGCACGCCGGTAGTCTCCGGTCGTGACCGACGAAGCGCCCGGCGAGCCCGACGAGTCCGACGGCCCCGCCGGCTTCGAGCTGCCCGACCTGCAGGGCCTCTTGGCCCAGGCACAGCAGATGCAGGAGCAGCTGCTCGCAGCGCAGGCAGAGGCGGCCGAGCAGGTCTTCACCGGTCACGCCGGTGGCGGCGTCGTCCTCGTCGAGCTGACCGGCGGCATGGAGGTCCAGGCGATCCGCATCAAGCCCGAGGTCGTGGACCCCGGTGACGTGGAGATGCTGGAGGACCTCGTCCTCGCCGCCTTCCGTGACGCCGTGGCCCAGGTGCAAGAGGGCCAGCAGGCATCGCTCGGCGGGCTCGGCCTCGGGGGCGCGGGCGGCCTCGGCGGCCTCCTCGGCGGCTAGCGCCGGCTCGAGGTGTACGCCGCACCGGTCCAGGACCTGATCGACGAGCTCGGGCGCTTGCCCGGCATCGGGCCGAAGTCCGCGCAGCGGATCGCCTTCCACCTGCTCAAGCTGCCTGCGCAAGACGCAGCCCGGCTGTCGAAGGCGATCGACGAGATGAAGGCGCGCGTCGCCTTCTGCGGTCGCTGCTTCAACGTGTCCGAGGGACCGGAGTGCGAGATCTGCACCGACGTCAGACGCGACACCCACCTGGTCTGCGTCGTGGAGGAGCCCAAGGACATCGTCGCCGTGGAGCGCACCGGTGAGTACCGCGGCCGGTACCACGTGCTCCAGGGGGCGATCTCCCCGATCGAGGGGATCGGCCCCGACCAGCTCAAGGTGCGGGAGCTCGTCGCCCGGCTCGAGCCCGAGGGGATCACGGAGGTCATCCTGTGCACGAACCCCAACATCGAGGGTGAGGCGACGGCGATGTACCTGGCCAGGCTGCTCAAGCCGCTCGGCCTCTCGGTGACGAGGATCGCGAGCGGCCTGCCCGTCGGGGGCGATCTCGAGTACGCCGACGAGCTCACGCTCGGACGTGCACTTGAAGGCAGGCGCAGCGTCGAGTGAGATGGGACGACGAGGAGCATCCGGGGTACGCCTCGGCCGTGGACGTGGACGGGGAGGTGCGCTGATGGGAGCCGTCGCAGGTGGGTCGCTGATCACAGCGCTCGCGCTCGTCGTGACCGCCCTCGGGCTCCTCCGCTGGCGCCAGGTCCTGCTCGCAGGAGAGCCGGACGAGCTGCACGTCGACCTCGCAGCGGTCGAGGCCGCTGCCCGGCAGGAGGACCTCGCCTTCGATGCCATCGTCGGGCGGCTCCTCCTCGCCGACCCGTCCTTCGCCGACACGGCCGCGCGCCTCGCCGGCCAGGACGGCACCGACGCAGCCAGCTGATCCATCGATCGCGGCCCGCCTGCTCCTCGGTGCGATGGCGGCAACGACGGTCGCCTCGTTCCTGCCGTGGGCGCGCAGCGGTGCCCGGCTGCGCAACAGCTACGAGCTCGTCGGCGTCGTCGGTCGGCTCGACCTCGTACCGGCGATGCTCACTGGTCCCTCCGCTGCGTGGTACTTCCTTCCGCTCTGCGCGCTGCTCACGTGCATCTCGGTGTTCCTTCGATGCACGCTGTGCTCTACAGTGCTCGGGTTGGTCGTCGGCGGTGCGACGCTCGGTCTGGTGGTGGCGGTGCTCGGATCGCCCCTCGGGATCGAGCTCGGCGTGCCGGTGGCCGCCTCGACCGGGTTGCTCTCGGTCGTGAGTGCGCTCATGGTGGGGGCACAGGGCAGAGGGAGCAGACGTGACCGATGAGACGAACCCATGGGCACGACCTGACGACGTCGCCCGGCAGGGACCGGCGCCGGCGGCACCCGGCACCTGGCTCCCCGCCTACCCGGCACCACCGCAGCGCCGGCGCGGGCCGGCCGTCGTCGGCGTCGCGATCGCGTCCGTCCTGGTGCTGGCAGCCGGCGCCTTCGCCGTCTCGTCCCTGGTCGCCGAGGGCACCGCTGGCTCGCCCGAGGAAGCAGTCGAGGCGATGTTCACCGCCATCGCCGACGAGGACGTCCTCGGGGTGCTCGACGCCATGGCGCCGGCGGAGCGCGAGCTCTACCAGCCGTTCATCGAGGACGTGGTCGACGAGCTGCAGCGACTCGAGGTGCTCGCCGGCGCCCTCGACCTCGGCGACATCGGTGGCATCGAGCTCGACGTCTCCGATCTCGAGCTCACGAGCGCACCCCTCGGGGGGAGCGACAGGCTCGCTGCGGTCACCGTGCTCGCCGGCACGATCACCAGCACCGTCGACCCCGACGGGGTCCCCCTCGGCTCCTTCGTGCGCGACCTCATGGAGGAGGAGGGCGCTGCGCTGGAGCCCATCACCGCCACCGAGTCGCTCACCGCCGACGATGCGTTCGACCTCGTCGTGGTGGACGACGGTGGTTGGCACGTCAGCCTCCACTACTCGATCGCCGAGGCCGCCCGTCAGGCTGCGGGCGCACCGGTGCCCGACTTCAGCGCTGGCGTCGTCCCCGACGGTGCGGCGTCACCGGAGCAGGCGATCCAAGAGCTGCTGCAGGCGGCGGTCGACCTCGATCTGCGCGCCGTCATCGCCCTGCTGCCGCCAGGCGAGATGTCCGCCCTGCACGACTACGCCCCGCTGTTCCTCGGCGAGGCCGACGAGGCGATCGAGTCGCTCCGGGGTTCGTCCTCCTTCGACATCTCGATCGACCGCCTCGACACCGAGGCGACGCGGGACGGGTCCACCGCCAGCGTCACGATCACGGGCTTCGCGGCATCGGGCTCGATCGACGGTGAGGCGTTCGACGCCTCCTTCGACGGCGACTGCTTCAGCGGCGTGTTCGGTGAGGAGTCCGAGGAGCTGTGCCTCGACGAGCTCGAGGAGGAGGGCATGGCCATGGGGATGGGCCGCAGCGCCTTCGCCCAGGAGCTCGTGGACGCACAGCTCGGCGTGATGACCGTCGAGCGAGAGGGCGGCTGGTACGTCAGCCCGACCCGCTCGTTCCAAGAGGTCATCCTGGCCCTCATGCGGGTCGTGGACCGTGAGGACCTCGAGGACCCTGAGCAGCTCCTCTCGAGCGCCTTCGGCTTCTCACCGTTCCTCTACGGCAGCGGCTTCGGCGAGGACTCGTTCAGCACGGAGAAGGACTTCGGGTTCGAGGAGGACTTCGGGTTCGAGGAGTACGAGGACCCCTACGCCGAGTGCAACGCCTTGCTCGACGATCTCCCCCTCGACGCCACCGAGGAGGAGTACGACGCAGCCAGCGAGGCCTTCAACGACTGCTTCAACGAGGTCGCTGGCAACGAGGGCTGAGCCCGCTCAGGCGAGGGTGCGCACGAGGAGCGCGTCGCCCTGGCCGCCGCCGCCGCACAGCGCAGCAGCACCCGTGCCGCCGCCCCGACGACCGAGCTCGAGCAGCAGGGTGAGGGCGAGGCGCGCACCGGACATGCCGATGGGGTGGCCGAGCGAGATGGCGCCGCCGTTGACGTTGGTGATCTCGTCCGTGATGCCGAGGTCGTCCATGGAGGCGACACCGACGGCGGCGAAGGCCTCGTTGATCTCGAAGAGGTCGACGTCGGTCACCGCCTTGCCCGCCTTGGCGAGCGCCTGGTTGATCGCCCGGCTCGGCTGGGTGAGGAGCGAGGCATCGGGTCCCGCCACCTGGCCGTAGCCCATGATCTCGCCAAGGGGCGTGACGCCGAGCTCGTCGGCCTTGGCCCGGGACATCACGATCACCGCGGCGCCGCCGTCGCTGATCTGGCTGGCGTTGCCTGCCGTGATGGTGCCGTCGGCAGCGAAGGCGCCGCGCAGGCCGCCGAGGCTCTCCGACGTGGTGCCGGGGCGCACGCCCTCGTCGGTCTCGACGACGATCGGGTCGCCCTTGCGCTGCGGGATCGACACCGGGACGATCTCGTCGGCGAAGCGCCCTTCCTTCATGGCGGACGACGCGCGCTCGTGGGAGGTGGCGGCGAAGGCGTCCTGGCGCTCGCGGGTGATGCCGTCAGCGGCAGCGGTGTACTTCTCGGTCCCGGCGCCCATGGCGCACACGTCGAACGCGCAGAACAGCCCGTCGAACATCATGGCGTCGACGATCTGCTGGTCGCCGATGCGGTAGCCGGCCCGCGCCCCGGGGAGGAGGTAGGGGGCGTTGGTCATGGACTCCATGCCACCGGCCACGACGATGTCGGCGTCGCCGCTCGCGATCATCTGGTCCGCCAGGTAGATGGCGTTCAGCCCTGACAGGCAGACCTTGTTGATGGTCGTCGCGGGGACGCCCATGGGGATCCCGCCCTTGACGGCTGCCTGGCGGGCGGTGATCTGTCCGGCGCCTGCCTGCAGGACCTGGCCCATGATCACGTAGTCGACCTGGTCCGGGGCGACGCCCGCCCGCTGGAGGGCGGCGGCGATGGCGAAGCCGCCGAGGTCCGTGCCGGGGAGCGCAGCGAGCGCCCCTGAGAGCTTGCCGATGGGCGTACGAGCCCCTGCGACGATGACCGAACCGGACATGAGCGACCTCCCCTGGTCTGACGAGGCTCTCAGCATAGGGATGCGACCCCCCTCGCCCGCCAGCCGAGAGGTCCGGTAGGTTCCCCGCCATGCAGGCCTACCTCGATGCCATCCAGGGTGGGGCGAGCGGCGAGGACATCGCCGCGCTGCCCGTGCCGGAGTCCTACCGAGCAGCCACCGTCCGCAAGGACGAGGCGGGGATGTTCGAGGGGGTCGAGTCAGCGGACAAGGACCCTCGCAAGAGCATCCACATCGAAGAGGTCGCGACCCCCGAGCTCGCGCCCGACGAGGTGTACGTCGCCAACATGGCGAGCTCGATCAACTTCAACACGGTGTGGACGTCGATCTTCGAGCCGGTGTCGACGTTCGGCTTCCTCGCCCGCTTCGGCAAGGAGAGCGAGTACGGCGCTCGCCACGACCTGCCGTACCACGTGATCGGCTCCGACGGTGCCGGTGTGGTCGTGAAGGTCGGTGCCGCGGTCCGCAGCTGGAAGCCGGGCGACCGGGTCGTCATACACTGCAACTCGGTCGACGACCAGGACCCGAGCGCGCACGACGACTCGATGCTCGCCAGCAACCAGCGCATCTGGGGCTTCGAGACGAACTTCGGCGGTCTCGCCGACCTCACCGTCGTCAAGGCGAACCAGCTCATGCCCAAGCCGGCGCACCTCACGTGGGAGGAGTCGGCTGTCAACGCGCTGTGCAACTCCACGAGCTACCGGATGCTCGTGAGCCGCAACGGCGCCGGGATGAAGCAGGGCGACGTCGTGCTCATCTGGGGCGCGACGGGTGGCATCGGCGGCTACGCCGTGCAGTACGTGCTGAACGGCGGTGGGATCCCCGTTGGCGTGGTGTCGTCGCCCGAGCGCGCGCAGCTGCTCCGCGACATGGGCTGCGAGCACGTCATCGACCGCGCCGCCAACGGCTACCAGTTCTGGAAGGACGAGCACACCCAGGACGAGTCCGAGTGGCGCCGCTTCGGCAAGGACATCCGCGGCCTCGTCGGCGTCGACCCCGACATCGTCTTCGAGCACCCCGGCCGCTCCACCATGGGTGCGTCGGTGTTCGTGGCCAAGCGGGGCGGCCTCGTCATGACGTGCGCAGCCACGAGCGGCTACATGATCGAGTACGACAACCGCCACCTCTGGATGAAGCTGAAGACGATCAAGGCGAGCCACTTCGCCAACTACCGCGAGGCGTCTGAGGCGAACCGCCTCATCGCGCAGGGTCGCATCCAGCCGCTGCTGTCGGAGACGCACCCGCTCGACAAGGTGGGCGAGGCGGCGCTGTCGGTCCACAAGAACCAGAGTGAGGGCAAGATCGGCGTCCTCTGCCTGGCTCCCGAGGCCGGCCAGGGCATCGACGACCCCGAGCTGCGGGCGAAGGTCGGCGAGGACAAGATCACCCTCTACCAGCGTCACGCCGCAGGCGGTGCCTCGTGAGCCTGATCGGCGACGAGGACGGCGGCTCGGGCCTCGGCGGGGACCACGTCCACGCAGACGCAACCGGTGGCGTGCTCACCAACATCGACCACGTCGGCATCGCCGTGGCCGACCTCGATGCGGCAGTGGCCTGGTACCGGGACATGTTCGGCGCCACCGTCGCCCACCGAGAGCGCATCGAGAGCGACGGCGTGGAGGAGGCCCTCATCAAGGTGGCGGACTCCTACATCCAGCTCCTCACCCCGGTCACCGACGCCTCACCCCTCGCCAAGTTCATGGCCCGCAACGGCGAAGGGCTCCATCACATCGGCTATCGGGTGGCCGACTGCGCCGCGGTCCTCGAGTCGGTGAAGGAGGCGGGCGCCCGTGTCGTCGACGAGCACCCCCGCACCGGCAGCCGCGGCACCACCGTCGCCTTCCTGCACCCGAAGACCAGCTTCGCCACCCTGATCGAGCTCGTCGAGGAGTAGCCACCGTCCTGGTGCTCACCGCCCTCGTCGCCATGGTCGACAAGTGGCAGGCGGGCTGAGCGAGGCCAAGGACGTCAGGCTGACCCGTCCCACCACGCCAGCACGCGGAGGGCTCGGAGGGTGTTCCAGCGGCTGGGGGTGCCCGTCGGGCCCTCGAGGTCGAAGTGGACGTCCCCTTCGAGGACGCGCTCGACCAGCCACCGGCCGTCGGCCTGGCGCTTCGACCGCACCACCTCGACCGCTTCGGCCATCTGGGGGGCGGGGTCCGACCCGGACCGACGGAAGTAGTCGAGGACGCGCAGCACGTCGTGGTGCCAGTAGTACGGGAACGCGACCTCGAGGAACGCGGGGTCGGCGACCTCGCCCGTGCTCCTGCGGCGGAACAGGCCCCGCTCGAGCAGGTACGCCTCGCCGCTCCGACGGGCGGTGCGCACCTCGGGCGTCCCGAGTCCGGCCAGCTCGAGCTCGAGCAGTCCGTCGAGCACGTCGACCGTCGAGTGGAACGACGAGCGCACGGACCCGCGCTCGGCGTCGCAGTTCCAGCCGCCGTCCTCGAGGCGCTCGCCGAGGACCCGCTCGACGATCGGTGTGACGTCCACCCCGAAGTAGGCGCCGGCCTCGATCGTCCGGCCGTTGATGCACGGCTCGACCTCGCCGTCGAAGTACCGCTGCCCCTCGTGCTCCCACCGACCGTTCTCCGCCACGAGGGCGATCGCCCGGCGCGCCGACGGCGATGCCGGGTCGAGCCCGAGGAGCTGCAGGGTCTGCAGCACGTGCATGGTCGCCGTCCAGGGCTGGCCCGGTCCTTCGCCCCGGTAGGAGGCCGGAAAGCAGGCGCCGCCCGCCCAGAGGCCGTCGGGATCCTCGAGGGCGAGCAGGCGCGGACCCCACCCCTCGTGCTCCACCCGAGCCCGCTCCGCCGCGACCTCGTCGGGCGGTGCACCGGTGAGATCCCGCAGCACCTGCCAGCGGATGGCGGGGTCACCCTCGAGCAGCCACTCGATCACGTCCACGTCGGCAACGTACCTGGGCGGGTCAGGCCGCGAACGGGTCGTGGAAGCTGATGGACCAGTGGTCGAGGCGTTCGCCGGAGGGGTGCTCCCAGTGGGGTTCTGGGAGCCCGAGGTGTCGGGCGGTGTGGTCGAGGCCCTTGTCGGGGTCGGGTGGTCTGGGTGCAGCACCCCGGGTGAGGACGCGGCCGTGGTTGTCGGTGAAGACGAGGGTCTCGGGTCGGGAGGGATCGCCCGCGATGCCGAGGAGGCCTTGGTGGTGGAGCCGGTGGTCGGGGCCGCAGAGGGGGAGGGCGTTGCCGATGTCGGTGGGGCCGCCGTCCTCCCAGTGGAGGTGGTGGTGGAGGTGCAGGCCGCGGCGTCGTCCGCAGCCGGGTCTGGCGCACTCGCCGCCGTGGAGGTCTTCGATGAGGGTGCGCTGCGGGGCGCTGAAGGCTCGTTGCCTGCGGCCGAGCTTGATGGGGACGCCGTCGGCGTCTTCGAGGAGCCAGCGGACCGTCGAGTCGCAGGTGAGGTAGCGGCGCACCCCGGCGGGGAGGGCGGGTCCGAGGTGGAGGTACGTGGAGGCGTCGGGCTGGTCGGCGCGGACGTGGAGGATGACCTGGTGGCGGTCGGCTGCGGGTCGGTCGCCAGTGAGGCCGGTGAGGGCGGCGTCGCCGAGGCGGACGAGGCTGTCGCCCCAGGTGACGCCGGTGGTGGGGGTGTTGGGGTCGGCGTCGGGGTGACGGTCGTGGAACTCGGCGTCTCGGCAGGCTTCGAGGGCGGTCTGGACGAGGGCTCCGAGGTCGGGGTCGAGGTCGGCTCGGCACCACCAGCGGCCGTCATCGCCGTAGCCGAAGGCGAGGATGTTGCGATCGGCGGCCTCACCGGGGCTGGCGTCTGGTTCCGGCTCGGGCTCGTCGGTGTCTTCGGGCTCAGGGGTGAAGGGGTAGCGGCGGGCGACGGTGCGGACCTGGCCGGCGGTGGCTGAGCGGGCGAAGTCGGCGACCTCGGCCTCGAACTGGGCGGGGACGTGCAACCCGATCTCGACGGCTTGGTCCTCGGAGAGCGACCCGGCTCGCATGGCACCGATGGTGGCGGGGAGCTCGGCGTGGCGGCGGGCGACGGTGACGACCTTGCGTGCCCGGTGCAGCGTCATGCCGGTCTTCCAGGCGAGCCAGTGCTCGGGTGAGCGGATCCCGGCCTGTCCCCACGCCCCGGTCTCGATCGCCCGGGCGACCAGGTCGACGAGGTGACCGGTCGCCGCGTTGATCAGCCCGGCGACCGCCGCCAACGGCTCCTCGATCGCATCGAT